>NZ_WIRE01000001.1:637837-956756 GCF_009601165.1 Alcanivorax sediminis | reverse complement strand
AGCGGAAGCGTCTGATCTGCGTCGGCTCCTCTCAGTGCCCACCACGCCGGCTCATCCGGATCCAGGTGCATCACTGCCAGCGGGGCGTGACTGCGCAGGGACTGACGGACCTCCGGCGCCACGGTCACCAGCGGCTGGCTAAGCGATGTGTCGTTCAGAGACACTTGCAGGGCATCTTCCAGCCCGACCAGAAGCGAGGCTGCCACGTGCTGGTGGGGCCGGTTCTCCATGGCGGAGAGCAGCACCAGCCAGCCCCCCTGCCAGATGTAGAGGGGCGACAACAATCGCGAAGTGAAATCCGGCGAAGAAACAGTCATGCCGGGATAATGCCCGGCGAGAGCCGGGCGAACAATCTGCCGATCAGGCCGAAACGCCTCCACGGCGCAGCCCCAGCTTGTGAGCCAGCTCGATGGACACAAACATGGGCCCCACCAGCAGGAAGACCAGGTCATCCACAAAGGACGGCTTCTTGCCCTCTACCTTGTGCCCCCACACCTGCACCGCCCAGGCAATCAGCCATACTGCTGCACTAGTCCAACCCAGCGAAAGACCGCTACGATCCACCGCCACAATCGCTGCCAGCGACAACGCCAGCCAGCCCGACATCAGCACCGTCATGCCCATGGACATACGCAGGTAGAAGGGCATACACAGGGCGGCCAGCAAGGTGCCGCCATTGATCCAGTACGCCAGTGAACCCTCAAGTCCCAACCAGCGCCCCAGCGGAATCAACCAGAACAGACCGATGGTAGAAACAAAGATGGCCGGCACACAGACGATGTGCACCCACTGGTTGACCGGGTTGCGGTGACTTTCACTGTAATCAGCAAGAAAGGTATGTAGATCACGCATGGGAGCGCTCCCGAATTGTTTTATCAATTCGCAGACTACCCACATGGCAAGAAGGAAAATTGTACGCAGGGGCCAAGAGGAAAGCGGGACGACTGGTGCCAAAAGCCAAACGATGACTCCCCCAGGCTTTCAAGGGGCTGGCATCAGGTGCTCAAGTCAGGCATCGCAAGCGCGCCGGGTATCCTTCAGGGCTCTCAACACCTGATGGCGACTGAGCATGCCCACCAGCCGGTTCTGATCATCCACCACCGGATAAACCTTGGGTTTCTGGGTCACCATCAGTTCCGCCACATCTACCAAAGAATCTTCCTCGCCCACCGTCAGAGGCTGGTCGTGCATGAATTCATCCACGATCAACGAACCCTCGCAGTGGTAGCTGGAGATCAGCAACTTGCGCAGACAATCCTGCTCCGACACAAAGCCCACTACCCGGTGGTGCTCATCCACCACCGGCAAGCCGGATGCCTTGTTCTGCAGCAACTGCTCTACCACCTGGGTAAGCTCGGTACCCAGAGCGATGGCGGAAGGATGCTTGCCCATCAATGCACTGACTGTCAGATCACTCATTGTCTTGTCCTTCACATACGCCTTCCCTTGACTATAGCACCCTGCTGCAGCGTTGCCTGCGGTATTCCCCAATGGCATGAATAAACGCTCGTTATGACAAAAGGTGACGTCAACTCCCCCCCTTCCTACAATGGGGCTCGCTGCCACCCCGAATTCAGGGCCAGACCAAGGAAACAGGAATCGCGAATGGGATCGCACCGCACACCACTGCCCGGCTTTGTGATGGCGCTCTGCCTGCTACTGTTGCCAGTGGCAGCTGCCGCCTCGTCGGCCTGTGAAGAAGCGGGTCAACTGCTTCTGACCATGGAGCGCGAGCAGCAACAGTTAGCTGACGACCGTGACCAGCTTCAGCGCTACCTTGATGGCCAGGTCCCCACCCGCCAACAGCTGGTCGCTCTGGTTGGCCAACCGCTGGATCGCACTCTGCCTGCCCTGCCGATCAAGGCACCGGCCAGAAATCTTGAAATACCCGAATGCCCGGCGCTCAAGAATGACCTTGAGGCCATGCAGCGGCAGCTGGGCAAACTGGACCAGCGTCTCCTTACCCTGCGGCACCAGTTCACGGATCGCACCCTGGCGCAACGGCGAGTCATGCTCGCCCTGATCGAACTGAACCAGACGCTTGAACCCCTGATCAATGACAGCACCATGGATCCGGCCATCAACCAGGGCGCACTGATTCTGCAGGGGATTCTGACTCGTACCTGGACCCTGATACCGACCCTGACGTCAAAAACCGAGCGACAGTTCTGGCAACAACTGGATCAGCTCTGGTATGACCACCCGGAACTACCCGCTCCGACCCAGGTGACCCCGGAGTATCGCGTCCTGATCAAGGCCAGGCTGGACCTGCAACGGCAGATTCGCACCCTGCGCGGGGATATCTGGCAACAACGCCAGATACTGAGGCTGATCAGCGATATTGGCGGCCTCAGTGAGGCCCCGGCGCTGCTGGCGCATGAAGCCAAACGCATCGGACAACGGGCGCTGGATACCCTGGTGTTGATCCGTTACGACCTCAACGCCCCGATTCGCGGCAGCGGCTATATGCCTCTGGTGCAGAACCTGCTGGCACTGGTGCTGGGCATTGCCGGTTTTGTGCTGCTGGTGAAGCTGGCACAACGTACCCGTGTCTGGGCTATCGGCCTGCATGAAAAAGTCATTAGTGTCAGCGGCCAACGTCGCTGGGTCCGCAATGCCAGTCGCCTGATCAGCGGCATCGCCCCCATGCTGCCCTGGATTCTGCTGTGGATGATCCTTACCCAGCTTCGTCTGCAACTGAACACGCCCCCTACCAAGGTGCTGTACTGGCTGCTGCCCTTTGCCAGGCTGTATGTCATCTATGGCCTGCTGACTCTGATGGGGGAATGGCTGATCGGCCGCGTTGCCCAGAGCGCGGGTACCTATCTGAGCGGCGATCAGGCCCAACAGAACCTGGATCACTCCCGCCGCATTGCCCGCTGGCTGATCATCCCCTGGTTCCCGTTGCTGGTGGTGTGGGAAAGCCTTGGCCCGTCGTTGCTCTACTACCTGATGCAGGCCGTCGTCATCGTCTGCCTGTATCTGGCGCTGGGCCGTTTGCTGGCACTGCGCAGCAAGGATTACCTCGTCTGCCTGCAATCCATTCTGCCTTCTCGCCTTGACCCGCTGGCGGAACGATTGCTGGGCGAAAAGGGCTTCCCGGTGTTTGCACCGCTACTGCTGCCGGTGGCCCTGATCAGCTTCCTGGAAAGCTTTGTCGACCGGATCCTGATGGATTTTGAGTGGTACATGAGCTTCAAGGCGCGCTGGTTCCGACTGCGCACCCGCATTGCCAACGAAGAAGAGGATGAGTCCACCCAAGGCAATGAAGGGCCCACCGAAGGCGATTATGAACGCTGGTTTGCACAGAATGTGCCGGAAGGCACCAAGCTGCCGATTATCGATACCGGGCTGGTGGGGGCCATGGAAAAAAGTATCCAGCGCTGGCACGACAACAAGACGGATGAAAATGCACTGGTCGTCTCCGGCGAAAAGGGCAGCGGCAAAAGCATCAGCATCAACAAGCTGAAAAGTGCGCTGGAAAAAAGCTGTGAAGACCTCAGTGTCATCGATATCAAGGTACCGGCACGCACCACACAACCGGCCGATATTCTGGCCCTGATTGGCAAGACTCTGGACGTTGACCTGGCAGAAAACGGCATTGCCGAACTGGTTAACAGCGATGTCGATCGCAAACCGACGCTGGTCGTTCTCGACGAAGCCCAGAATTTCTTTCTCTCCCAACAGGGAGGCCTTGAAGGCTGGCGGCAGGTGCTCAGCTTGGTCAATGCCAGGCTGGATAACGTGTTCTGGCTGCTGCTGATCAACAACCAGAGCTGGGCTTACCTGTGCAACGTCTTTGGTCGTGACTATCAGTTCCGCAACACCATCAAGGTGAAGCGCTGGCCCCAATCGGACATACGCTCCCTGATCCTGTCGCGCAATCATCTCAGCGGTTACAAGGTACGCTACGATGAGGTGCTGTTATCGTCACGCGGCCCGGAAGCAGGCAATGTCCGCAATGCAGAGCAGCGTTATTTCAGCTTGCTGTGGGATGCCTGTCGCGGCAACCCCCTGGTGGCGCTGCGGCTGTGGCTCACGTCCATCAAGGTCCAGGGCCGTGAGGTACTGGTGGGCCTGCCTACCCCACCCTCGGCGGGCATCCTCGACACCATGGGCGAGAACGCCCTGTTCGTGTATGCCGCCATCGCCACCCATGGCACCCTGGCCAGCCACGAAATCAGCAGTGTCACCTGCCTGCCGGATAACGTGGTGCGCTATGCATTGAAAGGCGGTTTTGACGCCGGTTTTTTACAGAAAGCCGAAGATGGGCGCTATCGTCTGGTGCCATTGTGGTACCAGCCGGTGATCAGTTACCTGACAAGGAAGAATCTGCTCAATGAATGATGGGAATATCGTCAATGACCTGGCGGTAGTGGTTGAGCTGTTCAACATCTACGCCATCGTGCTGCTGTCCATCGGCGGCTTCCTGCTGTGGGCGCTTAACTGGGGCATCAGCAAGGCCAGCCAGAAAATTACCGAGAAACTGCCGACCCGACGTTTTCTCATACTGCAGATCACCACCCTTGTCGGCTTTGTTCTTTATACCGTCGGTTCCATCGCCTTGATCGTTGGCGTATTGCAACCGCCAAAGGAGTTCATGCTTGCCGCTGGCGGCTCCATTGCCGTCGCGCTGGGCTTCGCCCTGAAGGATATTGCCGCCTCACTGGTGGCGGGTTTGCTGCTGCTGTTTGATCGCCCTTTCCGGGTCGGCGACCGGGTCAGCTTCGATAGTGTCTATGGAGAGATTGTTTCCATTGGCCTGCGTACCGTGCGCCTGCAGACGCTGGATGACAACCTGGTCACCATTCCCAACTCCCGCTTTATTACTGATGTGGTCGCCTCCGGCAACGCCGGCGAGCTGGACATGATGGTGGTTACCGATTTCCATGTGGGCCTGGATGCGGATCTGGAAGAGGCTCGCGCCATCATTGAGGAAGTGATCTTCACCAGCCGCTTCGCCTATCTGAAGAAACCGGTGACGTTTGCCATCGAGGAAATTGAGGTGGGCTACCGTCTCGCCATCCGCCTGCGCGCCAAAGCCTATGTGCTGGACGTGCATTACGAGAAAGCGTTCCAGAGTGACATCGTGGTGCGCGTATCCAAGCGCTTCGCCGAGGCGGGGGTGATCCGGCCTGCCTGATGGCTACCGGCCAGACTTTTTCTGCTCTTCCAGCAATCTTTCCACCTCCTCACGGGGCAGGTAGTCCAGATCCCAGTGGTTGGTGAATGTCTCTTTGAGCCGGCGACGGCCGCGATGCAAGTCATCCGGCGTCTCCCCGCCATGGGCAGGATGGTATTCCACATGAGAGGGATCAGAAGTAGCGTCTTCTGGCGGCTCCGGAGAGGGGAAAAACCGTTGCTTCAGTGCTGTTAACCAACGCATGAGCGCCTCCGCACAATGTCGATACCCCCACCCTGCCAGAAGGGGCGTGAACGTTCCATTGTCAGGCGCTCTGCATCAGGACTCTAGCGAATCATCATGCGGCCAGTTCAGGGCGCCCCATCATGTTGGCAAGGCGAATCAGCGCCCGCTTGCGCAGATGCTCGCTGTCACGTTTGGAAGGATGGAAATCTCGCTTGTAATACGCGACGTAGGATTTACCCAGCTTGCGCAACCAGCCGGGTTTACCCAGCAACCAGTTAAACCCGTTGAGCACGGATTTCCAGTCGGTGGGATCATCCATCTCATTACGCAACTGCCAGTAATGGAAGAAGGTGAAGCCGATAAACTCCACCGTAGTGAAGGCCATTTCCGAACTGCGCACCCAGTAGCTGTCGACCTGGTCCTGGAACACATCAAACGCCACGGCTTTATGCTCACTTTCCTCAATGGCATGCCAAAGCCAGAGCGGCACCATCCGCTCATCCATGCCTTTGATAAATTCCGGATTCTCCAGAATCATTTCCGCCAGCATGGCAGTGAAGTGCTCCAGCGCACAGGTTTTGGCCAGCTGCCGCTCCGGAGATAAAACCTTCGCCATGAACTTGAGTCCATCTTTCACGAAGGCATCCACTTTTTTGGTGGGCACTCCTTTTGATTCCATGAATTCATTAAAGGCGTCGTGCTCGTTGCCGTGATGCGCTTCCTGACCGATGAAGCCCTTCACCTGTTCACGCAGCAGTGGATCCTGAATGTTTTTCTGGAAATGTCTAACCGAGCGAACGAAAAAGCGCTCGCCCTCAGGGAAGGTACAGGACAACGAGGTAAGCAGTGTGGACTTGAACTGGTCGTTGTCGAACCAGTAACGGGGCATGGAAGGATCAAACTTGAAGTCCATGCGCCGCGGTTGTATCTCGCTCTGGTTTATTTTTTTCTTGGCAGAAACTTGCGTATTGGTCTGAGCAGTCATGAGCGTCCTCCTGGGTCCCATTCAATATGAGCCACAGGAAGATGGGACACTAGTGCAAGTTGTGCCATTTTTAACCGCCGCCGGATGCTCAATTGTCCGTTTTCAGTAACGCTGCCTGGTCTCTGCCCTGGGCCTTCGCCAGGTAAAGTGCCTGGTCAGCCTCTCGCATCAGTGCAGCGGGGGACAACGGGAGCCCAGGCAACCAACTGGCGGCGCCGATGGACAGCGTGACTGGCACCCAGCGCTCGTCACAACCCTCATCTGCGGTTTTTTTGTTCGCGCTACGCAAGGCCATTACCAGCCGCCAGGCCACATCTTCTGCCCCCCTGCGGTCCGTATTCGGCAGCAGAACAGCAAACTCCTCACCGCCAATTCGCGCCACCTGATCCCCTTTGCGAACCAGCGACGCTGACAGCAGTGAGGCCACGGCACACAGCACCTTGTCTCCGGTGTCATGACCGTAATCATCGTTAATCCGTTTGAAATAATCCAAGTCGACCAGCAACAGCGAAAACGGGAAAGCATTGTGCCTCGATTCCCTGCAAAGCTGTTCCAGCCAGCAATCAAACGCGCGACGGTTGGCGATGCCGGTGAGAGGATCCTGATTGGCCTGGGATAAGGCGGCACGTTCAGACTCCCTTGCCCGCACATAACTTCGTTGCAACGACGCCTCGCGGCGACGAATCTCGGAAAGACGACTCATGCCACCGACCACCAGATCACGCGGGAAAAACTCAATCAGGTAACAATCCTGCCATTCGTCATCAAGGCAGACGCGGGAACTGGCCGGATAATATTCCGCCAGAGGACCAATAAGCCGGGTCGCCAGATGCGCGCAATACCGGTTACGACGAACCATCCGGAGAAAGGATTCCGTGCGGATCGAGACCAGCGCATCAATACGCGAAGGCTCCTCGTCATTCAGCAGGCGACGGGTATGAGCGTTGATCGCCTTGATGCTGCCCTGCCCATCCATCAACACTACAGGCAAAGAGATCGCGTTCAGAATAGCGAGGCATTCCTGCGTGACCATGGTCAGCCATCCGCTGAGAAATATTCACGCCCGGAGGCCCCTTCTTCAGGAGTCAGGCTGACAACCACTCGACATTGGGAGTCACCGTTGGCGATGGCCTCGGTAATTTCCACCCTGGCATAGCCGGTATTCTCTGCGGCGATCACGCCAAAGACATTGGATGTCATCATGCACAGAGCAGGGCGCCCCTCAACATAACGCCCGAACGGGCATCGCCAGTTGCCGAGGACAATTCGGTCTTCGTGCTGCTCGATGATGTAGAAATCACCACCGATACGGCGCTTGAGATCCACCATCACGGCAGCGACCTGAGACTTGTCGAGCCCTGACACATTCAGTGCAGAGCGATAGCTGGCATTAATCTCGTCACCCATTTTCTGGCCGACAATCGAGACCAGCCCTTCGGCCTGCTCCAGGCCAGCCACATCCTGTATGGCCTCGGCAAGGTAGCCAAGCAGTTCACGAAGAAAGCGGTCCTGATTGAGCGGAATTCGTGCCGAGCTTACCTCGTCCATGGTCATCCCTCCCCGGGCGCTCCGCCCGGAAGTCACCCCGGCAGGGCGCCGGAATATTTGAGACACATTTCACACTATTCTGATTCTGGACGGGATCAGACAGAAATGCGCCCAAATGTTCATAGCTTTGGATGAATGGTGATCACCATTGCCCTAAAGGGTAGCGGTGACCGTGACGCCGACAGCTTGCACCTCGGGCAACTGGCTTGCTTCAGCTCTTAACCCCTAGGCCCGCCGAAACAGCCGGGCATGAATTTCTCCCGCCTGTTTTTCCCGATGCAGAGACCAGTTCGCCGGCACCCCAGGCACCGCCCCCTGACGGCGGGATTCCACATAGATAAAGGCGTCATCTGCCAGCCAGCCGCGAGCCTCGAGATCCGCACAGGCGGGTTCAGCCAGCCCCAGGTCATAGGGTGGGTCCACAAACACCAGATCAAAGGGCTGGGCGGGCTGGTGGAGCCAGAGCATAGCGTCATGACACTGGATGCTGACCCTGTCTGCAAACATGGGCTGCAACTGGCGCTGCAGATCCGCTACCCGGTCGCGCTGCTTCTCGATCAACACCGCCTCACGGGCGCCACGGCTGAGAGCCTCGGCACCCAGCACCCCGGAGCCGGCAAACAAATCCAGCACGCGCAGGCCGGGCAATTCGAACTGCAGCCAGTTAAACAGGGTCTCTCGCAAGCGATCAGAGGACGGGCGCAGATCGCCGCCATGATCGACAAACTGCAACCGCAGCCCACGTTTGTCGCCGCCGATGATCCGCACCTGCCCTTTGCTGGCCGCGCTGGCGCGGCCTTTATTCTTTGCCACGGCCAGCCTCATCTGCCACGGCCGCCAGCTCACTGCCGGGGGCCTCATCGACCGGAACAATTTCCGGCGCTTTCGGGCCGATGCTGACAATAGCCAGATTGTCGGCATTCAAGGCTCGCTGGAACGCCTGACGAATTTCTTCCGCCCCCACGGCTCTGACTTGCTGGCTGAACTGCTGCAAATAATCCAGTGGCAGATCATAGAAACCAATAGCGCCCAGCTGACCAATGATGTCACTGTTGTCCGCCGTTCCCAGTGCAAAGCCACCGAGGATACTGGTACGCGCCTCTTCCAGCTGGCTGTCGGTAGGCCCTTGCTGGATAAACTGCTCTACCAATTGCAGAGTCAGGCTCAGTGCCTGATCGGCATTCTCATTGGCCGTCTGGAACGACACCCGGAAAGGCCCACCGGACGCCATGGCCGAGAAGCCACTGCCAATACCGTAGACATAACCACGCTTCTGGCGCACTTCGTCGGTCAGGATGGACGCAAAGCCTCCCCCACCCAACACCATGTTGCCCACATACAGGGCAACGTGATCCGGATTACCCCGCCAAGTGCTCTGGTTGCCGATCAGAATGCTGGTCTGGGCAGAGGGAAAAGTGATGTGTTCCCGCTTGCGGCTCTGCAGCGGGGTGGCACGGGCCAGTGTCGGCGCGGCTTCACCAGCCGGTAATGCTGCGCTGATCTGTGCCGCAATGGCTTCCGCCTGTTCACGGCTGACGGCCCCCACCATGGCAATCACCGCATTGCCAGCGGCATAGTAGCTCTCATAGAACTGCTCAAGCTGCTTGCGCTGAATGGCTGGCAAGCTTTCCAGTGTGCCATCACTGGCGATGCCGTAGGGATGCCCCTCATACAAGGTGGCCATGAACGCCTTGTTGACCTGGGGACCCGGCACCTGCTTTTCCATGCGAAGGCCTTGCATCATCTGGGTACGAATACGGGCCAGCGCCTCTTCAGGGAATGAGGGCGTACCGATCACCTTGCCAAACAGGTCCAGCACCGGTTCGCGGAACTCCGGGTCCGACAAAGTGCGCAGGCTGATCACGCCCATGTCGCGATAGCTGCTGCTGGAAAACTCGGCACCACGATCTTCAAAGCCGCGGGCAATATCATCCACGTTCAGGCCCTTGGTACCTTCCCCCAACAGCGCACTGGTCATGGAGGCCAAACCGGCCTGATCGCCATCACGGGCGCTGCCTGCGTCCATCACCAGACGGATGTCCAGCATCGGCAGTGCATCGCTGGCTACGAACAGCACTTTCGCACCCTCCGCCGTCTGCCACGACTGGATGTCCAGTACCGGCGCCCCAGGCTGGCTGGCCGCCACCTGCGCTTCGGTGGTGGGGAAGTTCGCCGCCGGATTCAGGGAAGCACAGGCGCTCAACCAAATGGCCGACACCACAGTAGCGACACGAAGCAGCAACCCGCCGCACCATGCCGCGCCCTGCACCGCACTGTGTTTTTCGAAACTCGTTACTCGCAACTCGATACTCACTTCCCTTCCCCTTGCTCCGGCTGAACATGACCGACAGCAAGGCGCTCCGGCACAAGCCATTGCTGCGCCACGCGCTGTACATCTTCCGCAGTCACTTTGGCCAGTTCGTCGCCGAACTTCTCAGAAAGCGCCAGATCCAACCCTAGAGTACTCAATGTGCCCAATTCCATGGCCTGCCCCATGACCGAATCCTTCTCATACACCTGGCCTGCCAGCACGCCGGCACGTACTCGCGCCATTTCTTCCTCGCTGGGCAGGGTGGTCTGCAATTTCTTTATCTGCTCACGCAGGGCACTTTCCACTTCATCCAGGCTGATACCCGGGTTGGGTGCCGCTTGCAGGGTAAAGGTGCCGTTGCCGCGCTGAATACCGGTGTAGGAGGCACCTGCGCCGGCCACCAGCTTTTGGCCCCGCACCAGGTCCGTTTCGATCCGCGCACTCATGCCGCCGTCCAGCACGCCTGACAGCATGGTCAGGGCATAGAAGTCGCGCTTGTCCTCAGCGGTGACCAGCGACGGTACGTTGTACGTCATGAACAGCGTGGGCACTTTTACCGGCAGTGTCAGATCGATTCGCCGCTCTCCCGCCGGCGGATTCACGGTCTGCTTCGGCCGCGGCGGCGTTTCCCCTGCGGGCAGGTCATCGAAGAACTTCTTCACCAGCGGCTCTACTTGTTTGCGGGTCACATCCCCGGCGATCACCAGGGTCGCGTTGCCCGGCACATAGAAACGCTGGAACCAGCTACGGGCCTGCTCCGGCTGCAGCTGGGATAACAGTGAACGCCAGCCAATGATGGGATGAGCATAGCCGGTACCCGGACGGGCCACCGCCTGAAACTTTTCCCAGGCCAATGCATTGGGGTTGTCATCGGTACGCATGCGACGCTCTTCCAGAACGACCTGCAGTTCCCGGTAAAACTCGTCGTCATCAATCTGCAGATTGGCCAGCCGCTCGGCTTCCAGCTCCAGCGCCAGGGGCAAGCGAGACACTTCATACTGCTGAAAATAGGCGGTGTAGTCATAGCTGGTGAAAGCGTTATCGCTACCACCATAGCGGGCAACCAACTTGGAAAAATCCCCTGGCTGGAGTTTCTCAGTGCCCTTGAACATCATGTGCTCAAGCACGTGGGCCAGACCGGTTTCAAACGGCGCTTCGTCAATGCTGCCTGCCTTGAACCAGACCATCACCGTGACCACCGGCGCCCGGTGATCCTCCCGAACCAGCACCTTGAGCCCGTTATCCAGCGTAAAACTGTGGGTCGCCAGTGACGCACTGGCCAGACCGGCCCACAGGCCCAGCGTCAGGCCCAGTATCCATTTCTTCATTGTGTATCCCATAGTCATTCGCCCCGGCGAAATGCCGCCGTGAAAGCTGCTCCCCTCTTCCCTTAATGGTAGGATAGCCGCGCACTCCGTCTGTGAGTGCCTGTTCCTGCAAGCGGGCGCTTTTTTATCGCCGGCATAGCATACCGGCTATTCGCCCCGCACATGCAGCCTGATTGTTGAGGAAGGGGATGTCACCCCTTCTTGTTTGGATATGACTGATCATGAGCGACGAAGTTTCCCGCGACGACGATAACGGCCAGCCAGAACCGAAAAAAACCGGTTTCTGGAAGCGCATGTTTGTGGGGGTAGAAGAGGAGTCTTCTCCGGAAACACCTCAATCCCCGGTTTCTGAACAGCCCAATGAGCCTGCCGAGGCTGCACCCCCGCCCCAGCCGGCCACCCCGCCTGCTTCGGCACCGCCCCCTGCGCCTCATTCCGAGCCGCTCGAGCAGTCCACTGGTGAAGCCGACGATGATGACGGCGGCTTCTGGACACGCATGAAACAAGGCATGAGCAAGACCCGCAAGGGGCTTGGCAAGGGCCTCGCCGACCTGCTGGTTGGCGCCAAGGAAATCGACGACGAGATTTTCGAGGAAATCGAAACCCAGTTGCTGGTCGCCGACGTGGGCGTGGAAGCCACCGACGTTATTATTGAAGCACTCACTGACCAGGTCAGCCGTGAAGAGCTGGTGGATGCCGACGCCCTCTACGAATCCCTGCAAAATGAGCTGCGCAAGCTGCTGGTACCGGTAGACCAGCCCATGGTGATCGACGGTAGCAAGAAGCCCTATGTGATCCTGATGGTGGGCGTCAACGGTGTCGGCAAGACCACCACCATTGGCAAGCTGGCCTGCCGTTTCAAGGCCGAGGGAAAGAGCGTGATGCTGGCCGCCGGCGATACCTTCCGCGCGGCCGCCGTGGAACAGCTGCAGGTGTGGGGCGAGCGCAATGACATTCCTGTGGTGGCCCAGCACACCGGTGCCGACTCCGCCTCCGTGGTGTATGACGCCGTGCAGGCTGCCCAGTCCCGCAATGTGGACATCCTGATTGCGGACACCGCAGGCCGTCTGCACACGCGCGGCAACCTGATGGACGAACTCACCAAGGTTACCCGGGTAATGAAGAAGCTGATCCCGGATGCCCCCCACGAAGTCTTGCTGGTGCTGGACGCCGGCACCGGGCAGAACGCCATCAACCAGGCTGAGCAGTTCCGGGATGCCGCGGGCGTGACTGGGTTGGCACTCACCAAACTCGACGGCACCGCTAAAGGCGGTATCCTGTTTGCCTTGGCCAAACGTACCGGCCTGCCGATTCGCTTTATCGGTGTGGGGGAACGCCTGGAAGACCTGCGTCCATTCCACGCAGAAGAATTCGTTCAGGCGCTGTTTGAAGATGTAACGGGGTAAAACCAGCTTCGAGTGACGAGTATCGAGTTGCAAAGAGCGAAAATCCTTTGCCTTTCGAAACTTTCAACTCGCTACTCGAAACTCAAGCGGTTGGCACTCTCTGCCACGCTTAAAATAAACACGACGTTCTTGCACAAGGGCATCCATGATTCAGTTTGACCGGGTCAGCAAACGCTACCCGAATGGCAAAGACGCGCTCAGCAAGGTGAGTTTCACGCTCCCTGCTGGCCAGCTGACTTTCCTTACCGGGCACTCCGGGGCGGGCAAGTCGACGCTGTTGAAACTGATCATGATGATCGAACGCCCGACCCAGGGGCAGGTACTCGTGGACCACCAGAACCTGAACGGTTTTGGTAACCGTCACATCCCCCTGCTGCGCCGGAAGATCGGTATGGTGCACCAGAATCACCAGCTGCTGTTCGATCGCACCGTGTTCGACAACGTGGCGCTGCCATTGATCATCGCTGGCTACTCCCGTGCCGATATCGGCAAGCGGGTTCGTGCGGCGCTGGACAAGGTCGGCCTGCTCGACAAGGAAACGCTCAGCCCGATCATGCTCTCCGGCGGTGAACAGCAAAGGGTGGGCATTGCCCGCGCCGTGGTCAACAAGCCGCCGCTGCTGCTGGCGGATGAACCCACCGGTAACCTGGACCCGGCCCTGTCTGAAGAGATCATGGATCTGTTTCAGGATTTTGCCCGGGTCGGCGTGGCGGTACTCATCGCCACCCACGACCTGAGCCTGATCGCCCGCTACAACCATCGCCTGCTGACCCTGCGCGAAGGTCGATTGATCCATGATGGCGATGAGGGGGAAGAATTCCATGGCGGCCAATAAAGGCAACAGAAGGGCTACCCCCATCAAGCCCCAGCGCCAGAAAGCGGAAAAACCCCGCCGAGTCGCTGGAGCGCAGAGCGCCAGCGCCTCCATGGCGGATCGCTTCCGCAGCTGGCGCGCCCATCATCGCGACTCCTTCCGCGACGCCCTGCAGCGACTCAATGCCAGCCGCGCCAGCAGCACCATGACCATCCTGGTCATCGCCATCGCCCTGTCGCTGCCCGCCGGTCTGGCGGTGCTGCTGGACAATGCCCGCGCCATTACCAGCGGCTGGGACGGCAACGCCCACCTCTCTGTATTTCTGGACATGGACGTGGACGAAAAGCGACAGCGGGAATTGGCACGCCAGTGGCTGGCCATCGATCATATCGACGACACCAAAGTCATTACCCGCCAACAGGCTCTGGAGGAATTCCAGGCCCTGTCCGGCTTCGGTGACGTGCTGCAGGCCTTGCCAGACAACCCCTTGCCGCCACTGATTGTGGTATTCCCGGACAGCACCGACCCGGTCATCCTGCGTGCGCTGGAGAACCGTCTGAATCAAGAGAAAGGCGTAGATCTGGTACAGCTGGATGTGGAGTGGGTGCGCCGCCTGCATGCCCTGATCGAACTGGGTGAACGACTGATTTCGGCCCTGACCCTGGCCCTTGCCGCCGCCGTGGTGCTGGTGGTGGTGAACACCATCCGCCTGGGCATCGAAAGCCGCCGGGATGAAATCGTGGTGGTGAAGATCGTTGGTGGCACCGACGGCTTTGTTCGCCGCCCCTTCCTCTACACGGGCTTCTGCTATGGCTTTGCTGGCGGTCTGGTGGCCGTGATTCTGGTCCAGTCAGCCCTGTGGTGGCTCGGCGGCCCCATAGACGAGCTGCTCACTCTTTACAATAGTGAAGACTCACTTACCTCAATGGCCTCTTCCAGCCTGATTATTCTGCCTCTGTTCAGCGGTGTACTGGGCCTACTTGGCGCCTGGTTGGCGGTTGGCCGGCATCTGGGCGATATCGAGCCGAACTTCTAAAGGCAGCTGCGAGGCGCGGGGAAGGCCCTCTCAGCCAGCAACGCCCTGCCCGCGAGCCGCAAAGACACCAGCGCAAAGCCTGAACGTTCAGGGCCCTCTGCCCTCTAATCGGGTTGTAGCTCGTAGCTCATTATGCGCCCCGGTTCACAGCTTGTTCACCGAGTCAGGCTATGCTCCTCATTACCCATCGAATCAGTCGATCAAAGGGAACTTTTCTGCCTATTAGCACTCTATGAATTCGAGTGCTAATATCGAGCACAGATGGAATTAAACGAAGTCTTCACGAGGAGACATTGCGCATGACCAACCCTTCAAACCCCGCACAGGCGCTCACTCTGGCGGTACCGGGCAATGACCTGGACGCCTACATGCGAGCCGTTAATGCCGTGCCGGTGCTCAGCGCAGAGGATGAACAACAACTGGCCGAGCGCCTCTACTACGAGCAGGACCTGGACGCTGCCCGCAACCTGGTGCTTGCCCACCTGCGCTTTGTGGTGCACATCGCCCGCAGCTACACCGGTTATGGTCTGCCCCTGGGCGATCTGGTCCAGGAAGGTAACGTGGGCCTGATGAAAGCCGTCAAACGCTTTGACCCAACCAAAGGTGTCCGACTGGTGAGCTTTGCCGTGCACTGGATCAAGGCCGAGATTCACGAGTATGTGATCAAGAACTGGCGCATCGTCAAAGTGGCCACTACCAAGGCCCAGCGCAAACTGTTCTTCAACCTGCGCGGCCAGAAGAAACGTCTGGGCCGCCTGACCCTGGAAGAAGCCCAGCGCGTGGCTGACGACCTGGGCGTGACCGCCGAGCAGGTGAAGGAAATGGAAGGCCGTCTGGGTGCCTATGACGCCAGCTTCGACGGCCCCGCCAATGACGATGAAGACAGCACCGTAGTGTCTCCGGCGGCTTATCTGCAAAGCGACAACAGTGACCCGGCAGATATCATTGCCGAGCAAGATCAGCAGAACCGCGAAACCCGTCAGTTGAGCTCTGCCCTGATGGCCCTGGACGACCGCAGCCGCGACATTCTGGAACGCCGCTGGCTGGCAGACCAGAAGTCCACCCTTCAGGAACTGGCCGACGAGTACGGCGTCTCCGCCGAGCGCATACGCCAGCTGGAGAACAACGCTATCAAGAAGCTGCGTAACGCGATCGCGGCGTAAGAGACGCAACTGGCAACACGCTAAAGCCCCTCTTCGAGGGGCTTTTTTGTGGCCGCTCCGCGGCTGCCTGACGCCAAAAATGGGGGCTGCTGCGGGGAGCCCTAGGTGCTCGTCAGGATATGCCTGCAAGCGATGCCACATTGGTCGAAGGCAAATCGCTTGCAGGCTAGCTCCCACAGCAACCTGGAACACAGCACCAACACATCATCGCGTTTGGAACTTTAAACTCTGAACCAGCTTCCCTGCTCCCGCGAAGATACCCGCCGGCGAAAGATTTCCGGTACACTGTCCAGCCCTAGGCGGCACCTGAAATGACCGTCAATGCGGAGCGATAAATGAAAGTCCTGCTTATTCTTGGCGCCATCAACGGCGCTCTGGCCGTGACCCTCGGCGCTTTTGGTGCCCATGGCCTCAAAAACCGTGTGGACGAATCCCTCCTGACCACCTGGTCCACCGCCAGCGAATACCACTTTTACCATGCCCTCGCCCTGTTGCTCACCGGGCTATTAGCCAAGGCCTTTGGCGCTTCCAGCATGGTCACCGCTGGCTGGGTAATATTTGCCGGCATGGTGGTCTTCAGTGGTAGCCTGTACGTGCTGGTGCTGAGCGGACAAAAGTGGCTCGGCGCGATTACCCCGCTGGGCGGCACTGCCCTGATTATTGGCTGGTTGATGCTGGCCTGGTCCCTTTTCAAACACGCTTGATCGAGATCATGAAGCTCACCGTAAATGGCGATACCCTCACCCTGACTGGTCACACCGTTGCCGACCTGGTGGCTCAGCTGGAGCTCACCGGCCGCCGCCTGGCGGTGGAAGTGAACCGGGAGATCATTCCCAAGAGCCAGCATGGCGATTTCACCCTGAGCGAAGGCGACGTGGTGGAGATTGTCCACGCCATTGGCGGAGGCTGACCTCCTTTTCCGCCAAACCATGCCTATTAACTACTCACCAATCTTTTGAGGCCACCATGTCCGATCTGCTTACCATCGCCGGAAAAACCTACTCCTCCCGCCTGCTGATCGGCACCGGCAAGTACAAGGATTTCGACGAAACCCGTGACGCCATCGAAACCAGTGGCGCAGAAATCGTCACCGTGGCCATTCGCCGTACCAATATTGGCCAGAATACCGACGAGCCCAACCTGCTCGATTACATTACCCCTGACAAGTACACCATCCTCCCCAACACCGCGGGCTGCTACACCGCAGAAGAGGCCGTGCGCTGCTGCAAGCTGGCCCGGGAACTGCTTGATGGCCACGACCTGGTGAAGCTGGAAGTGCTGGGGGACCAGAAAACCCTGTACCCGAACATCATCCACACCGTGCAGGCGGCAAAAGAACTGGTGGATGACGGCTTCAAGGTGATGGTCTATACCAACGACGATCCGATCGTGGCGAAAGAGCTGGAAGACATGGGCTGTGTGGCCGTCATGCCGCTTGGCTCGCTGATCGGTTCCGGCCTCGGCATTCTCAATCCGCACAACCTTCGGCTGATCATGGAAGAAGCCAAAGTGCCAATCATCGTCGATGCTGGTGTGGGCACCGCTTCCGATGCGGCCATCGCCATGGAAATGGGCTGTGACGGGGTACTGCTCAATTCTGCCGTGGCCCATGCCCAGAACCCTGTTTTGATGGCCTCCGCCATGAAAAAGGCCATTGAGGCGGGCCGTGAATGCTTCCTGGCAGGCCGCATGCCCCGCAAGGCCTACGCCTCGGCGTCTTCTCCACTTGATGGCGTGAGCAAGTAAACGGCGCGGTACGCTTCACCCAACATGCGATACACCAATGCGCCCCCCTGCGTGAGGGGCTGCGGAGTTGATTCTGAGAGCTGCGTGAAGCGCACTGCGGCCGCAAAGCGGCCAAAAAAATGGCACTGTCCGGGGGAGGAATCAGTGCCAGGGGTAAGTCATGGGGCAGATCTTTGTAAAACCATAATCTACCCCCACCCATGAAAAGCACGTGAACACGCCCATCTTCGGGTTTCTGCTACAATCACACCCCCAATTCATGACAGCCCCGTTCCCATGCTCGATTTCATTAAACAGGATAAGGATCCTGAAACCGGCAAGGTCATGCGCAAAGTGCGCAGCTTTGTTCTCCGCGAAGGCAGACTCACTACCGGGCAGCGCAATGCGCTGAATACACTCTGGCCTGTATTTGGGCTGGAGCGAGACCAGGGCATGCTGGATCCTGAAACCGTCTTCGGTCGCGATGCAGAACGCGTTCTCGAAATCGGCTACGGCATGGGCCAGTCACTCGCCGCGATGGCTGCAGCGGAACCGGAAAAGGATTTCATCGGCATCGAAGTCCACCGCCCCGGTGTGGGAGCCCTGCTGATGGAAATCGAGCAACAGGGCCTGACCAACCTGCGCAGCTATTGCGATGATGCCGTAGAAATTCTGGAGCTGTGCATTCCGGACAATAGCCTGACCCGGGTACAACTGTATTTCCCTGACCCCTGGCACAAGAAAAAGCACCACAAGCGCCGCATCGTGCAACCCGCCTGGGTGGAAAGGGTGCGCCAGAAACTCAAGCCCGGAGGCGTCCTGCACATGGCAACGGACTGGGAAAACTATGCCGAGCACATGACGGAGGTCATGCATCAGGCAGAAGGCTTCACCAATCTGGCTGGTGACAGCCTGTTTTCATCCCGTCCAGGCTGGCGCCCGGAAACCAAATTTGAGCGGCGCGGCGAGCGCCTGGGCCATGGTGTGTGGGACCTTTTGTATGAAAAGCGTTAATCCGGGGACGAACGGGGCTTTTACCCCATTTAAGGTATTGATTAGCCTCGGAGCGACTGGTATCTATTTAACTCAGTACTGGAACATGAACAGTTTCACACTTTCAGTATAAAAATCTCGAATAAACCAGCCCGAAGGGAACGACAATGATCGAATTCAAAGACGATATCGAAGCAGAACTGGTTGCCGCTGAAGCCATCGACCAGCAAGCAGAGCAAACCGTGAACAGCAAGCTGCTGGAAACCGTGTTCAAGCCGACCATGGGCAGTGAAGAAGCTATCTGCATCAACCAGTCCCGCAACATCACTTGCTGATCCGTTTAGGCTGACAGCAAACAGGCACCCATCACGGGTGCCTTTTTATTTTCCACTCTTGCCAGGCCATGCTTGCTTATCGTCTGATCAGGGACACCCTGTACCGTCATGCCATTGCCTCGGTGTCGACCCTGGGATTACTGGCGTCTTCCCGGGCCCTCCAGGCCTGCATCCCATTATTGTTTGCGGCACTGGTATCACAGTTTGATGCCACTGACGCCTCAGACATTGTGTTCTGGTTACTGGCGGGCTATGTGCTTGCCTCCCTGTCGGTAGTGGTAACAGACGAAGTTCGACAAATTCTTTTTTTACCGCTGATACAGCGTGTACAACGGCAGTTCATGGTTCAGGCTCTGGCAGCACTGCACGCCAAGACCAATGGTTTCCACTCCAGACATGCCTCCCCCAGGCTCACCCAGATGTTGACGAGAGCCGCCTGGAGTCTGGAATCGCTCGGTAGCGTGGGTCTATTCAATCTCGTGCCGAATGCGCTCTACTGCCTTATCGCCGCCATCGTTCTTGGCTGGTCACTGGGCCCGGCCTTTGCTGGCATTCTTGTCGGAACGCTGACCATCTATGTACGTTTCACCGTCCACATCGCTGGCACCCAAAAACAGCTTTATGCCAAGCGAATCCAGGCCGACAATCAGGTACATGCGATGATTGGCGACAGCCTTGCCAACCATGAAGTCGTACAGCAATTCGAGAATTCCCAGAGCGAAAGCCAGCGCCTTCTCACCCGCCAGCATTTACTCCACCAACACTGGAGAGAACAACAGCAACACCTCTCGCGCAGCAAAATGATTCAGTCGCTGATTGTCCATTCCGGCCTTGGACTCATGCTGTTCCTGACGGTCAAAGACATGCAAAACGGCCACGCCAGCGTCGCGGACCTGGTAATGGTGAACATGTACATGCTGCAGGTATTCGCCCCGCTGCAAGCGGTCGGATTACTTTATACCGCATTTATTCAGGCAAGGACTGACATCCAGAGTCTGGAAGCACTGGAGTTGAAATTCCCGACACCAGAACCCGGCGTACCAGCGCCTTCCCGGTCTATCTCAATTTCGAAGGTAAGCGTTTACAGTGACGAGGGTGAGCGTTTGCTCAATGACGTTTCGCTGGATGTCACTGCTGGCAGCACTGTTGCCATTGTTGGCCAGAGCGGCGCGGGAAAGTCCGTGCTAATGAAGGTGCTCGCCGGGGTCATTGAACCCGCACAAGGCCACCTTTGTTATGACGGCAACCCGGTCAGCGCCCGTGGCCGCATGCAGCAAACCCTGTATGTATCCCAACGCACGGGCATTTTCGATGATACGCTGGAGTACAACATCCGCTTCGCCGCGCCGGACTGCAGCGAAGACGAGCTGGCCGCTGCCCTTTCTTCCTGTCAGCTCGACAGCGTCATGGCGCAACATGATGCTGGCCTTAACTCGCCCTGTGGGGAGGGCGGCAGTCTGCTTTCGGGTGGTGAACGCCAGCGAGTCGCTCTGGCCCGGGCCTGGTTAAGCAACAAACCCATCCAGATTCTGGATGAAGCCACCTCACAGCTCGACCGCATCAACGAAAGCGCCATTCTGAAACGTTTCCGGGAACGCCCGAACGGCGAAACCCGCTTCATCATCACCCATCGCCTGGACAGCATTATCGACGCAGACCGGATCGTGTTGATGGAAAAAGGACGCGTGGTTGCACAAGGCTCCCATTCCCATCTGATGAACCACGCACCACTGTATCGACAGCTTCACGAGGCAGCCTCAACGTCCTCTCGGAACCGCGGCAATGAAAATGAACGCTGATGCTTTTCAACGCATCCTGACGGCTCGCACGCTGACATTGTCGCAGCACCTCTCCGGGGAGTGGGTGCAAGCCGATATGAGTGAGAGCGCCCGTAGAACAGCCGCTCGACGCCTGCAGCGATGGCAGGAAGTCCTTGATCGTTTCTCTCCGGGAAGCTTGGCAAAGCGACTGCAATGGGATCACTACACACTTGAGAGTGACCGCCTGCTGGACCGGCTTCGCCCTGGCAGCTTGCGAGAGGATGCCCCTTGCGCCGACTGGACGGCAACGGCCTGGCAGATGGCAAACACCATCATGCACCCGGACGCTGACGCCGACGATCAAGGCTATCTTGATGCCAACGACCCGATTCCGTTTGAGGGGCTGTTTGTTCCTGTCATTGCACAATACAGAGCCGCCCTGACCAACAACGCTCCTGAATGGGCCCGACAGTTTTCTCCACAGGCAAGAGACGCGCTGTGCAGGGAACTACTGCAACGGCTCTCTGCGAACCTGGCGCGCTGTCTTGAGCATGAGTTCTCCCTGTTCCGGTTGACCTCACCTGCAGGGGGGGCTCAGGGACATGCTCTCTACGACCAATTCATCAGCAATCTTCGTGACGGTGACATCGCGCCCTTTTTTCTCAAATATGGCTACGCCACGAGGCTCGCCAGCCTCGCGATGTGCCAGTGGAAAGACACCCAGCATCGCCTGTCATTACATCTTGCAGAAGACCGGCTCTTGCTGAGCAAGCACTTTTCCATCGCGCCGGACAAGCCGGTTACTGCCGTTCGATGCGGTCTGTCAGATCGACATCACAATGGCCAGAGCGTCATGCGGATCCAGTTCTCCGGGGACCAGGCTCTGTACTACAAGCCTCGCGGGATGAAACTGGAAAGTTGCGTTGCCCAATTATGTGAAAAGCTGGATGCGTCACTGGTCAATATTGTTCCACCAGTGCTGAGCCGTGATGACCATGGCTGGGCCTCTGAAATCAGCGGACAGGCAGGAGATCCCGAGCAATATTATCGGCAAGCCGGCAAAGTGATCTTTGCTGCCTGGATGTTCGCTGGCACGGATCTGCATGATGAAAACGTAATGGCCTCTCAGCAAGGCCCGGTCATCATTGACGCCGAGATGTTGGCTTCCCCTGTTCCGTTGGCTCACGGCAACGCCGACCCTGTCATGCCGAGTACACGGGTGGAAGACGCCACGGTATTGCGCTCAGGCTTACTGCCGCGCTGGCTGTCCTATGGTGATGGCACCGCTATCCAGATAAGCGGCATTTCCGCCGGAAAAGAATATCTCACCGACCTGAAAACACACCGCTGGGCGCACATCAATACTGATCACATGGCGCTGCAGACCGAGTGGGTTCGGGTTGAAAGCGCCAATAGCCAAACCTTACTTCCCCCTCCCTGCGACTACGAGGAGAGTATTCTGGCGGGCTTTTCCAGCCTGGTAGAGCCCGCCAGACGAATGGCTGCCTCGCCAGCACTGGAGCAGCAACTTGGCGAAAAGCTTGCTGACTGTGAAGTCCGTTTTCTCGTCAGGGATACCACCCTCTATGCCACCCTGGAGCAGGCCGTTCGCCATCCCCGGCATGCCTTGACACTGATCGATGCCGAGATCGAGCAAGAGTGTCTTGCGGCCACGTTCCTGAGCCATGACACCTGTCCGCATGTGTGGCCATTCCTCGCAGAAGAAAAGCGTGCATTGCAGAATGGTGATATTCCCCATTTCACCCTGCCGGTGAATGAAATCCACTGGCAAAGTACCGATGGCAAGTCTGTCACGCTGTTTTCCCGCTCCGGACTGGAAGCCATCCAGGAACGCTTTGCGCAACTGTCCGATGCAGAGATAGCTTTCCAGACCAGCCTGATCAAGGCATGCCTGTTCACTACTCGGACGGAGGAAACATCAACCATTACCTCGCAGGGAAAGCGGAGCGGAATCAAGACGCTTTCTGCACTGCAGGCAGCGAGCCATATCGGTGATGCCCTGCTGAAAATGGCCGTCAGTCATTCCCCTTCTCCCGTCAGCATACCAACCTGGATTGCGCCGCAATCCCTGGGCGCCGACCGTCCCAGCACCGTTCGCGCTCTTGGGGCGAGTTTGTACGATGGGCAAGCCGGGATGGGGCTGTTCTTTGCGGCCCTGGCAAAACGCACAGGGGCATCACGGTTTCACGACATCAGCGAAAAGATCTTTACGGGCTTACTGGAAAACAGCACCGGGTGGAGCGAAGAGCTCGATAATCGTCACGGTGGCCTGGTTGGCCGAACGGCTGTTTTCTTCGCGCTGCACCATGCCCTGCGACTGATTGAAATGCCCTCCCTTGAGGCTGGCTGCGCAACATTGGGCGACACCATTGCCAATGCGGATTTCCAGCCTTCAGGCACCAGTACTGACTGGATCAGCGGCCAGGCAGGCGCCAGTGCGGCCGCGCGCGACTGTCTGTCAGCGCGACACCAAAAAACACACCTGACACAGTTGCTCAGCCAATTTGTTATCACAGCAGACATGCCTCCGTTGGTCGGCTGGCCGGATCCGGGACAGCGTGACCCAGACGCCCCTGCAGCGTTTCAGACCGGTGCCGGTCATGGTATCTCAGGGCCCTTGAGCTCTCTCTGCCAGTTACTGGAAGCACTCTCTGGGGACGCACAGACCCGTCAGGCCTACCAGGCGATAGAGGATTGCGTGCAGTTCCTTGATCACCAGTGGATACCGGAAAAACGTAACTGGAAGATTTCTGCTGATAAACATGCCCCTGCGGACAGTGACGGATGGGCCCATGGTGCAGTCGGTATACTTATTGCTCTTAACGGCGCGACTGCGCTGACAGGTGTCCGTAACCCGGCTGCTGAGATCGCCCTGCAGCGTCTGCGCGAACGTCCACTGATGCAATGGGACCATCTCGCCATGGGCAATAGTGGTCTGATCGACATGTGGCTGCTGCTGAACGAACCTGAGCGTGCCCATTATCTGGCCTCCCAAATGCTGCAGCGTTATCAGTCCCAGCTCAGCTGGGCAATTCCCGGAGGAGAGGCCATGCAACCCGGAATGATGACGGGTATGGCGGGCATCGGTTATACCCTGCTCAGGCTGGAGCAGCCGGATTTGCTGCCCTCACTGCTGACGCTGAGATAAGGAACGACCATGTTGCAGTATGATGCCGACAAGCTGCTGGTCTCTATCCATATCCCCAAATGTGGGGGAACCAGCTTTACCACATGCCTGAAGAGCTTCTTCAGCGACCGGCTCTTTCTCCATTATCCCGACGATCCGGAAGGCCCTCCGAGGAAAACCACAGCCCGTCACCAGGCCTGCGTGCATGGGCACTTCTACCATCATCAGTGGGCCATTGGTGCGCTGGATTACTATCCTGATGCTACCCAGTTCATCACCATGCTCCGCGATCCCATGGAAATGGTTCTGTCAGGGTATTACTTTCGGCGCAGGCTGGGCGACCTTGGCCACGTTGGTATCCACCAATATCTGGAACAAACCCTGCAAAACCCGAAAATATTCAATTATCTCGGGCTGCCATTCGACCTTTGGGGGAGTAGCGAAGAACACATCCAGCAATGGCTCGAGCGACGCTTTCTGTGGATCGGTCTAACCGAGAGGTTTGCGGAATCTCTCCAGCTTCTGGCATTGAAGCTGGGACAGCCAACTCCGAACATTCCCTTCGAGAATACCAGTCCAAGGGAAGGCGAACTTGCCGACCTCGCACAATACCGGCAACAATTCCGGTTACGCTTTCATCGGGAGTTTGCCCTTTATGATTATGCAAGCCGCCGTCTGGAATGGGAGCTTGAGCAGTCATGATTGATCTTCAGCAGGCGACTCAAACGCTGCGGGAAAAGGGGGTTGTCGTATTTCCCGGTCTCTATGCTGACCTGTCGGCCGCATTACTGCAGGAGCACCATCGCTGCTTTGCCGAGACGTTACCAGGCCTCAAACTCGCCCCGCCCATGGATGGCGAAAAGATCCTGCCCGCCCGCGCCATTGATTTGGTGAACCATCAACTCACAACGCTCCATCAATGCCTTTTCCCTGACTGGTTCCGCCAGCTCGGCGCGCAGTACTTTCAATGCAGTGACAGCAGAAATGATTTCGCCTCTATTTGTGAGGATACGTTCAAGCAGGATCGCCAAGGCCCCGGCAACCACCACCCACATTGGGATCCCACGCTTTCCCTTCGCTTGATGCTTTATGTATCTGATGTCACGGCAGAAAATGGAGCCATACAGGTGAAGCCGGGGACTCACTATCGCAATCACCAGACCCGGCTTGATCAATGGAAAAACCATATTCCCTATCAGGACCCATGCCCCTGCAGTGGCACGACGCATCCCTACGAAAGCATTGAGGGACGTGCCGGGACGGCTGTCGTCTTTGATGTTTCCGTAACACACCGAAAGGGAACGGTCAGCAAAGAGGCTCGTCGTAGCGTGGCGTTTTCTCATATTCACTCCCCGCTGGCTCAGCTCCAGTTGGCGGGTACTCCTTTTAATGCTATCCCGCCATCCTTGCTGTGGCCCCATGGAAATCCCGATGATCAGTAACGAACAGAAGATGAACCGGTTGAAGGCGCTGGCCAGTTACGCAGACTGGCTTCACCCGGAAGAGCTCTCGCTCTCGGCCTTTGATGGTGATCATGAGCGGGCCTGCTTCCTGGAAAAGGAAAGCAGGATCAGTAACGACTATCAGCCCTTTAACCTGTTGATGGGACGCAATGCTTATTACCAGTGCCGAACACAGATGCCGACCAACCTCATTATCGGCCGTCACAGCTCCATCAGTGCCCTGGCAATCCTCGGCGCAGTCAGCCATAACGTGGACATGCTGACCACCGGGATGCTGGACCTTGAACAGGAAATGGGTGGCGAGATGGGCCCGGAAGATATCTATCGGGCTGGCGTCTACCCCACGGTCATAGGGTGCGACGTGTGGGTCGGCCACAACGCGGTCATTCTGCAGGGTGTTTGCGTCGGCCATGGAGCATGCATCGCTGCAGGCGCCATCGTCACAGACAATGTACCGCCTTACGCAATTGTGGGCGGAGTCCCGGCCCGGGTGCTGAAATACCGCTTTGACGAAGCGACCCGTGAGGCCTTGATCGCCAGTCGCTGGTGGGAGCTCCCTCAGGAGATTGTCTGCAACTTGCCGCGCAAAGACGTGGCAAAGGCACTGGCCATTGCCAATGAGTATTGGCAGTCATGACCACGCTCAGCCACTTAACAGGCCGCGAACATGCTCGTTTTCTGGATAGCGTCCGCCAGGCAAGCGTCATTACGGAGCCCTTCCCCCATGCCATTATCGACGGCGCCCTTTCTGCCGACTTCCTTGCGCAGGCGTATCAGAACCTGCCAGAGAAGTCCCTATTCAACGATGCCGGGCATGGGCTTCTAGCGTTCCAGATCTGGGACAAAAGTGAGGACCTGACACAGTGGCGCAGCCCTCGAAAAGCATTCTGGCAACAGTGTAATGAGCAGCTGTTTGATGATGCTATCGCGGGTGCGATCCATGCGTTGTTCACCCCCGCGAGGCAGGCACTGTACCAGCGCCTCTTCGGCGATAGCGCGGACAACAAACAAGACATGATTCAGCTGCAACCCTGGGCTACCTGCGGTGCTCTGAATATTCGTGCTGCGGGTAGCAGCCTGCCAACACACATGGATTGGCCAAATCGACTTTATAGCCTGATCGTTTATCTGGACCCTGACGAAACGGCCTCACCAGACTGGGGAACCCGACTGTTTCATGGACCGCAAATCATCGGCAGTGAAGGAGTTGAAATCATGGCCAAGCGCGCCCCTGACCATGTGAAATCCTGTACGCCAGAAGCCGCCACACTGATTCCATTCAAAGCAGGACGCATTGCCATCTTCATGAACACCCCCTGGTCTTACCACGGTGCGCAAGTTCAAGGAGCGGACGGCGCATCACGCTTCTGCCTCGTGAAAGGCATCAACATGACTCTGGACTCCACCGAACAACTTTTCGGACTTCCTCCCGAGCTGAAATGAAACACCTTGATGACAAGAGCCCAACTGATTGAGATGGCTGAACAGTGAGAATCCCGTCAGCAAAAAATTAAAAAGCCCCCAGTGCATCGCATTGGAGGCTTCTCAACACCATCGAATGGCTTTACCGGAAGTAACCTTCAAAACCGATGCTCAAGGAGTTATACTCAAGTTCCTCACCATATTCGTCTTCAAAACTATACAGGGAATACCCTGCCACCAACGCGCCCCGGCCCTCGTTCACTAACAATTTTCCCCGCAGGCCATAAAAGAAATCACGACCATCCGTGGACTCTGTTGAACTGAAGAAGGCGTTTCGGGCTGTCACTTTTCCATCCCAATTCTGCAATCCCAACGTGCCGCCCACAAACAGCGTTTCATTGAGAGGCAACAGCAGATCCACTGCCATGTAGACCCCATCGGCTTCCAGGACGTAATCTCCCGTTTTGTTGCCAAAGTAGGTTACGTCACCCGATTGTTCACCAAATTCACGATAACCAAACCGGAAAGAAGAGGCACCACCGAACACGTAACCCAGATAAAGGTCTTTACCGATATCTGCCCCGTCATCATCCACATCAAACCCCGGCCCAATAAAAGCCAGTTCATCCTCAAGCTCCTCGGAAAAATTGCCGGAATCAAAACCCAGCCCTGCCCCGAGCATGAACCCCCCGGACTGAGTGCTCGCAGGAGCACTGGTTTCAGCCCATGCATTCACAGCACAGGTAGCAGCAGCGATCAATGCTGGTAGCAATATCTTCATGTAGCAGTCCCCCTCCATTGGCAAAGCGGTTGAGATTAATACTTCCAGCTAACGGGTAACATGCTTTGCGGCCAGCTTAAGATATTGCTTACAACATCTTGAGAAATTGACCCACAGCAATGGCACGCGCCTCTAGCCCTCAAACTTCCTCCAGCAACATGGCGCTGAGCACGCCAACGGCCCCCATCACGCCCAGGACCAATAGCGCCCAATCATTCCCAAAAGTGGAGACCACGGCACTCAGCCCCCCCACCGCCAACAGCAGCACACCAATCACGGTATTGCTCACCGAGGTGTAATCGGTCCGTTTCGTGCCGCCAGCCATATCCACCAGATAAGTCTTGCGGCCAATACGAATGCCCGCATGAGCAATGGCCAGTACAAAGTAGGCAACAGGAAACAGCCAGTGCAGCCACGATACGGTCGGTCCCCACAAGGCAAAGCCCCCCGCCAGCATGCAGACAAAAGCCGCCAGGCCGCCGCCACGAATCATCACGTTGCGGCTGGAGGTGTCAGCCATGTAGCCCCACACCGTGGCACTGACGGTGCTGGCCAGACTGGACGCCAGGACAAAGCTGCCCAGCAGCAACGGCAGGGAGGATTGGTCCTGGGCCAACAGCACCAGAAACGGTGAAGCCAGCGACGATGACATCAACAGGGCCCGAGTCATGACAAAACGGCGGAAGGGCCTATCGGTTTTCAGCAAGCCAAGGCTGGTCAACGCCTGACGGAAGGCATTGTGCCCTCCTTCGCTGGCCCCCGGCGCCTCGTCCACGGTGAAAAACACCCAGGCCGCCAGCAGCCAGGCCATACCGGCACCGGTCAGAAGTGCCGTGTAAAACGCGCGCGTCGGATCGCCCTCTCCCTGGAAAATAATCAATGACAGGGCAAAGGTAATGGCCCCGGACAGGGTGGCGGACAGGCCGGTCAACCTGCCCCGGCGAGATTTGGGAATGCATTTCCCCTGCACATCCTTCATGGCCACCGAACAAAACCCGCGGCTGATACTAAACAGAATCAACAAGGCGATGATCGCCATGCCGGCCTGCATACCTTCCAGCCACCACACGGCCAGCGCCATACCCAGCACCGCCAGCCCCTGCAAGGCCGACCCCAGCACCCAGAAGCCCTTGCGCACCGGGTGGCGACGCACCAGGGCTCCTATCATCAGCTGCGGAATCAGCGAGCCGGACTCGCGGATCGGCACCAAAAAGCCGGCCAGCCAGGCCGGCGCACCCACCGCAGTGACCAACCAGGCCAGTACCGTCTTGGGGTTAATCAGCAGATCACCGATCTTGGTCAACGCATTGGCGGTGATGATACGAAAGAAATTGCCAGGCACCTCACGGCAGGCCTCTTCACTGATGTCCGTGCAGGTGCGGGCATCCTCATCATTGGCAACTTGTGCGTACAGCTTGTCCAGTAATTCCTGTTTTGCCATGCTTCACCTGATGCTGATCAAGTTTTGATCAATCCTTCACTGATACCCGTCTAGCGTGGATGAACTATTACGAAGGAGGGAATCGCGTATGTACAGGATCTACTATCTCGTCCCCAATCTTCAGCAAGTGCGTAACGCGCTTGGCCGTCTCGATGATGCCGGCTTTGGCGGCGACCGGGTACATGTGATGGCCCGGGACAACGGTGAGCTGGAGCGACTGGGCATTAACAGCACGACCCCATGGGAAGACACTGACTTGATGGCCGACGGTTACAGTGGCGCCACGCGGGGGTTCTTTATTGGCCTGATTGCCGGCTACGCGATAGCGTTTGCTGACCCCTGGGGCATCGATGCACACCTTGGCATCTGGGCACTCACCGCCCTCTTCTTTACCTGCTTCGGCGCCTGGGTGGGAGGTCTGCGCGGCATCTCACACACAAACCACCATCTTGAGCCTTATATCCAGTCGGTCAAGAACGGTAACTATCTGATCCTTGTGGACGTGGATCGCAAGGTGCAGCGCAATCAGGTTCACCGTGCCCTGGATGACTATATCGATATCCGCCAGCACCACGAAGAAGAGAACTATAGCCCGCTGTCATGAGATAACTCTGCGCTTCTCGCCGGTGGCCGATTGCACGGCCACCGGGCGAGCTTTAGACTTTGCGGCAACAGACGCAAGCGAGTCATCATGCCGCAACAAATCCCTGCCGATTCCGTCGGACTGGTAGAGCCGAAAATTCATCGATTCGACACGCCTCTTGAACTGGAGTGCGGAAGAACCCTGCCGTCCTACGAACTGGTATACGAAACCTATGGCACCTTGAATCGTACCGCCACCAATGCGGTGCTGATATGTCATGCCCTGTCCGGCCACCATCACGCTGCTGGCTACAACAGCATGGACGACAAGCGCCCCGGCTGGTGGGATACCTGCATTGGTCCTGGCAAAGTCATCGACACCAACCGCTTCTTTGTGGTCTGTCTGAATAATCTGGGCGGCTGCCACGGCTCCTCTGGCCCGTCCTCCATCAACCCGGAAACCGGACAGCCCTGGGGCCCGGATTTCCCGATGATGACCATCAAGGACTGGGTTAACAGCCAGGCGCGCCTGGCCGATGTGCTGGGCATCCAGCGCTGGGCCGCGGTGATTGGCGGCAGCATGGGCGGCATGCAAGCCTTGCAGTGGTCCATTGATTACCCCGAACGCCTGGGGCACGCCGTGGTGATTGCCGCAGCACCAAAGCTGTCAGCACAGAACATTGCTTTCAACGAAGTGGCCCGCCAGTCGATCCTGACTGACCCTAATTTCCATGGCGGGCGCTACTACCTGCACGACACCTACCCACGGCAGGGCCTGATCCTGGCGCGCATGGTCGGCCATATCACCTACCTCAGTGATGACGCCATGCGCATGAAATTCGGCCGCGACCTGCGTGCGGGCCGCTTCCATTACGGCTTTGATGTGGAGTTTCAGGTGGAATCCTACCTGCGCCATCAAGGCGAGGTATTTTCGCGCAACTTCGACGCCAACACCTATTTGCTGATGACCAAGGCTCTTGACTACTTCGACCCCGCCCGGGAGTTCGGGGACAATCTTGAAACTGCCCTGGCCCAGCCCAGCTGCAAGTTCCTGATCGTGTCCTTCACCTCGGACTGGCGCTTTGCCCCAGAACGCAGCCGCGAAATCGTCGATGGTCTGGTGCATGCGGGCCGAGATGTGAGCTACGCGGAAATTGATACGCCCAAGGGGCATGACGCCTTCCTGCTGGATATCCCGGAGTACACCAAGCTGTTCGGGGCCTACATGCACAGGGTCGCCAACGAAATCGAAAACAGGGCCAACGACGTGGAGGCCAGCCATGCGTGATGACCTGCAACTGATCAGCGACTGGATTCCCCAAGGCGCCACATTGCTCGATCTTGGCTGCGGTGACGGCACCCTGCTGGCCTGGCTCGGTGAGCACAAGCAGACCCGCGGCTACGGACTGGAAATCAACCAGGACAACCTGGCAGCCTGCTTTGAAAAAGGGGTCAACGTTCTGGAGCAGGATCTGGATGGGGGCCTGGGCAACTTTCAGGACCTGCGTTTCGATTACGTGGTGATGACCCAGGCCCTGCAGGCCGTACTCCGCCCGGACCAGATCCTCAACGAAATGGTCCGCGTCGGCCGCGAAGCCATCATTACCTTTCCGAATTTCGGACACTGGTGGGTACGCAGCTATCTGGCCCTGAGAGGTCGTATGCCGGTGTCCTCGACGCTGCCCTACGAGTGGTACAACACCCCGAACATTCACCTGTGTACAGTGCAGGATTTCGAGACTCACTGCCGCAAGAACAACATCCGTATTCTTGAGCGTCAGGTCATCAATCGCCATCATCGCAGTGGGTTCCTGGCCAAATTATGGCCAAACCTGTTCGGGGAAATCGCGATCTACCGGGTAAAAGCTTAACAACAGCTACGAGCTGCGAGCCAAACAATCACACAACGACGCGCCGGGAATTCAGGTTCCCGATGCTCTCTTTCCCCGTAGCTCGAAGCCAGACGCTCGCAGCTAACGACTCAGGAGCCCCCCCATGGAAAAGCTGGTCCTCGCCTCCGGCAACAAGAAAAAACTCGCTGAGCTGCAGAACCTGCTTGCGCCCCTGAATATTGACGTGGTGGCACAGAGCGAGTTTGAGGTACCGGAAGCCGATGAAACCGGCACAACCTTCGTCGAGAACGCCATCATCAAGGCCCGTAACGCCTGCAAGTACACCGGGCTGCCCGCCATCGCCGATGACTCCGGTATACAGGTCGCAGCCCTGCGTGGCGCTCCGGGCGTCTTCTCCGCCCGCTTTGCGGGCGTGGGAGCCACCGACGAGAAGAACAACAAGTTGCTGGTGGAATTGCTCTCCGACATGCCGGAAGTAAACCGTGATGCGCGTTATGTGGCTGTTCTGGTACTGATGACACACGAAGACGACGCCACCCCGATCATTTGTCAGGGCACCTGGGACGGAGAGATCGTTCTCGAGCCCCAGGGAGATCAGGGCTTCGGCTACGATCCGCACTTCTTCGTTCCGGAGAAAGGCTGTACCGCCGCACAACTTCCCGCCCAGGAAAAAAACGCCATCAGCCATCGCGGCAAGGCCATGGAAAAATTATTGGCACAGCTGAGCAGCTAAACCGTCAAGGCTGCCCGCTCGGCCCTCGCTACCACCATTTTTCCTGTTTTGAATGTATGAGGCCGCTTCCACAACCGTGGCGCGGCCTCAATGCTTCCAGATCACACGACGCATCTCCGCGCCGCTATTAATCATTAACTATTCACTGTTCATTATTTCCACCGGTTACCCTTCTTCACTTTTACCTGCCACGCCGTCTGTTATCGTCATATGTCATGATGACCACACAAGGATTCGTGCGTGTCCCTTAAACGTCCCCCCAAACGTCAGTGCCTCAAACGTCCCTCATCCCAGTTTCCCAAACTGCTCAGCCTTCTCCTGTGCTTCCCCTTTCCCGCGCTAGCCGCTGGCCTGCAGGGCAATGTGCATACACAGTGGCACAGCCGCTATATTTCTGAAGGGCGTGACAACCTTGATGGCGCATCCTTTTACACCGCCAGTCTGGATCTGTCGGTAACCGACCTGAGCACAGGGGTGTGGCAGGGTTGGGAAGAGTCGGGACCTTATCGGGAGAACAATCTGTATGTGGAGTACGCCCCTCTGATGGGGGACTGGGAACCCTATGTGAATCTCACCTACCTGCAGTTTCATCCTGACGACCCGGACGATCTGGAAGCCGGTGTTGGCGTTTCACGTCAATTGACGCGTATCTTCAGCGTGGCGCTGGATGGCACCTGGAGCAAACAGGCTGAAGGCAGTTTCTACGGATTATCGCTGTTCGCCGAAAAAGACCTGACTGACACCCTCAACACCACCCTGCGCCTGACACAGACCTACGATCACGGCTATGCCAGTGAGGCTTACAACGGATTGAATAATAGCGAAGCCGGCATCCGCTTCAGCTGGAACAGACTGAAACCGGTGATGCTGCATGCCGGCTGGCAGTACAGCTGGGCTGGAGAAGATGTGCGTCGAAGCGGCGGAGCGGATGAACACTGGGGCGAGATCGGGCTCATGGCCTATTTCTGACGCGCGAGCCACCGATCCAGCGCATTGGCAAAACGTCCTTTATCCTGCGCCGTAAAGGTCTTTGGCCCACCGGTCTCCATGCCGGCCGAGCGCATCTCTTCCATGAAATCTCGCATGTTCAGCCTTTCGCGGACGGTATCCTTGTCCAGCCAGTGCCCTCGCGGTGTTACCGCTTCACAGCCCTTGGCCACCACTTCCGCTGCCAGAGGAATATCCTGGGTGACCACCAGATCGCCCGGCGCACAGCGCTGGACAATTTCATTGTCGGCCACATCAAATCCCTGTCCCACCTGTATAGACCGGATCAGCTCCGAGCGCGGCACCGCAATGGGCTGATTGGCCACCAGCGTGCAGGGCACCTGCACCCGCTGCGCCGCTTTGAACAAGACTTCCTTTACCGGCCGAGGGCAGGCATCGGCATCAACCCAAATATGCATAGAAGACGATGAACAGTTAACAGTGAATAGTGAACAGCGAAGGCAAAACACACACTTCGTCCGGGCGGTTTGCTACCATACCGCAAGCCGGTGAATTTAGCTGTTCACTGTTAACTATTCACTGTTAACTGATGCCCATGCCCCCCCTCTCCCTCTACATTCATACCCCCTGGTGCGTGCGCAAGTGTCCGTATTGCGATTTCAATTCCCATGAACGTAGGGAGTTACCCGAGCAAGCGTACCTGGCAGCATTATTGCTGGACCTGGAAAGGGATATTGCCATCACCGGCGAGCGACCCGTGGAGACCGTTTTCATTGGCGGGGGTACGCCAAGCCTGATGTCCGCTGATTTCTACCGGCAACTCTTTGACGGTATTCGCGCACGCCTGCCGCTGGCGGCCAACGCGGAGATCACCCTGGAAGCCAACCCGGGTACCACTGAAGCCGCACGCTTCGAGGGTTTCAGGGCAGCCGGCATCAACCGCCTTTCCATCGGCGTGCAGAGCTTCAATGATGCCCACTTGCAGGCACTCGGCCGCATCCATGACGCCCAGGCGGCCATCACTGCCGCCGGCCAGGCACGGGCGGCCGGTTTTGACAATCTCAACCTGGACATCATGCATGCGCTGCCAGGACAAAGCCTTGAACAGGCCATGGAAGATCTGGAACAGGCCATTGCGCTCAAGCCTGCTCACTTGAGCTGGTACGAGCTGACCATTGAGCCCAACACCGTATTCTACCGCTCACCACCGACGCAACCCGACAGCGACAGCATGGCCGACACCGAACAGGCGGGGTTCAGCCTGCTGGCCAAAGCAGGGTTTGCGCGTTATGAGATTTCCGCCTTTTCCCAACCCGGCAAAAGCTGCCGGCACAACGTCAATTACTGGCAATTCGGAGATTACCTGGGCATCGGTGCCGGGGCCCATAGTAAACTCTCCACCCTTGACGAAAACGGCAATCTGGTCATTACCCGATACCAGAAAACCCGCAAGCCTGAGGATTATCTGGCGACACCCGGAAATGTTCGCCGAAACCCGCAACGTGTTGAGGGCAACGACCGGATTTTCGAGGCGCTGTTAAACGGGCTAAGACTAGTCGATGGCATCTCGTTACAAACCCTGGACCGAACTACCGGCATCAATCCGGCACAATGGATACCGCTGCTGAACACCCTGCAGCAGCAGGGCCTAATGACATTCGACGATGAACGGCTTCAGTGTACGCCGAACGGCTTACAGCATCTCAATAGTGTGCTGGAAACCCTGGCCGAGACATTGTAAAACGGAGACATAAGGCTCACCCTTGCAACCAGACGAATCAGGGATAGAAGAAACACACATGATCAAGACACGTAGCGGCCGGGAACAGGCCCTCGCTGAGCGGGAAAAACTTTTTATCGAAGCCACCCGACAGCAACTCTGCAATGAAGGGCTTCTCGGAATTCAAATGGCAGCTATCGCCCGCAGCTGCAATTTCGCCACCGGCACCCTCTACCACCACTTCGCGTCCAAAGAAGATCTTCTCATCGCTGTCTGCACCGAACTGACCGGCACTCGCCAGGAATATTTTCGGCGTGTTGCAGAATCCGATCTGAGCACCCGCGAAAAAATGCTCGGTTTTGCCGTCGCCTACACCCTTTTCGCACAGCACCACCCCGAGCATTTCCGTCTGGAGCAATATGTCATGACGGAAGTGGTCTGGCTGGCCTCCTCCACCCATCGCCGGGAACAGCAGATGGAAGCCAACATGCCCATTGGCCGCATGGTCGAGAGCGTGGTGGTGGATGCCATCAACAAAGGCGAACTGGAAAGCCACGGCAAAGCACCGCTGACATTCAGCTCCGGCCAGTGGGCCATGAGCATGGGCATGCATACCCTGATCAATGCCGAAGGGGTGCTGGACATGTATGCACTCAACGAACCTTACCGCCTGCTGCTGCGCCACATTGAGTTGCTGCTGAATGCCATGAACTGGCAACCGGTAGTCAGCAACCCATTCGATGATGATGCCCTGGATGCCAAGGTCAAAATGCTTTGCGATACCCTGTTTGGCGATCTCTGCAGCGATCACAACTGCATCAAGATGAGCAAGTCTGCCGCTGCCGCAAACGGCTGATACAGAAAGCGTCTCCATGATCCGGGCTGATGAAAACGACAGCACCAAAAAAGGCCATCCTGCGGTGCAGGATGGCCTTTTTCATGAAGCGAAGGAAGCGGGCCCGGATTACTCCGTAGCGGCTACAGCTTCTTCCTCAGAAGCTTTGGTCGCCTTCTCGGCTTTCAAACTTTCATGCTGGGCAGGAGTGCAACCAAGACAACGGATAAACGTGCTCTTACCCGGATTCATTACCAGCACCTGCCCCGCTTCACCGATATTGCCACCCAGCAGGCTGAACGGCGAAGTGACCAGCCACAGACCGGCCCCTACAATGGTTGATGCCAGCAGCACCGGACGCGCGATCAGCGAATCAGCGATCATCGCGATTTCCCCCGGACGATCCTGTGCTGGAGAGCCCGCAGAAGCCTGCAGCGGCGCCATTGCGGTCAGCATCAGGGTGGAGGCGAGAACAGATGCCAGTACCGGGCGCTTTGCTCGCTTCATGGTCAGTCCCTCTTGAAGTTCTTATAGTTAAAGTAACGCTGACATTCTTTCAGCTAAGTCGTTAATATTCCGACAATTACATCACAATCTACACCTTTGCCGTCAACCCGGCAATACGCAAATCGCTCAATCCCTGATCAGCGCTGGCATTGCGGGCAATAGCTGGTACTGCGCTGGCCGTGCCGATCCGCCTTAAGCAAGGCCTTGCACTTCAGGCAAGGCTCGCCGGCTCTCCCATAGACGTTCAGGGACTGGGCAAAATAACCCGGCTGCCCATCCGCCTTGGTGAAGTCCTTGAGGGTGGTGCCGCCCGCCTCGATGGCCTTCGCCAACACGGCCTTGATCGCCTCGGCAAATTGCTGATACCGGGCTCGGGAAATCTTTCCTGCCGCACGGGAAGGGTGGATCCCCGCCAGGAACAGGCTCTCCTGAGCGTAGATATTGCCCACCCCCACCACCGTGGCGTTATCCATGATGAAGCTCTTTACTGCCACCTTGCGGCCCCTTGAGCGCTCAAACAGCCAGTCACCATTGAAGGCGTCACTGAGCGGCTCCGGACCCAGTTTCGCCAGCAGCTCATGGGGCTCAGAGCCCGGCTGGAACAGCACCGAGCCAAACCGGCGAGGGTCGTTGAAGCGCAGCACCTTGCCACTCCCCAGGCGCAGATCCACATGGTCATGCTTGCGAAGCGGCACGCTCTCATCGACCACCCGCAAGGTGCCAGACATGCCCAGATGAATCAGCAGCTCTCCCCCCTCCAGTTCGATCAGCAGATACTTGGCGCGCCGGCGCAGGCCCAGCACCTGACGGTCTCGCATGGTCAACAGCGCTTCACTCACCGGCCAGCGCAAGCGCCGCTCACGCACGACCACATCGCGCAGCACCTGCCCCTCAAGATAGGGACGAATACCACGCAAGGTGGTTTCTACTTCGGGTAATTCGGGCATGGGAAAAAGCAGTGAACAGTTAATAGTTAACAGTGAATAGTTAAAATCCACTCGCTTCCGGTATGGTAGCACCAGCGGGCACCGACGTTGCCCCCCTGTTTTCGCTGTTCACTATTCACTGTTAACTGTTAACTGTTCACTGATATGCCTCTCACTTACTGGCTCGGCGTCGATACCGGCGGCACCTTTACGGATTTCGTTCTGCTTGGCGACGGGGAACCCCGCATTCACAAGGTGCTGTCGACCCCGGCAGCCCCTGAACAAGCCATACTGCAAGGAATTCGGGAACTGGGTCTGGCAGCCGCCATGTCAGCGGGCCAGCTGTCCATTGTCCATGGCACCACCGTGGCCACTAATGCGGCCCTGGAAAACAAGGGCGCCCGCACGGTGTTTGTCACCAATAGCGGCATTGAAGACATTCTCCGTATTGGCAGGCAGAACCGGCCCGAGTTGTACAACTTGACCCCAGCTCCCCACAAAAGCGCCCTGACCGACCTTCCTTGTGAAGGCGCACCGTGCCGACTGGATGCCGCCGGCGACGAAATCCAGTCGCTGAGTGATGAGGCACTGGCGGAGCTGGTTCTCCGGGTCAAAGCCCATGGGGCAGAATCCGTGGCGGTATGCCTGCTGTTTGCCTACCTCAATGGGCACCAGGAGCGGCGCATCGCCGATGCCCTCACGCGGGAAGGACTGGAGGTCAGCACCTCCCACAACATTATCCCGACCCGTGGCGAATACGAACGCGGCATGGCCACCTGGTTGAATGCCTGGCTGTCGCCCAGAGTAGCGGCCTATCTGCAGCGCCTTGAACAGGCTACCGACCCCGCACCGCTGGCCATCATGCAGTCCCATGGCGGCACCATTGCAGCGCAGCAGGCACGGCAGCTGGCCGTCAATCTTTTGCTCTCCGGCCCTGCCGGCGGACTGGCTGCCGCTCAACGGCTTGGGGAACAGCTCGACCAGCGCCAGCTGATGACCTTCGACATGGGTGGCACCTCCACCGATGTGGCCTTGCTGGACGGCGAAATCCGTCTGACCCAGCAAGGCCGTATCGGCCCTTACCCGGTGGCCGTTCCCATGGTCGACATGCATACCATCGGCGCCGGCGGCGGCTCACTGGCGTACGTGGACGAAGCCGGCTTGCTGCATGTCGGGCCGCAATCTGCCGGCGCTGACCCTGGCCCTGCCTGTTATGGCCGAGGCGGACAGCAGGTCACGGTCACGGACGCCAATGTGGTGCTGGGCAGGCTACAGCCCGATTTCGCCCTGGGTGGCTCGCTCGAGCTTGATGTCCACGCCGCCGAGCAGGCCATGGGCATACTCGGCCAGCAACTCGGCATGGATGCCCAGGCTGCCGCCGAAGGGGTGCTGGCGCTGGCCAACGAGCACATGACCCAGGCACTGCGGGTGATCTCTATCCAGAAAGGCCATGACCCGCAGGATTTTGCCTTGATGAGCTTCGGCGGCGCCGGAGGCCTGCACGTTTGCGCCCTGGCCGACAACCTGGGGATGCACCGGGCCATTGTCCCGCAACGGGCCGGCGTGTTGTCCGCCGAAGGGCTGGTCTATGCGCCCCGTAAGCGAGAGCTGCTAAAGGCCTTGCCCGATGGCCTTGACGGCGACGCCTGCCGAAACGAGATTCAGGCCTTGCAGCAACAGGGTCAGCGGGAGCTGGCTGCAGAAGGCGTCGCCAGCGACCAGATCCGCTATCAGGTCTATCTGGACATGTGCTACCGGGGCCAGTCATCGGTACTGCAAATTCCCTGGCAGGATAACCCTGGCGAACGCGAACAGGCCTTTCACCGAGCCCATGAACAGCGCTTTGGTCATCGCCTGGGCTTGCCCGTACAGCAGGTCAACCTGCGAGTGCAGTGCCTCGCCGAACAACACCCTCCCGCCACTCCGGCACAGCCCCTGACCCAAGGCCAGGCGCTACGCAGCACCCGACTGCCGGGCGTTGACGAGGATGTAAGCATTTACCAACGCGAAGACCTTGGAAACGGTCAATGTCTTTGGGGGCCCGCCTTGATTGCTGAGGCGGTAGGGACCACCTGGCTGGCCCCGGGCTGGAAAGCGCAGGTTGATTCCCGAGGCCACCTCCTGCTGGAGAAGGATAAACACCGGTAAGCCGCTGCGACTGCCCTTCATCCTTTTAAGACGTCCGTCCGGTCGATAAGGGCCGCGAAAGTCCGAATTTGACCCACCCGACACCTTCTTACTGTCACCTGGACTGGGCACAATAGACTCTCCGAATTCTATGTGTATGAACCCGATGCTTGATTTTATTGAACACGGCCTGCTGGCCCCGAGTCTGGGTGCGCTGGTGCTGATTACCCTGGCCATGACCCACGCCACCATCGTGAGTGTGACCGTCTACCTGCACCGCTATTCCGCCCACCGGGCCCTGGAACTGAGCCCGATCCTGAAACACTTCTTCCGTCTCTGGCTGTGGTTGAGCACTGGCCAGAACACCCTGGAGTGGACCGCCATCCACCGCAAGCACCACGCCAAGTGCGAAACCGAAGACGATCCCCACAGCCCCCAGGTGAAGGGTATCAAAAAGGTATTGCGTGAAGGTGCCGAGCTGTATCGCGAGGAAGCCGATAACAAGGAAACCCTGCAGAAGTACGGCGCAGGCTGCCCGGACGACTGGCTGGAGCGTAATGTCTACTCCCGCTTCCCCATGGGTGGCGTGACAATTATGGCCGTGATTGATCTGATGTTGTTTGGCGTTTACGGCATCACTATCTGGGCCATCCAGATGATGTGGATCCCGGTCTTCGCAGCCGGCGTGATCAACGGTATTGGCCACTACTGGGGTTACCGCAACTTCGAATGCGCTGACGCCAGCCGCAACATTTCCCCATGGGGCATCCTGATTGGCGGTGAAGAGCTGCACAATAACCACCATACCTACCCGAACTCTGCCAAGCTGTCCGTACGCCGTTTCGAATTTGATGCCGGCTGGGCCTGGATTCGCCTGTTCGAAACGGTTGGCCTGGCCAAGGTGCGCAAGGTCGCGCCCAAACCCGTCATCGACAGCAATGCCAAGGGTATCGATCTGGAGGCCCTGCGTGGTGTCATGCAGCATCGTTTCCAGGTCATGGCCAACTACCGCAAGACCGTCATCGTGCCGGTATTCAAACAGGAACAGGAACGCGCCTGCGAAGCCACCCGAGATCTTTATGCCCGCGCCAAGGCGTTGTTCCACAAGGATCTGTCACTGATCAAGCCCACCCAACAGGAGCGCCTGGTCAGCCTGACCCAGAGCAACGAAACCCTCGACGCCATCTACCAGTTCCGTCTGCGCCTGCAGGACATCTGGTCGCAGACCAGCCGCAATTCAGCCGAAATGGTTGAGGCACTGGAGCAGTGGTATCACGATGCCCGCGAATCTGGCATCGCCGCCCTGCAGGACTTTGCTGACCAGCTGGCTCGCTATCGCCACGCAGCTGCGTAAGTCCCCATGGCAAACAAGAACGGCCGCTGATGCGGCCGTTTTTTGTTCTTGAGTTTGCCCCGCCTGACGGAAGCAGGGTCGAGCAAGCTTTCCGCAACGCGCTCATTCCTCTAGGAAGAGGCAAGAAGTTGCGATGCAACTAATCCCGACATAGCTCCGGCGCATCCCGGGCCTCTCCCGCCGCCGCCGCCCAGCTCACCAACCACCAGATCAAGGTGGTTGTCAGGATGGCAACATAACCATCCACGGCGTAATGCCAACCGAGGTGCACAGAGCCAACCAGAATAAAGCTCACAAAGATCCGGCCCAGCCATTTCATCCAGGCAACCTCTTTCCGCACCAGCAAAAATATCAACCAGGCTACAGATACATGCATACTCGGCATGGCAGATATCCCTGCGCCTATTCCCATCGCATTGCTTTCATACAACCCCCAAAGAGCATCCTGCGTCGGTAATGCCCACACCGGAAAAGACTGGTTAACCTCATTCAGGTATGCCATCAAACCAGCGAAGGGGTTCGGCTCGCCCGGGAGTAACCGATCAAGAAAACAAGGACCTGCTGAAGAAAACAACGCGGCAAGCAAGGATCCATTCACTGCCCAGATCAACACAAAACAAAGCAGAAAAACCCGCCGCCTCACCTCATTCGCGGCATCCAGCATCTGCCAGAAAAGCACCAGAAACATGATGAAAAACCAGAAGTTGTAGACCACATTGATCAACCACGTCAGCACCGGGTAGCCCAATAGAGGTTGCAACCACTCCCACGGCTACTTGCCACCGTGCAACCACTGTTCCACAGCGATGAAACTGTTATCCCAGACGAACGCCTGAAACGCAGGAATCAATGTTTTGAAAGATGACGCAGCAGAAAAAAACAACGAGAAAAAAGCCAGCAATGGCAATGATCGAAAAAAAGCCTTACTGGCAAGCAGCTGGCAAATCCCCGCAAACACCCTGGTAATCGGCGAGGCAGGTTTTTCTATCAACATCACATAGGCAGAAAAAACCACAAAACCACTGCCACCCATGACCATCACAACCATGACTGTTGTGACGGGATAGACCAATACAGAGAATCGATCGCCAACACCCGCGACTTCCGCCGCGATTCCGGCGATGGCAATATAGAGCAGAATAGTCAGGTAGATGACCATATCCTTGCGGACGATCTCCCAGCCCAACTTGGCCCATTGTTCTAACCGGCCACGTTCCATCGTAAATCCATTTACCCTGATTTTGGTCAGGCTCAGATTTTAATTCCCCGCCGCCAGCACCGGCACATTCTCAATCACCTGGCTGCTGCCCTGGGTCGCGTTGGAAAGAGTGACCTTCACACCGCCAAGCCCGACACCCATTGCGTCCAGCAACGGATTGATAAGCGTCGCTGCGAGACCTTCGACCACCTCGCCTAAAACGCTCTCGAGCAGATTCACCAAAGGCGTCAGAAGGACACCAAGCGGCAAACCTCCGCCCAAAGCTACCGTATTGCTCAAATCCACATCCAGATCGAGTCCACCGACCCCATCCCCGGTGTCTGAGTATTCATTGCTGCTGCACCCGGCGACGCTGTCACAATACAGCGGGTAATCATCACTGATCACCACATTACGCTCAGTAACGCCTGGCACCTCACCACTGACCATCACTTCCCCCTCCAGTACAGGCACCGGCAACAGGGCGCCGCTCAACACTGTCAGGGAAACCGCTTGCGGGACGATCTGACCATCATCCGGATCAATAGCGCCGGAGCCCAATCGCGCAACACTGCGCTCCAGATCCAGAATCACTGCCACATCATTTCGGGTACCCGTGGCGCAACGGGCGCCTACAAAGGCTCCTTCAGCGCCTCCGGCATTGACCGCCAGAGGCAGTGTCAGGGTAGCGGCATCCACCAGCCCAAGCGAAAGCAGTTCTATCTGTGCCGTAACCAGAAGGCTGACATCCGGGGAATAAAAGCGGGTTCGCCAGTTACCCTCGCTGTCCTGACGGGCAGGCCCGGAAACCACTTTCGGTGGCTCTCCTACATGCAGGTCCACGTCGGCCACCACGTTGGCAAGACCGGTGTTGAGATCCAGGTCCAGCGGCACATCCAGGAAACCGCCCATGCCGTCCTGTTGGGTTTCGGCCACATTCAGGACCAGGCTGATGAGCATGTCGTAGAGAGGAAACTCGCTATCCGCAGGCACCTGGGTACCTTCCACCACCTCCAGCACCTCACTGACCTGCACCGTGCTGATACCATTGGCGGCCAGCAGATCATCCAGCACCTGTCCCACGGGTGACGCCACACCCGCTACATCACGCAACCCGGCGGCCAGTTCCTGGCCATCCAGCGTCAACAGTTCCGCCACATCCGCTACCCCCAGTTGTGTGAGCAACTCACCCAACTCCACCGTGGTATTACGCAGGCTATCGAGATCGGTGGGATCCAGCACGTAACCCGGGTCACCCAGCACCGCGCCGAGCAGCGCGCCCACCACCCCGGCATCTACGCTGGCCGTACTGCCTGCGGCACTGAGTGTGGCAGTCACTTCCTTACGGGCGGCGGCATTGACGGTGATATCAAGGGTGCCGAATACCGACTCCGGCAACAGCAGGGAAATGGGTTCACTGCGAGTATAAGAGACCAGCACCGCATTGCTTTCTTCGATGAAACTGACCGGGCGGAAAGCGAGCACGTTATCCCCTGCCGGGGCTTCGATCACACCGGTCTGCACCACCAGCGCGTCCTCCTCACCACCGTAACCCTGCGCCAGGGCCGCAGTGAGTGCACGCTGGCGAATCAATGTGGTGGAGGGTGCCAGCCCGCCACAACTCTGCGTGGCTGAGGCCCCGGCCTGCGCCGCCACATTGACCTGGGCCTGCATGTCACCCCTCAGGCTATACAAGCGCGCCCCGTCCAGCGCCATCACGGACAGGATAATCACGACCAGCATCAGCAGGGGGGTAATGATGGTCAGCGCCCCCCGCTGGCGGAAGGGGCTAGTTATCGTCCCGGGTCTGCTCACCGAAGGTTTCCGGGATCGCCGTGCGGAAAGAGTCAGCCAGACGACGCTGGCTATCCACATACAGGGGGGCCGGCAGCTCACTCTCGTCCGGAGACTGCGCCGTGCGCTGCTGGCCAAGCAGCCACTCTGTGTCCGTGCCCGGCGGCTTGCTGACCACCTGATCAGACACCCCGAAGCGATACTGCGCGGCCGGCTCCGCCGCCAATGCCACTACTGGCAGTGACAGGCCAATCAAAATCCATCGTGCGCTCATGGCACTCTCCCAATGGTTGCCGTGCTCATTACTCCACCCGACCAAATTGTTGCTGCAACGCCCTCGCGTAAGCCAGCTCATCGTCGGTAAAACCATATTCTGATTTCAGCGCCTCCAGTCCCTGCTGGTCATCAGTTAGCAGATAGGCCACCGCCACATTCTGACGGACCGGGCCCTGGCCATTAGCCAGCTCCAATGCCGTACGTAACTCAAAAGCGGCATCCTGATAGCGTCCCACCAACAGCAGAGCGTACCCATAGTCGTTACGCACCTGGGCCGAGGCCGGAGCCATACTGCGCGCCGCCTCCAGATGGGTAATCGCCGCATTCACCTGATTGCGCTTGAGCAGCACCATGCCCAGACCATGACGGCTACGACCATCTTCACACTCGCTGACCATGTCCCGGAATACCCGCTCGGCGTCGTCCAGCTTGCCGGTAGAAGCCAGCAGCTGGCCGTATCTAAGCCAGTAGTCGATGCCCTCCATCGGCTTGCTTTCCAGCCGTGCCAGCGCCGCATAGTGGCGCCCTTTGGCCATGAGGGTATCGATCATTTCCAGATCCACACGCTGCTCTGGCTGCACCGCTTCCTGGCAAGCAATGTCACTGGTATCCACTGTACTGCTGGAGGTCGTTTCAGTGGGCTGGCCGGCACACCCCACCAGCATCACCACCGCCACCCAGATCCAGCCTCGCATTGGCATCATTCCTTTCCTTATCTGTGCGTTCTGTTAACTATCGTGCCAGCGCGTCGGCGATAGACATCACCGCCGGCCCACCGATCAAAATAAACAGTGCCGGCAGCATGAACGCCATCATCACCACCGTCATCTTGGCACCAATCCGGTTGGTTTCTTCCCGGATCCGGCTACGTTCCACGTTCTGGGCTTCCTCGATGATCTGATCCAGGCTGGTCGACACCCCGGAACCCAGCAAGCTGCTCTGTTTCATCAGTACCACATAGCTGCGCAGTACCGGTATCCGTTTGTTTTCGCCCAGCTCATCCAGTGCCTGACTGCGTTCGGCACCGGACTGCATCAAGCGATTAAAGCGGTCTATGCGCGGAATCAGCACCGGCAACAACGGGCGGCCCTGAACACCGATGATGCGCATCACTCGCTCCAGCGACAGCCCGGCTTCCATCAGCATGCGGGTCATGTGACACAGCTCCACCGCTTCCAGGTTCTGGCGCATTTCGGCGTGGGCCCCCATGCTGCGAATGGTGCGCCGCGGCAAGATAAAACCTGCCACAGACAACAACACCCCACCAAGGGCGCCGAAGAACAGAAAGCCAACCAACGCCACCAGGACCGGGAGCATCCAGCAAGCCAGCAGATAAATGACCTGGGACTGCTCGCGGCTCTTGCCCATGCCCGCCATGGCCTGACGAATTTCCTGATAATCACTGGCCGCCAAAGAAGACTCGGTCAGCGCCGCCGACATTCGCCATAACCAGAACCGGCCGCTTTCGCTGTCCGCGCTGCGGCTGCCGGTCTCACTGAGACGTTCACTCACCCGCGCCTGCATTTCCCAGTGACGGGCCCGGAACAGCAACCAGATCGACAGCGCCACCAGGATCAGTGACAGGATCAGCCATACATTATTCACGGCCGACCCCCTGTACCATGCGCCAGATAACGATCACACCAAGCCCCTGCAGAATGCCGGCAATCATCAGCATGGTGTGCCCGGTATCCGTGTGCAGCAGCACTTCTGCATACTTCTCGTTGATCAGCATCATGTAGGCCGCCATACCCAGCGGCAGCAGGGTAAATGCGCCTGCGGTAAAACGGGTTTCCGCCGTGGAGGCCATGAATTCGCGTCGCAGCTCCTGCTGGGAACGCAACGAGCTGGCCACTTGCTGCAGCACCGGCCGCACCGATGAACCAAAGCGGGTGGACGTACGCAGGGCAATGGACACCATCACCAGCGACGGCACCTGATAAAGCTTTGAGAAATCGTCGAACAGGCCGGTGTAATCCCGTCCCGCATCAATGGCGCTACGCAGACGAAAGGTCAACGGCGCAAACACGTGGGGAGCATCATTGAAGGACTCCTGCAATGACGCTTCCAGGGAACGGCCTGCGTCCATGTAACGGAGGGTGGAGTCCATGATGCCAGGCAGTGATTCAAAAATGGTGCGACGCTGCTGCTGGAAGCGGAAGCGCCAGTACAACCAGGCGCTGGCCACAATCAGCGCCAACACCACAATCGCAGCAACCAGGCCGCTACTGGCCAGCACCAGCGCCACCAGAATAAAGGTCAGCACACCCAGCATCGCCAGCTGGGTGCGCGAAAGTCGGATATCTGCCCGCAACAGCACTCGCTCCAGGGGGCTGCTGGCTACCCGGGCCTGGCTTTGCTCCACCGGGATATCAGTGCGCTGCTGAAGGCGCTGGCGCACCCGCTCACCGAGCAGCACTTTTTCGCGCCGCCGGAACCACAACACCTGCACCAGCACGGTCATTACCGCGATGATACCCAGGGTCTGGGCCATGCCAAGCAGCGCCAGGGCACTCATGGCTCACACCTGTAAAGGTAATCCAGGTTGTACTGCTCATCATCGGTGGGCGACAGCGCCACCACTTCACTGACCCGGCGCCGACCATCCGGCAGGCGCTGCAGCTGAATAATCACGTCCAGTGCCGAGCCGATCAGACGACCAATGGCTTTTTCACTGGCTTCATAACCACTCACCGCCAGCAGGGTTTCGATCCGCACCAACGCGTCCTTGGTGCTGTTGGCGTGGATGGTACTCATGGAGCCTTCATGGCCGGTATTCATGGCCTGCAGCAGCTCAATAATTTCATTGGAGCGCACCTCACCCAGAATCACCCGGTCCGGGCGCATCCGCAGGGAGTTGATGACCAGCTCCCGAGCCGTCACCTGACCTTTGCCTTCCGTATTGGCCGGACGCGTTTCCAGTGACACCACATGGGGGTGATTGAGCACCAGTTCGGCAGAGTCCTCGATGGTGAGGATCCGTTCCCCGCGGGGAATGTACTGGCTGATCAGATTCAGCATGGTGGTTTTACCGGTACCGGTACCACCACTGATGATGATATTACGGCGGGTTTCCACCGCCGTAATCAGCGTATCGAGGCAAGCCTGGGTCAGCGAGCCGCTACGAATCATCTCGTCAGCACTGAGGTGATTACGGGTAAATTTACGGATACTGATGCTGGGGCCATTCAGGGCCAGCGGCGGAATAATCGCATTCACCCGTGAGCCGTCTGGCAGGCGGGCATCCACCATGGGGCTCGCCTCATCCAGACGCCGACCCAACGGGGCCAGCATACGTCGAATCACCCGGATCACATGGTCGTCGTTGATGAAACGAACCTGCGCCTTCTGCAGCACCCCGGCCACTTCAATGAAGACATTGTCCGGGCCATTCACAAGAATATCGTTGATCCGCGGATCTGCCAGCAGCGGCTCCAGCGGGCCAAAACCCAGTACCTCATCCAGCGTGTCCTTGACCAGCTGGTTGAGATCCTGAGTGGAAAGTGGCACCCGGTTCAAGGCAATGTGTTGCGCCACAGCATTACGGATAAATTCAGACAGCAGTTCACGGTTGGCATTGCTGACCTCAATGCCTTCTTCATCCAGCCGCTCGACTACCCAGCGATGGGCGCGGTCCTTGAGCTGTTGATATTCCGCGTCAATGCGTCCTGCCACTCTCGACTCCTGGTCAGTGCAGTATTAGTGCAGCGGGCTTAACCCGGGCTGCGAATTCGTTGCCACCAGCCTTCACTGTTCGAGCTGCTCTCAGGCTGCATTTCCAGCTTGTTCACCAGGCTATGCAGGGCGCGACTGTAATGACAACGGGGGCTCTGTTCCTGAATCGGCAAGCCGGCATTCATGGCCAGCAGGCGATGATTCCAGTCCATGGGCAGCTGCCCCAGTACTTCGGCACCCGTCGTCTCAGCCAGCTCATCCAGCGAGGGCGGTACCCGGCTGTCAGCACCATCCACGACCAGATTCACCTTGCTGTCGCGTCCCAGGTGAGCACGCCATTCATTGCCCAGCGTGCGCACCGCATGGGCCTGATCCACCAGTGGATGCATGCCGATCAGCAGATGACGGGCATGGATGCCCAGCGCCCGCACCCAGTGCCGCCGCTGCATGGTGCCCACATTGATAATGATGCGATCAAACATCTGCATCAGGTGATTGAGCGCAATGAACAGGTCCGCACTGCGATCCCCTTCCATGTCCTCACGGTTGATACCACCGGCCAACAGACGCAACCCCGGGCGGTACTCTTCCAGGGCCGTACCAATCAGGGTGTCGTCCAGGGTCTCCGGACTGGCCAGCAAGTTCTCAAGGCCATATTCGTTATGAACATCCAGATAGAAAATGCCGCGCTCGGAGGGTTGCGTATCAATGGCGAGGGTGCGCTCATGGGGGAACAGGCGGTTCACCCCCAGTGCGATATTCTGGGTAAGAAAGCGGGTATCCACGGTGGGACTGGCCGATGCCACCAACACCAGATTATTGGTGGCCGACTGGATACGGTCATCGTAATGCCCCACCCGCATCAGCTGATGGCGACGCAGTCGCTCACGCACATCACTGGCATCACTGCCCGCCACAAAACAATCGCGCGCACCCGCACGCATGGATTGCAACAACAGGTCCTGATTGGCGCGGGAGCAGACGGTGATCACCGTCACCCACGGGCGCGCCGTGGTCAGCGCGGTAATGATCGCCAGCGACTGATCCAGATCACTGTCAGAAATTTCCACCATCACCACATGCGCAGTGGTGGCCTCCAGCAGGCGCAATACCCGCGTCAGGTCTGTGCGGCTGACCTGTTCGAGGCGAAACGGCTCTTCCACCACCCGTTCCAGCCAGGCTTCCAGGCCACTGTCGTCAACGACGGAAAGAACGATGTCGTGGTCACTCATGGGGTCACCAGCTCAGGCCGTGGCGGATGGGCTGGGAACCGCGGCGCACCTGTGTGGCCATATCCAGCCAGCCCATGCTGCTGTTGTGGTAACCGGCTCCGGGCAGAGTCGCCGGCATGTCGGATTGCTTCTGCGGCGTCACCAGATGCGGGGTCACCACCATCACCAGCTCCTTGTCGTTCTTTTCAATGCGCGAAGAACGGAAGAAGGCACCTAGGATCGGCAGGTTACCGATACCGGGCAGGCGATCACTATTGCTGACGGTATTACGGCTCACCAAACCACTGATGATAAAGGTCTCCCCCGGCGCCAGTGACACCGTGGTCTCTGCACGACGGACGCGCAGACCCGGTACCGCCACACCACCGGTTTCCACCCCGGCAGAGAAATCCAGCTCCGAGACTTCCGGCGCCACCTTCAGGATGATCTGGTTTTCATCAATCACGGTGGGGGTCAGGCTCAGGCCAATACCAAATTCCTTGAACTCGATTTGCACCCCGTCGGTGGTACTGCGGGTAGGAATCGGGAACTCGCCGCCAGAAAGGAAGCTGGCACTCTGCCCGGACAGGCTGGTGAGAGAAGGCTCGGCCAGGGTGTAGGCAAAACCGCCCGCTTCCAGTGCATTAATCGCCAACACCGAATTGGAACCAAATCGGAACAGGTTGAAGCCATCGCTGCTGATGGGTGTCGGGAAACTGCCCGGCACCTGAAAACCGGTGCCCGGTACGGCAATCCCCGCGGCGGTATTGCCGCCATCCCACATGTTGCTGTAACTCATGCCCAGCTGGTTCAGCTCGGAACGGCTGACTTCCAGTACACGGATATCGGTCTGCACCTGGGTGCCGAATGGCAACGATGAACCCAAGGTGGTCGCCACCACCACCGTGCTGCGCAGAGGCTTGCTGTCACCACGTAACCAGATCGACAACACCGCTGACCCTTCCGCCTTCGCAGTGAGCAGCAACTCTTGCGCGCCGGTCACCGTCAACGCCGCGACCTCAGGATCCGATGTGGCCACTTTGGCCACCGGCGACGGGAACGTCAGGACCTTCTGATCACCTGGCGCTACCCGCATGGACCCCTCCAGGCCCTCTGCCTGAGCCGGTGCCAGCCACAAACCGGCCAGCACCACCAGGGCCATTCTGAACAGTCTGCTAACGCACATAGGTGCTCCTTGAATCCGATCCTTCGTAAACTTCCACCCGCTGGCCCGGCGCCGACTTGCGCACTGGCGCCGACTTGCCCGGGAACAGGTCACGGTAGTACACCGGCTTGCCACTGCCACCGGCCGCCAGACTCTTGTCTTTGCTGGCCACCACGGCCAGCCGCAGCGCCCCTTCTTCTTCCGCCAGCAACACCGCCGGCATCTTGTCACTGGGCACCGCCAGCACCACCGTATTGTTGCGGCGCTGTTGTTCCCGGTCCTGACCGGACTGGGCCTCCGCCATGGCCCCCTTCACCGCCAGCACCTGAACATTACTGAGCAGCACCATGGCGGCTGGATTATCGCGCTCGCCATCGCCCTTGCGAAACGCCACAACCACATCAACCAGATCACCCGGTGTTACCAGGCCACCGGCCATGACCACGTCATCCACGGCCACCGCCAAGGCACGATATCCCGCCGGCAAGGTGCCGGGCAGGGTTCCACCAGGTTCCAGATGATTGCGGGAAAGCAGCTCGCCCGGACGGGCAAACTGGCGTAATTCCTTGCCCACCACGTCTTCGTCCGCGGTCAGCACATTGGCGATAGGCGCCGGCGAGGACACCACCGCCAGAGAATCTTCCGTCAGCTCATCGCCGATATTGAGGCTTTCGGTCACCACCCAATAACGGAATGCCGGAGCCTGTTGCTCCTGAGCAACTCGCGCCTTGTCATCGGGTGCCACTGCCAGAGACGAAGCCGGATTACGACTCAACCCCACCACCGCCAGTATCAGGGCAACCAATGCCACCACCAGAGCGGGCAGCATGTACAGCAGTCTCGATCCCATGTTCTCTCCGGAACATCCTTGTCTGTTCTGTTTTTTATCCTGCTTGCTTTATAGCGCAGTCAGACCGTTTAAAACGCGGCCCTTGCATCCACATCCAACTGCGCGGGCAATGGGGGAAACTCCCCCAGCATGCCGAAATTCAGCGCCGGCGCAACGGGATTCGCTGCATAGTTACTGTACACCAACTCACAATGGAGCATTTCGATACCGCCCACGGTCTCCAGGGAGCAGGCCGAATCGGTATTGAGGTTACGCAGACTCTGCGGCAACTGCGCCACCAGCCCGGCCAGTGCCGTGTTGGCACGCTGGGTTACCGCAGCAGGCAGGGCGTCACTTTCGTAGGCAGAACGATCCAGGTACAGAGCAGTGGCCACGGCGGTATCGACCGCGTTCTGCATCCGGTATTGGGCAAAAAAGGTAAGGCCGTACACCGCTGCGCCATACAGCATGGCAACCACAAACGGAAACAGCATGATGAATTCGAGTGCTACCGCACCGAATTGCTGGTGACGACCTTTCACGAGGAAACTTCCAGCCTGCTCAGCTCAGCCGCCTGCGTTGGAGGCGTCTGCGAACAGATTTTCGAACGCCGAATTCAAGGCGTCCTGAACCGTGGTATTGGTCGCCAGCCCGCCAATAATGATGATCAGGGCTGCTGCCAGCACGATGTATTCCAGCGCACTGGCGCCCCGCTGACCATGGGCACGACCCGGCATACGGGTAAATAGTCGAGCCATAAGGGATTGATAAAATCGGGACAAACTACTCATGATTAGTCTCCATCGACATCCTTGTATGCATGCCAAAGCAGCATATGAAGCCGTTTTATATGCTAGGCATCTGCGGAAAGGGGCTCAACCAACGCTGCGTATGCATTCTGTAAACCAACCTTCTCACACGGTAAACGCTAACACTGCCGTCCCATAAATACGCGTGAACAGCCTCTCACCGGCCTTATAACCACGACAAACGGCGAAGTATGCATTTTTGTGATAAACATCACAACGACAAGGGGGCATAATTATGTTATGTGCGCAAAATTGAATTAATGGCAAATCCTGCCAAACAGGCACAAAAAAACCCGGCAGAGCCGGGTTCTTTCAGTCCGTATTGCCAGGCAGCCAGATCAAGGGTTACTTAATCTTGGCTTCCTTGTAGGCAACGTGCTTGCGCACAACCGGATCGTACTTCTTGGTTTCCATCTTTTCAGGATGGAGACGCTTGTTCTTGGTCGTGGTGTAGAAGTGACCAGTGCCAGCAGAGGACACCAGACGGATCTTTTCACGAATCGGACCAGCCATGGGTTAACTCCTTAATTCTGTCTTAAACGCGTTCGCCGCGGGAACGGATATCGGCCAGAACGGTATCAATACCTTTCTTGTCGATAATGCGCATGCCCTTGGAGCTGACGCGCAGGCGAACAAAACGCTTCTCGGACTCAACCCAGAAACGATGGTGGTGCAGATTCGGCTCAAAACGACGCTTCGTCTTGATGTGCGAATGCGAAATATTGTTGCCCGTTACAGGGCGCTTACCGGTAACCTGGCAAACTTTGGACATTGTCTTGCTCCGTAATTCTTCTTGCGGGGGAAGTTAGAGCCCCGGAAAAGGCGCGTTTTATACCAGCCCACCGTTCAAGATTCAAGCGAATTCGTGAATAGAAAGCCCCGTCAACCAACATTCAAGGGCTTAGCGCAGAAATAAATTCAGGCACCGGGCTGACTCTCGCGGCACAGCTCATCCAGCAACCCGGATCCGCGACACTATACACGCCTTATGCCGACAAGAACGAAACCTGTGGAATATTGGGCTTACCAAAGGAATCCCCCCTCACAGCGCACCTCGTGCCGCCAGTGATACCCAGCCTCCATCACCAATCACTAAATGGTCCAGCACACGAATATCCACCAGCCCCAGCGCCTCTACCAGCCGCCGTGTAATGGCGTGGTCCGACCGGCTTGGCTCGGCCACCCCGGAGGGATGATTGTGAGCCAGGATCACCGCCGCCGCATTGTGCTCCATTGCCCGCCGCAACACCTCCCGGGGGTAAACGGCTGCCGCATCGATGGTGCCCTGAAACAGCTGCTCGTAGGCAATCAGCCGGTGCTTGTTATCCAGAAACAGACAGGCAAATACCTCATAGGGCAGCCCACGCAGGCGCGCGGTAAGCAATTGCCCAGCCTTGTCCGGGTTGTCCAGTGGCAACCCTCGTTCCAGCGGCGCAGCCAGGTAACGCCGGCCCAACTCCAGCGCCGCCAATAACAGGGCGCGCCGGGCCGTCCCCATTCCCGGCAAACGCGCCATCACCTCCGGGCTGCTGTCCAGCAGGGATCGCAGGCCACCTCCGGCCGTTAACTGCTTGCGGGCCAAGTCTACCGCCGTCATCCCTTGCTGCCCTGTGCGCAGAAAAATCGCCAGCAACTCTGCATCACTGAGTGCTTCCGCCCCCCTGGCCAGCAATTTTTCCCGTGGCCGCTCATCCGTGGGCCAGTCTGTTATTGCCATAACGATCCCTGTCCTTTCCTGTTCCTTTACCGCGCATCGCACCAGACGCGGGCATGAAAAAAGCGCCATATCGGTACATCAGTCATCACACCCCCTTGTAAGCCGTTGTTTTTATTGCCAAGCCCTGCTGGCCCAGTCCTTGCTGCCAGTCACCTGAACGTTTTCACTGACTGTCCTATCGGGATAAAAACATGACTCGCCAAATCCTGCTTATCGCCGTACTGATTGTCGGCATGATGACCCCCATTCCCTCTCTGGCCATGGAAGATGCCGAAGCGGTGAACGTCTCCGGCCGCCAACGCATGCTCACCCAGCGCATGATGAAGAACTACCTGCTGATCGGTGCCGGCATCCAGGCCGACAAGGCGCAACGCCAGCTGGACGAAGCCGTGGGCCTGTTCGAGGAGCAACTACTCCAACTTCGCGACTACAGCCCCACCGACGCGATCAGCCGCCAGCTGGATACCGTCGAATCCCTCTGGCTACCACACCGCTTGCGTATCATCAGCGCGCCCAGCAAGGCCGGCACCAGCAGCCTGATGAAGGACAACCTGACGCTCCTCAAGGCCTGCGATGATGTGGTCAAGGCCATTGAAAAATACGCTGGCATCGACAGCGCACGACTGGTCAACCTGTCTGGCCGCCAGCGCATGCTGTCCCAGAAGATCGCCAAGATTTACGTGGCCCGCGCTTGGCGCATTCGCAGCGACTGGCTCAACGAGGAATATGAAGAGGCCATCACCCTGTTCGACCAGTCTCTCGCCGAGCTGGAGCACTACCCCAACAACACCCAGGCACTGCACGATGCCCTGCAACGGGTACGCAACCAGTGGGACTTCTCCCGCACCGGCTTCGAACTGGAAGACAGCGGCCGCTACGTCCCCACGGTCATCTCCGTCACCACCGATTCCATCCTGGCCAAGATGGACGACATCACGCATCAGTATCAGCGTTTGATGCAGAGTCAGACGGCAAGTCGCTGATTTGGGGGCGAGACCATTGAAAAGCACCAGTGGTTCGCAACATGCATCACGCTGCACGCAACACGCTAAACAGCAGCGCTTACGCACCCTCCAGCTTGCGAAGCATACCGGAGAGCAAGGCAAATACTTTCTCGATCAATGGCTCCAGGTCAGCTCTGGAGCCATACCCCAGTCGCTCGGCAACAATGAGCTGGGTTTCCAGCTCAAACAACGACCCTCGCGCGATACGCAGAAAGCGCCTGAACTCCACATCACCTCCCCGTCCGTAACCTTCCGCAATATTGGACGGTACACTCAAGGCCGAGCGCTGCATCTGCTGAACCAACCCAAACCGCTCCGAATCCGGAAAATGTGTCACCACACCATACGCAGCCTCTGCCATCTCCATCGCCGCCTGCCAGACTCTCAAATTCTGATAACGTCGCGCCAAACTCTTTACCTCCTTGCAGCAAGCTCGTCCTTTCACCTGCATCACAAGCCCATGAGACGCCAATTTTCCACCCAAACCTCAACACAACGATGGGGCTGCGTGTTGCTTGTTGCATGCAGCGTGTAGCGTCGTCTTTACAGTGCTACCCTATGCGCCAGAAATTAGTAGCAGTTCTGGGGCAGCACTGGCAGTAGACATTCGCCATGATTGCCGTCAGCCATATAAGGGTTTTCGCATGCAACGACTGGTTAACAAACGCATCCTGCTGGGCGTCACCGGCGGCATTGCTGCCTACAAGGCGGCGGATCTGGTGCGCCGCCTGCAGGACGCTGGTGCACAGGTTCGGGTCGTCATGACCCAGGGCGCCTGCGAATTCATAACCCCGCTGACCATGCAGGCTCTGTCAGGCAACCCGGTGCACACCACCTTGCTGGACCCGGCCGCCGAAGCCGCCATGGGGCACATTGAGCTGGCACGCTGGGCTGACCTGGTGCTGATCGCCCCCGCCTCGGCCAACTTTATGGCCCGCCTGGCCCACGGCCATGGTAATGACCTGCTCAACACCCTGTGTCTCGCCACCGGCGCCCCCATTGCTATTGCACCGGCCATGAACCAGCAGATGTGGGCGGACAAGAGCACCCAGCAAAACCTGCTCATGCTGCAGGAAAAAGGGGTCCACGTGTTCGGTCCAGGCACCGGCAGCCAGGCCTGTGGTGACGTGGGCGCCGGACGCATGCTGGAACCGATGGAAATCATCGAGCAGGCCGCCGATGTCTTTGATTACGAGCTACTCACGGGCAAGCACGTGGTGATCACCGCCGGCCCCACCCGGGAAGCCATTGACCCGGTGCGTTACATCACCAACAAAAGCTCCGGCAAGATGGGCTTCGCCCTGGCAGAAGCGGCCGCGGAAGCCGGAGCCCGCGTCACCCTGATTGCCGGTCCGGTCAATCTTCCCACCCCCAACCGGGTAACCCGGATTGATGTGACTCGCGCCGTGGATATGTTCGAGGCGTGCATGGAGGTGGTCGCGGAAGGGTGCGATGTATTTATCGCCACCGCCGCCGTGGCGGACTATCGCCCCACCGTCACCGCCGATCACAAGATCAAGAAATCCACCGAGGAAATTCACCTCACTCTGGTCAAAAATCCGGACATCGTGGCCTCCGTGGCCGAACACGACAAACGTCCCTTCACCGTGGGTTTCGCCGCCGAAACCCAGGACGTGATGGCCTACGCCCAGGGCAAGCTGGTCAACAAGAAACTGGACATGATCGCCACCAACGACGTGTCTGGCAGCAATGTGGGCTTCAACAGCGACAACAATGCCCTCACCGTGATCTGGCCCGGCGGCCACAAAGTGCTGCCGCTGGCCTCAAAGGCACAAATCGCCAAACAGCTGATCGAGTTGATCGCGATCAGGTATAAGGATTGATGCTAGATGCCGGACGCCGGATGCCTTACGCCAAAACATAGAGTCTCTGGAATCCGGCACTTCGTATTTAATAGTGGGTTGCAACTGCAAAGCCGGTGACACAACCCCATAACCGTTCGGGCAAGCGTCGTTTTTTGCGTCAGGCTTCAAGCGTCGAGCGTCCGGCAATCAGGAACTGATCCATGAAACTGCAGTACCGCGTACTTGATCCCCGTCTGGGGGATAACATCCCGCTGCCTCATTACGCCACCGAAGGCTCTGCCGGTCTTGACCTGCGTGCCATGGTCAAGGAACCGCTGACGCTGGCACCGGGCGACACCCAGCTGCTGCCCACCGGCATGGCCATCTATATCAGCGACCCGGGCTATGCCGGCATGATCCTGCCACGCTCCGGCCTCGGCCATAAACACGGCATCGTACTCGGCAACCTGGTTGGCCTGATCGATTCCGACTACCAGGGCGAACTGATGGTGTCCTGCTGGAATCGTGGACAGCAGCCTTTCACTATCGAACCCGGTGAGCGTATCGCCCAGCTGGTGATTGTGCCGGTCATGCAAGTACAGCTGGAACAGGTGGATACTTTCACTGGTACCGAGCGTGGCAGCGGCGGGTTCGGGCACAGCGGTCGACAATAAAACAGATACCAATAGCAGCTTTCGGAGGGGGATATGGGGAAAAAGGTCAACGCAGGCGCCACCGAGAAGCTCTCGGCCACCGCCATGAAACAACTGCTTCCCTTGATGCTCACCGGCATGCTGGCGGTGATCGGTAGCGTTGCCACCCTCTATACCTGGCTGAACAGCACCGAGCTGCAGCAGCAACAGCAGAACCAGGCCACCATGGTGGCCGGCGCTCTGGCCCAGCAGGTGAATAGCTATCTGAGCGACACCCGCCAGCAACTGTCCCTACTCGGCGAGCGCCCGGACGTGGAGGCCGCACTCAGTAGCGGCAACGTGGCCAGTTTCAATGCCTCTGCGCATCTGTGGCTGTCTGATGCCACGCTGACCCTTTTGCCCGGACGCAACAGCAATACCGACGCCCTGAGCTACACCGCACAGGAGCTGATCAAGCAGATCCGCCTGGGCCAGCAACCGGCACCGGTGATGATAGCCGGCACCCCACCGGAACTGGTCATCGCCCAGCCCTCCAAAAACAACACCGGCATCCTGCTGCTGACCCGCTCCCTGGCCTCGCTGAGCACACTGATCCAGGCCAGCATTCCTGCGGGCACTCAGGTCACCATCAAACATGGTGGCACCGTTATCTTCAGCAATAGCCAGCAAGCCAATGGCGCCTCCGCCACGGCCTCCGCGGGTGCCGTATCCGCAAGCTTTACCTTGCCTGCCCCGACCAGCAACCTGACTCTACTGGCCGGTGGCGCTCTGGGCCTGTCACTGGCCGCCCTGTTGATTGCCACCGTGCTGGTTAACCGGCTCCTGGTGCGGTCTCTGCGCCAGGATGCCGCTGAGCTGATTCGCTACAGCGAAGAGCTGGCCCGCCAGCCCGGTGTCACCGCCCGCAACCGCTTCCATTTTGGTTTTTTCTGTTCTGTCACCGACGCCCAGGCCAAGACCGCTGACAAGCTACGCAGCACCACCACCGTCACCACCAGCAAAGCCCAGACCAGTGACGCCATGGTGGTGGAAGACAATGACGACGATGGTATTTTGCTGGTCGACAACAGCAAGGGCGAAAGCCTCCCGGCTGAGATCTTTCGCGCCTACGATATACGCGGCGTAGCCGGGGTGACCCTGACTGCCCAAGGGGCCTACCTGCTCGGCCGCGCCATCGGCACCGAAGCCAGTGAGGCCGGCCAGCAAACCGTTATTGTGGCCCGCGACGGACGCCTCTCCAGTCCCGAGCTGACCCGCTCCCTGATCAAGGGTCTGACCGAGTCAGGCCGCGATGTGATCAACCTGGGTCTGGTGCCCAGTCCGCTGCTGTATTACGCCACCGAAGTACTGGAAACCCGCAGCGGCGTCATGGTCACCGGCAGCCATAACCCGCCCACCCACAACGGCATGAAGATCGTCATCAATGGTGACACCCTCCATGGCGATCGCATCCAGAACATCAAGACCCGCATCGCCAGGCGCGACTTCAATGAAGGCCAGGGCCGCGAACAGGAACTGGATATCTCCGAGCGTTACCTGAGCGACATGGTCAACGACATCGTATTGGCCAGGCCTCTGAAGATCGGCATCGACTGCGGCAACGGTGCCAGCGGCGAACTGGCACCCAAGCTCTTCACTCAACTGGGCTGCGAAGTGTCCGCCCTGTACACCGAGATCGACGGCAACTTCCCTAACCACGCACCCGACCCTGGCAACCCGGATAACCTGGCAGACCTGATTCGCCTGGTGGACACCGAGAAGCTGGATCTTGGTCTCGCTTTCGATGGCGACGGCGACCGCGTGGCGGTGGTCACCAATCGCGGCGAAATTATCTGGCCAGACCGGCTGATGATGCTGTTTGCCCGCGACGTGCTGAGTCGCTCTCCCGGCGCCGATATTCTGTTCGACGTGAAATGTACCCGCGCCCTGCCAGCCGTGATCCGCAAAAGCGGCGGGCGGCCACTGATGTACAAGACCGGCCACTCGCTGATCAAGGCCAAGATGAAAGAAACCGGTGCGCCCCTGGCCGGCGAAATCAGTGGCCACATTTTCTTCGCGGATCGCTGGTTTGGTTGTGACGACGGCATCTACGCTGGCGCTCGCCTTCTGGAAATCCTGTCCCTGCTGGACGACCCCGCCAGCGAGGTGTTCAACGAATTGAAAACCGGTCTCACCACACCCGCGTTGTACATCGATGTGGATGAAGAGAAAAAATTCAATCTGGTGGATGCACTCAGCGCTCGAGCCGAGCAATTCACCGGCGGCCGCCCCACCACCATCGATGGCCTGCGGGTGGACTACCCGGATGGCTGGGGACTGATCCGCGCCTCAAACACCACCGCCTCCCTGGTGGCCCGGTTCGAAGGCCGTGACGAGGAAGCGCTACAGCGCATGAAGACCCTGTTCCGCAACCAGCTCAAGGCGGTGGACGAGAGCCTAAAGGTTCCGTTTTGAGGTAGAATTGCGAACATCAGTTGCAAGGAGCAAGTTTCAAGTTGCAAAGCGCGCCGGGGCACCTCATAACGTCCCCCCTGTTCGCGCACACGGTTTCGGCGCGGAATTAATCGGTATCAATTGCGACAAAAATCGCCCCCGTTGAAACTTGCATCTTGAAACTTGCTGAACCCAACATTTCCAGGAGCACCAATGGACACCACCAGCGCGCATGACATTGCCCGCGTTCTGATCGAGGCGCTGCCCTATATCCAGCGTTTCGCCGGCACCACCGTTGTCATCAAATACGGCGGCAACGCCATGGAAAACGAGGAGCTGAAAAACAGCTTCGCCCGTGACGTGGTGATGATGAAACAGGTGGGCATCAATCCAGTCATCGTCCATGGCGGCGGCCCGCAGATCGGCAGCCTGCTGGAACGTCTCGGCAAGGAATCCAAATTCATCCAGGGCATGCGCGTCACCGATCGCGAAACCATGGATGTGGTGCAGATGGTGCTGGGTGGTCTGGTCAACAAGGACATCGTCAATCTGATTCAGCACAACGGCGGCCAGGCCATCGGCCTCACCGGCAAGGACGGACGCCTGATCAAGGCCCGCAAGATGCTGCTCAATGCCCAGGACGAAAACAACCCGGCCCTGAAGACATCCGAGATTATCGACATCGGTCACGTGGGCGAAGTACAGGGGATTGATACCCGCGTGATCGATCTGTTTGCCGGCAGCGACTTCATCCCGGTCATTGCCCCCATCGGTGTGGACGATGACGGCGTCAGCTACAACATCAATGCTGACCTGGTCGCCGGCAAAGTTGCCGAAGTCCTGCGTGCCGAAAAGCTGATCCTGCTGACCAACGTGGCCGGTCTGAAAGACAAGCAGGGCAAGGTACTTACTGGCTTGAGCGCGGACCGCGTCAACGAGCTGATCAAAGACGGCACCATCCACGGCGGCATGCTGCCCAAGATCGCCTGCGCCCTGGAAGCAGTAGAAAACGGCGTCCACACCTCACACATCATCGATGGCCGGGTGTCCCACGCAGTTCTGTTGGAAATCCTGACGGACAAGGGTATCGGCACACTGATCAGCAAGGATTGAAAAAGCAGCTGCCAGCCACGAGCTGTCAGCTGTGAGGAACGACCAGCTGCAAGCCTCAAGCTACAACGCGGAAAAGGACCCCGGCTCGATACGATCACTGCCCGCGAACAAAGGTTCGGACGCGGGCAGATCGGCGGAAAAATGAAACACCCGCCCCGCGCCTTGTAGCTTGAGGCTTGCAGCTTGGAGCTTTTATTCGCGGCAAAGGGGATTGCCGCTTGATGACAGGCAAAGAGCCGCTACAGCACGCAAAATAAACCGCAGCAACAGGCCCGGGATCGTTGGGCGCGGGCATGGCATGTGATATACCTCTAGCCACACTCGCACTACCACGTGAAGCTTGTCGCTTGCAGCTTAAAAAAACGGGAACGACATTTCATGACCGAGAAAAAACCGTCGCGTAAAGAGCAGATCCTGCAGTCGCTCGCCCACATGCTCGAAGCAGGCCCCGGGGGGCGGATCACCACCGCCGGGCTGGCACGGGAAGTGGGGGTCTCCGAGGCGGCGCTGTACCGGCATTTTCCCAGCAAGGCGAAAATGTTCGAAGGCCTGATCAGCTTTATCGAAGATGCCATCTTCTCGCGCATCAATCGCATCACGGAAGAAGGGAATGCCGCCACTCAGGTAGAGCAGATCCTCACCCTGATGCTGGCCTTCACCGAACGCAACCCGGGCATCACACGACTGCTCACAGGCGATGCCCTCACCGGCGAGAACGAACGGCTGCATCAGCGCATCCAACAGTTCTACGATCGGGTCGAAAACCAGGTCAAACAGGTACTCCGCGAGGCCGAAATGAAGGAGGGCCTGCGCACCATTGCTACCCCCACCATTACTGCCAACCTGCTGCTGGCCGTGGTGGAAGGCCGCATCGCCCAATTCGTCCGCTCCGGCTTCAAACAAAAGCCCAGTCAGGACTGGCCCGCCCAGTGGGAACTGCTGCTCCCCACCCTGTTCAGGTAAAGAGACGCTTCACGCAGCACGCCTCACGCAACAACGCGACGGCAAGTTTGTCGCCAGCAGAGCCATAGAAGCCGCGCCCAAATCATGGGCGCGGCCTCTTTCCTTCCTGCTGCATTCACCTTTCACTGCGGGCGTGCCGCGTGAAGCATGTTACGTGCAGCGTTTCCTTTATCTACTTCTTACCTTTCTCAATCTCGGTAAGGCGCTCGATAATCGGGGTGTACTCCGCATTCACGTCCTTGACCTCCCGATCAAAGTCCGCCAGCTTGGCCTCGGAGTTCCCGATCTGGCGCTTGAGACGATCGATGGCTTCCTGCACCCCGTCCGGTACCGGCTTGCCGGCCTGCTCACTGCGCGCTGCCGTGGCAATCTCGTCATCCAGCTTCATCTGCAGCTGGGCAAGATTGTTTTCCTCATAGCTGATGCTCAGCTCCAGTGCATCGATCTTGCGATCCCGCGCTCGCTCCGCATCATCCGGGCCGGCATAAAGACGCAGAAGCTCCTTGTCTTCACGGGCCTGACGGGCGCGCTCCATCCGCAACTTGCGCGCCTCTTCGTCGTTCAGGTTGACCCCTTCCACCTCTTCCAGCACCCGACCGTGGGAGTCCAGCAACTGGTAGCCGTTACGGATCGCGTTGGTGCTCAGCGTACGGTTGAGATGCACCACCCCATCCGGGGTGACGTGTCGAAAGTAAGCGCCTTGCGGCATCACTTCACTGGCCAGCTTTCCTGACCGGGCCCACAGCGGGGCCGACACGGCGAGTGCCAGCACCAGGACAAGTTTCTTCATTATTATTCCACTCCGTAGCGCTCCCGATAGGCGCGCATCTGCGCCACTTGCGAGTCGCTATCCGGTTGTTGTTCCAGCCAATCGATAATATCGCCCATACAGACGATGCTACCCACCGGCACCCCCAATGTTTTTTCGACTTCCTGAATCGCGGAAAGCTCCCCATTGCCCTTTTCCTGACGATCCAGCGCCACCATGACCCCCGCCATGGTCGCCTCGGTCTTCTCGAACAGGGCCGCTACCTCACGGATGGCCGTCCCCGCCGTAATCACATCATCAATCACCAGTGCCCGCCCCTGCAAGGGGGCACCCACCAGCCAACCGCCTTCACCGTGGTCCTTGGCTTCCTTGCGATTGAACGCCCAGGGCAGGTCCATGCCATGGTGCTCGGCCAGCGCCACCGACACCGCCGCCACCAGCGGGATGCCCTTGTAGGCAGGGCCAAACAGCATGTCGAACTGGATCCCGGACGCCACAATGGCATCCGCGTAATAACGACCCAGTCGCGCCAGCGCCTCACCGGTGTTGAACGTCCCCGCATTGAAGAAATACGGGCTCACTCGACCGGACTTGAGCGTGAACTCGCCAAACTTCAACGCCTCACGCTCCTGGGCGAAACGCAGAAAATGCTTCTTGTAGTTCTTCATGCCCATGACTTACCAACCCAGCGCGTCTTGTTGTGCCTTGATGATCTCGTTGATGCCCTTCTCGGCCAGGCCAAGCAGGGTATCGGACTGCTCACGGGTAAAGGGCGCACCCTCCGCAGAGCCCTGGATCTCGATAAAGCCACCTTGCTGGGTCATGACCACATTCATGTCGGTGCCCGCATTGGAATCCTCGGCATAGTCCAGGTCCAGCACCGGAGTGTCCTTGTAGACGCCCACGGAGACTGCACCCACCAGGCCATTCAGCGGGTCATCCTTGATCTTCTTGGTTTCCAGCAGATGGGTAAACGCATCCACCAGTGCCACACAGGCTCCCGAAATTGAGGCCGTACGGGTACCACCGTCTGCCTGAAGCACGTCACAATCCAGATAAATGGTCCGTTCACCCAGCTTGCTCAGGTCCACAGCGGCACGCAGGGAGCGGCCAATCAGACGCTGAATCTCCAGAGTCCGACCGCCCTGCTTGCCACGGGAGGCTTCACGACCGGAACGGGTATGGGTGGAACGCGGCAGCATGCCGTATTCCGCGGTCAGCCAGCCCTGCCCCTTGCCCTTCAGAAAGCGCGGCACGCCTTCCTCCACGGAGGCAGTGCACAGCACCTTGGTATTCCCGAACGCCACCAGCACACTTCCCTCAGCATGAACGGTGTAATTGCGGGTAAAGCTCAGTTCACGCAGCTCATCAGTAGCTCGACCGGAAGGACGCATGGGATCTCCTGAAACAGTGAAAAACGAAAGGGGGGCCATTGTAGCAAACACAGACCACAATGCCTTCCTTGCACCCACCCCAGTCTCGACTAGACTAGAGACCGCCCGCGGTGATTACTCCGTAGGAGCCCTTGTGCTCGTCAGGGTATGCCTGCAGGCGAAAAACAGGACCAGAAGCGAGTATCGAGTTACGAGTTGCGAAAACCAGGCCCTCACGCCAGCAGGTTTTGCCTTTCGAAACTCGCTCCTCGTGACTCGTAACAGCTTTTCGCCTGCAGGCATACCCTGACGAGCACAAGGGCTCCTACGGCGAAAGCCCGCGCGCCCCCATTCCATGGCCAACAACGAGGTTCACCCATGATCTGCAGTATGACCGCCTTTGCCCGCGCCGACCGTCACCTGGAAGGCTTCAGCCTGGCCTGGGAGATCAAATCCGTGAACCATCGCTACCTGGAGATCAGCCCGCGCCTGCCCGATACCCTGCGCGCCCTGGAAAACGGTGCCCGCGACAAGTGCCGTCAGGCCCTGGCCCGCGGCAAGGTGGAAATCACCCTGCGCTACCAGCAGATCGACAGCGACGTGGAGCTGGAACTCAACGAAGCCCTGGTGAAAAAGCTTTCCGATGTGTCCCGCCGGGTGGGCGATCTGGTGCAGCATTCCGGCCAGGTGAACCCCATGGAAGTGCTCCGCTACCCCGGCGTGCTCAGCAGCCAGGAACTGGATGTGGAGCGGCTGCAGAAAGAAGCGCTCAGCCTGCTGGATGAAGCCCTCAAGGCCCTCATCGATACCCGCGCCCGCGAAGGCGAACAGCTCGGCAAGCTGATTGAGGACCGCCTCGACGGCATCAGCACCCAGGTGGAGATCGTCAAAGCGGCCATCCCGCGCATCAAGGAAGCCCAGCGCGAGCGCCTGCGCAAACGCATCCAGGACGTGGTGGAATCCCCGGATCCGGATCGCCTGGAGCAGGAACTGGTCATGCAGGCTCAGAAAATGGATGTGGACGAAGAGCTGGATCGCCTGGTCACCCACGTCAGCGAAGTGCGCCGCATCGTCAAGAAAGGTGGTCACATCGGCCGTCGCCTGGACTTCCTCATGCAGGAGCTCAACCGCGAAGCCAACACCCTGGCCAGCAAGTCAGTGGACAGCGAAACCACCGCCGCCGCCGTGGAACTGAAAGTGCTCATCGAGCAGATGCGCGAGCAAATCCAGAACATCGAATAACCCGACCCTTCGCTCAGCAAGCTGAATCTCCTACACAGCACTTATGGACTGTAGGAGCCCAGCTTGCCTGGGCGAACCACCTTGGCATATTTACCGCTCGCTATGCTCCTCCCTCATCTTTTTGCTCACGCCAGTGCCGCGCAAAAGCACGCAGACGTTGCTGAACCACCCCGTTAACAGACCCCTCCGGAAAACCTCCCTCGCCATCCGCTACCCCAGCCTCCATCCCGAACAGCAGCGCGATGGCATCATCCACATGCTCGATGGCATGGATCTCGAAACGCCCCTCGCTCACGGCCTCCACCACCCGGCTATCCAGCATCAGGTGCGCCACATTGCTTTTCGGGATCAGCACCCCCTGCCGCTCGGCCAGACCACGGGCGCTGCAGAGATCAAAGAACCCTTCGATCTTTTCATTAATGCCACCCACCGCCTGCACCTTGCCGTGCTGATTCATGGACCCGGTGACGGCGACATTCTGACGCAGAGGCACGCCGCTGATGGCCGACAGCAGGGCACAGGTTTCCGCCACCGAGGCACTGTCTCCTTCTACCCCACCGTAGGACTGCTCAAAGGCGATGCTGGCCGACAGCGCCAGCCTGTCCTCGGCGGCATAACGTGCACCGATAAACGACGTCAGGATCAGCACCGCCTTGGAATGCACCGCACCGCCCAGCTTCACTTCGCGCTCAATATCGATCACGCGCCCCGTCCCCAACCGGGCCGTGGCGGAAATCCGTGACGGCCGACCAAAGGCATCATCACCCAGGCTGATCACGGTGAGCCCATTCACCTGCCCCACCGCCTCGCCGTCGGTACTGATATCGATAATCTCGCGCAGGGTCTGCTCCTGCATCCGTTCGCGCAGCCGCCCGGCCCGCCCCCGGGACTGATCTATGGCATGAACCACATGGGAGAGTTGAATGGTCTCTGCGTTTTCTTCCCCCGCCCAGAAGTTTGCCTCCATGATCAGGTTTTCCAGCTGATGAAGATGCAATGTCAGCTGCTCACTGTCTTCCGACACCCGGCTGGCGAACTCGATCAGACGTGCCACCGCCGCAGCGTCCAATGGCCGTGCCCCGTAGCGTCGTCCCAGGGTGGCAAGAAGATGCGCATACAATTTTTCGCTTTCCGCGCTGCGCGGCATGTCATCGGAAAAATCCGCCTGCACCTTGAACAGCTGGGAAAATTCCGGGTCGTAGGCGGCCAGCAGGTAATACAGGATCCGGTCGCCCACCAGAATCACCTTGATGTCCAGTGGGGCCGGCTCCGGCTCCAGGGTGATGGTGCTCACCATGCTGACCATCTGCTCCAGGGATTCCACCGTGATGCAGCGTGAGAACAGGCTGCGCTTGAGGGCATCCCAGGCCACCGGCTGCATCAGGATCTTGTGTGCATCCAGCACCAGGTACCCGCCATTGGCCCGATGCAGTGCCCCGGCCCGGATCAGGGTGAAGTTGGTCACCAGCGCCCCATCCTGCACATGGTGCATCACCCGCCCGAGCAAGCGCTGCACGTTGGGCCAGTCTTCGGTAATCACTGGCGCGCCATCGAGCGTGCTGTTGTCCACCAGCAGGTTGGCCTGGTAACGCGCCAGTATCTGCTCCGCCAGCGACTCCTCGCGGGCCGAACCGATAAAGGCCTCCACGTTGCTGGTCAGGTCCTGACGAATGGCCTCAAGATGGGCTGCCGCTCCCTCATGCTCACGGTAGACCTCCCTCGGCTCGCACAGCACCTGCTCCACCACCTGCAGGGCGGTTTTCTCATTCAGGGCGCGAAGCTTGTCGCGCAGTTCCTTGCGCCACACCGGGAACCGCTCGATCATTTCGTTGAGGAATTGCTCAAGCCGCTCGATCTCTGCGGAAATCCGCTCACGCTCCTTGTCCGGCAGGGCATCAAAGGTGTCCTGATCCAGCACCTCGCCGTCATGGCGCGGGGTGAGCGTGAACCCGGTATCGGTACGGTTAAGCACCACATCCTTCTCATCCGCCTGGCGCTGCAGATCCTCGATGGCCAGATCCTGGCGCTGCTGGTGCGCCTGCTCCAGCTCCTCCACCCGCGACTTGTACTCATCACTCTCAAAGGCCGCCGGAATGGCATCCGCCAGCTCCGCCTGGAGCTGTTCCATATCCTGGGCAAAACGGCCGCCATCACCGGCGGTGAAATGCAGCAGGCGCGGCTGTTCCGGATGATCGAAATTGAAGACATAGCAGAGATCCGGCGGCACCTGGGCCTCCCGGGCCTTGTGCTCAAGATACTCCAGCACCACCCGATCCCGGGCCGCTCCCTCCGGCGCCATCACAAAGGCATTGAAGCCCCGCGCCTGCACACCGGTCGCTACCCGCAGCGCCTGCATGGCCCGATCCTGGCCAATGGGGTCCAGCACATCGGGTAACTCACGGGTATCGGTAAACCCCAACGCCTGTTCAGACACAGGCCGATAGAGCTGTTCAGGAGTCAATGCAGAGGAGGTAGGTGAAGTCGAACCGGGCATGCGTCCCTCGCTGTTGGTCACGGATCAGACAGACCTCCAGCAAACCATGCTTTCCCCCACCGCGCCACCATCTCCGAGCGTGTCGCTTCGTCTGCTGGGAAGCTGCCATTTCCCGAACCTACTCACCTCCCAAAACTTCCTTCAGTTTGCCAAGCGATGCCGCACGCTTACCCGCGTCCATCCGCGCCACGTTTCTCAGTTTCCATCCCACTGCAGGCAGGCTTGATACGCCCTCCAAGCCCAGCAGCGACCAGTCAGGTTCGCTTTCATAAATACTGCAAAGAAAACGCCTCTCTTCCTCCGTCAGCCCTGCCAGAATCGCATCCAGCACATCCTCAACCGCAGCCTGCATCTCTGCCAACTCCGCAGCAACAAACGCCATCCCGCGGAACTCGGATTCGAACAAGGCACCCTGCTCTTTCCAATTTGGCGCCAGCAATTCCTCCATGGGCCTCGAATGACTGACCAGATAAACCAGAAAGGCCTTGCGCAAGGCTTCTGTCACTCCCTCATTTCTGGCCAGTAACATCACATCAAACCAGTCTCTGGGATGCTGCCTGTCCAATGCCGCACACAACTTACCGGCATATAAGTCTGCCAGCGCCACCACAGGCACCTCGGCAAAGCCAAATTCATCCTCCACCGTTTCAACCACACTACGCGTTTCCGGCGGGTAAACCGTGCCTCTCAGCACCGGAGACAGCTCGATTTTGACCGACGCTTTCTCCTGAGAAACAATCAAACGCAGCGCATCGGATTTGTCCTGATAACTGCGCGTCACCGTCACCCCTTCAAGGGCCTCAACAATACTGTCCGCCACCGTGTCCAACGCGCGCCGAATATCCGACAACGCTTCATCCCTGCCCTTATCAGGTAGATAGACCAGATCGATATCCACTGACAAGCGAGGAAAATCTCTCACAAAGAGATTGATGGCTGTTCCCCCTTTCAACGCAAAGCAGTCTTCCTGAAACACGAACGGCAAGACCCGGATCAGAAGCTGGACCTGCCGGTAATAAGGGCTAGCTCTGTCCATGAAACGCCTCCGGCACAGTAATCAGATAGGTTGAATCCAACATCCCGCCCGCCACGATATGGCGCTTGCCGCTGCCTAGATCATAATCATCCGGGCTGAGTCTTCTCCGCCAGGGGTAGTCATAACGATCGGCAAAAAAGAAAAAGAGCCGCTTAACCTGCACATGCCGACAGGCTTTCAGCAATGCATCCAGACGCTTTGGCGACAGGCTGCTCAACCCCTGCATCAGGTTGTCTGCATGCTCAAAGCTCATTGCTTTTGGCACATCCAACAGTGCCTCCAGAAACGCCTGCTCTGGTGACGCCAGCAACCAGACACCCTTGTCAAGAGCCTGCTCCCGAAGGCTCCCAGCCGCCATCAACTGCCTCATGTCCCAGAGTCTGGCCGTACCGTGCCACTGAAGATCCAGATCGAGAGGAAGGCGGGCCAGCCACGAAGGCCTGGCAGCGGAGGAATACAGATGCACACGACTGGATCCTTCCAGATAGTGCGTCAGGCCCATTTCGGCCAGGGCAGACAGCCCCCCCAGCCAGACCGGCTCAGCCAGCACCCGGTTCATGGAAGCCAGCGCGCCCTCCCGGCTCACCGGCCACTCCGGACGAGCAACCACGCCCCTGGTCAACGCCACCAATTTTCGAGACTTCAGCGCATTATCCAGCGCATGCACCGACACCGCCTGCCCCAGCACCCACTGGCGCGTGGCAAACTGCCCTGGGGGGATCACGGAAAGCCAGTTAGCAGAAGAGTCCGACGCTGACATGGTTTACTTGCCCTTGAGTAAACGGCGAAAGCGCCGTAAAAAAATGAAAACATAAACCACAGCACCCCCGCAAGTTTACTAATGTCAATTTTTACGGCGTAAAACGCCGTAAATACGCACATTTTCAAACTTTTCACGCTCCCGGCCCGTACACAAGCACGGTCGCCAGGGCACCAAGCCCCCCTCCCGCGCCTTGTCTCCCGGAACTTGCAACTTGCCACTCTCTTCCCCCTTGGAGGCCCCCGCCCAACCTGATTAAATGGCCCATTGCCTCAGACACTCATACCTCTAACGAAAGCGAGCCATGTTCTTCAGCGACGAGCGCGCCCAATTCTTCAAGCCCCTCACCGGCAAGTACCGCGAACAGGTGGTCGAGTGCCTGCGCCTGCTGCACGAGCGGCTGTACAGCGCCAAGGCGGATTACGGCGAATCGCTCAAGCGTGACCAAGTGCTGGATGTATTCAGCGAAGCCCTGGAACGGGCGCCACTGCTGGACGGCGACGAAGACGGCGGCCGCTTTCGCAACAACCGCGAGCAGGCCGGCTGGATCCTCAACCTGCTGGTGGAACACGGCTGGCTGAAACGGGACAAGGACGAAGCCTCCTTCCAGTCCACCTACCCGTTCAGCCGTACCGGCCGCCTGTTCACCCAGACCCTGGCGGAAGTGGACGGGCGCAGCGTGCGCACCCGCCACCGCAACACCCGCAATACCCTCAATGCCCTGGCCGCCTTCGTGGATCGCGGCGAGGTCTACGATCTGCTCGACGCCCACGAACATTCCGAGCGCATCATCGCCGACTTCACCGACATCATCGCCGAGCTGGAAGAACGCAAACGGGAACTGGTGAAAGAGGTGGAATCACAACAACTGGTCCAGCAAGCCAGCGACCAGTTCTTCGACTTCATGGAGAAACGTTTCCAGCCCGACGTGGCCATCCGCATGTCCGCCGACAGCGTGGAAAAGCACCGCGACCGCATTCAGAACACCATCGAACAGATCAAGCGCAAACCGAAAGCCTGGAAAAAAAATGCAGAGGAAGAACTGCGCCGGCTCGCCCCGGACCTGATCGTCAGCCAGGATGCCTCGGTACTGTTCCAGCTGCTGGACAGCATCGAGATGCGCATGCGCAACGCCTCGGAAATCATGCTGCCCGCCCTGCGCCGCACCCTGCAGGGCTTCACCCGCCGGGCCGACATCATCATCCGCCAGCTCAGCTACCTGCACAGCCAGAAGCACAACGACATCGTCGGCCTGTGCAAGGAACTGTCCGAGCTGGATGAAGCCACTTACAACCAACGACTGCAGCAAGCCGGCGATGCCCTCGCCAGCCTGCACCTGGGCTTTATCGACCCGGCCCAGGTGCGCCTGCGCGAACAGCGCAGCCAGCGGGTGGTGCACAGCCGAATGGTGGAACTGGACGACCCGGACGCCGCCACCCTGCGCGAGCTGGCCACCCAGCAGCTGCTGGAAAAGGCCTTCAACATCAATGGTGGCGCCCTGCGCGATTACCTGCGCGATGCCCTCGGCGCCAGCCGCCGCATCGACAACCGCGACCTGCCCATCAATACCGCCCGCGACCTGCTGGCCCTGAGCCACGTGATCGAACTGGGCAGCGCCGACCACGCCGCCAACGGCTTCCGCCTGCGCATTACCCCCACCGACCCCATCACCGACGAGCACTACTTCGTGCGTCGTGATGGTTTCCTGCTGGAACTGGAGCACGATGAGCCAAGCACCGCTACAACACGCCCTGAGTGAGGCCCTCAACGCCCGTGGCGTCACTCAAGCGCAATTCTCGGAACTGATGATCCGCCTGCTGGATCACGGCGTGCTGTGCCGCAGCGAAAGCAAAAAGGAAGCGGAACTCTACGACCGCTACCTGCAGATTCCCGAACTGGTGGAAGACTACCTGAGCGTGCTGCACATCCGCCTGCATCATGAACGCCGCTTCACCTCCCTGCGCCTGTTCCCGCCCGGCGCCGAAGTCCCCGGCGAAGCCGACACCGACGACGGCTTCAACAGCGGCCTGCGTAACCGCCTCAGCCAGCAGGAAGTGGCCCTGATCCTGGTGCTGCGCGCCGAATACGACAAATCCCTGCGCGACGGCCAGATCGACGAACACGGCCAGGCCACCCTGCCCCTGGAAGCCATCAACCTGGCCAGCAAAAACCTGCTCGGCCGCCCGCTCCCGGAAGGCCGCACCGAACGCGACGCCCTGTTCCGCCGCATGCGCCAACTGCGCCTGATCCGCAGCGACGGCGACAACAGCCTGGAAGACAACGAAACCTGGCTCACCATCCGCCCGGACATCACCAGCCTGGTCACCGACACCGTCCTCTCCCAACTCCTCGGCGAAGGCGCACGCCCAGCCAGCAACGACGACGCCGAAGACGATATCGAAGAGGAGCAAGAATGACCGCCACTCCTCTCACCCGTAGGAGCCTGCCCGCAGGCGATTCCCTCTGTGGGAGCGTGCCTGCACGCGATTCTTCACCCCATCGCCAGCAAGCTAGCTCCCACATAAAACCAAACACCCAACCGTGGGAGCGGTGGTTCCACCGCGAAAAAACCGCTTTTCGCCACTCGACACTCGCAACTCGAAACTGCTCTTACCAACAGGTCCACCCATGTATTTAAAACGCTCCATCACCGTCAACTGGGGCAACCTGCCCCCCGGCGAACTGGAATACGGCCCGGTGAACCTGTTCTCCGGCGGTAACGGCTCCGGCAAGACCACCGCCGCCGACGCCCTGCAAACCCTGATGACCGCCGCCCACGACAACCTGTTCAACTACAACCCGGGGCAGGACGAAACCACCCAGCGCGGCCGTGGCGGCAAACAGGTGCGCACCCTGGCCTCCTACGTGCTCGGCTGTGACGACGGCGCCTACGCCCGACCGTACGACAGCGACGGCTACATCGCCGGGGTGTTCCACCCCACCAAAGGCGAAACCGCCGAACCCTTCACCGCCGTCATCGGCGTGCGCGCCCACCTGGACAAGGCCGGCAGCACCAGCCAGGCCCGGCAGCAGGAACTGCTGCTGATGATCGTCCCCGGAGAAATGCTCAACCTGTCCCACTTCGTACGCGAATACGGCGGCGAAAAAGCCACGGTGCCGATCACCGAGATCGCCAACCAGCTGCGCCAGCAGTTCGGCAAGAAAAACGTGGAAACCTACGACAAGAAGGGCCAGTACCTGGCGCGCCTGTACGGTGCCCTGCGCGGCAAGCGCGATGCGGTCTCCCAACAGGAAGCCAAGAACGCCGCCCGCACCTTCGCCCGTTTCATGGCCTACAAACCGGTGGAATCCATCAACCAGTTCGTCGCCAGCGAAGTGCTCGAACCCCACGACATGGGCGACACCCTGCGCCGCATCCGCGACCTTATGCGGACCGTCCACGGCATGGCCGAAGAAGCCGAACAACTGCAGCAGAACGTCAACCTGCTCGCCCAGGCACAAAGCCACACCGACACCTACCTGGACACCTGGCTGGAACGCACCACCCAGGCCTACGGCGCCGCCGCACAACAATTCCAGCGCAACCAGAAACAGTATCTGGAAAAGAAAGAAGAACAGAACAGCCTCAGACAACAACAGGAAGGCAACCGCGAAGAAGCCGAGCAGGTACAGCAACGCCTCGACCAGGCCCACGCGGAACTGGTGGAGCTACAGGCGCGCATCCTCGGCATCCCCGCCCTGCGCGACAAACAGCAACTGGAAAGCCAGCGCGACCAGCTCACCAGACAACTGCAGGACGGCGCCCGCCCACTGCTGGAACAGGATCAGCAGCGCAACGCCAACCTGGAAGCCCTGCGCAACATCCAGGGCCTGCTGGCCCGCCACAGCATCGAACTGGAACTGCCCAGCTTCGCCAGCAAACACTGGCGCAGCACCAGCAAGGCGCTACTGGCCGAACAGAGCAACGCCCTGCCGGACCTTAACCAGATGCTGGCCCGGGACTGGATCGACCTGTCCCCGCTGGAAGACGGCCTCACCCGGGTGCGCAGCGAACAGCAGCTGCACAACCAGCTGGCCGAACAACTGCACAGCGAACGGGAAGACAAACCCGGCCAGGAAGCACTCTCCGTGGCGCAACGGCTGGACCGCATCGTCAGCAAGCGCGGCCAGGCCCTGGAAACCCTGGACCAGCAGCAAAAGAAAATCGAACAACAGATCCGCAACCTGGAATCCAAGCGGGTCAACTACCCGCAGGATGTGGAAATCGCCATCCACGCCATCCGCCAGGAATGCCCCCAGGCAGAACCGCGCGTGCTGTGCGACCACGTGGAAGTGCAGAACCCGGACTGGCAGATGGCCATCGAAGGCTACATCGGCGGTGCCCGCTTCGGCATTCTGGTGGAACCCGACCATGAAGCCGAAGCCATCCGCATCGTCCGCCGCCTCAGCGGCAAACAACGCAACCGCGCCCGCGTGATTCAGGGCGAACAGGCCCGCCGCGATGCAGAACGGGTGCAGCTGCCCGACGACTCCCTGTTCCACGCCCTGCGCTTCAGCCACCGCACCGCCGAGCATTACCTGAAAGCCTCGTACGGCAGCGTGGTCTGTGTGGAAGACACCGATGCCTTGCGCCGCACCCGGCGCGGCATCACCGCCGATGGCCTCGGTTCCGGTGGTTACGCCATGTTCCGCTGCGACCTGCCGGACAGCGATCTGGTATTCGGCGAAGCCGCCCGCGAACGCAACCTGCACGCCCAGCGCAACGCGCTCTTGGAACTACAGGAAAACTACCAGCGCGCCGCCGACGATTATCAGGCCGTGCGCCAACTGCACACCCAGGTAAAAACCTTCCAGCCCCTGCACTGGGTCAACGCCGCCACCCAGTTGCTCGATGCACAGCGCCAGTTACAGGAAACCGAAAAGGCCCTGGAAACTCTGGACCTGAGCGATCACGAAGAGCTGGAAGAAAAGCAGCAACAGGCCAAAACCCTGCATCAGGAACTGGAAGCCAAACAGAAGCAGCTCACCGAAGAGAACGGCAAGCTCAGCGAAAAACTCAGCGCCTGCAGCAAGACCATCACCACCCTGGCCGACCAGAGCGAACAGTTTCAGGAAAAGCAGGACGAGGCCGAAGCCAACCTGCACGGCTGCACAAAGTACTGGCCGGGCCTGGATGTGGAACCGCGCATCGCCGCCATGGATGAACGGCTGCAAAACGCCCACGGCGACATCGACTTTATCGCCGAAGAAACCGCGCTCACCGAGCAGCTCACCAAAACCGCCGTGGCGCTGGAGAAAACCCTCAACCAGTACAACCAGCAGGCCCAACCCGCCGACCAGATCCTGGCAGACAGCGCCGACGCCCTGCACAGCGCCCCGTTCTTCGGCCACGTGCAAAGCCTGCACCAGCAACTGGACAACCTGCACAACCGGTTGCGCAATAACGTGCTGCTGGAAAAGCAGGAAAAACTCACCAGCCTGCGCGACACCTTCAACACCACCTTCGTCAGCGACCTGTGCAGCCAGATCCACCAGGCCATCCAGGACGGCGAGCGCATCCTCAAGAGCCTCAACAGCGAACTGGAACACCACCAGTTCGGCGCCGACCGCGAGCGCTTTTCGTTTGAATGGCAGTGGATACCGGAATACAAGGAATACTGGAACTTCTTCAAGGAAGTCATCGACATTCCCAACCTGGGCGACGGCACCAGCCTGTTCGACACGCCACTGTCCGCCAAGGCAGAAGCGGTACGCGACCGCCTGCTCAACCTGCTGCTGGACGGTGACGAACAACAGGCCCTGCGCGAACTGGAACGCATCAGCGACTACCGCCGCTACCGCCAGTACGACATCCTCAAACACCCGCAGGGCAAACAGCCCATCAGCCTCAGCCAGTACGGCACCGGCTCCGGCGGGCAACTGGAAACCCCGGCCTACATCATCCGCGCCGCCGCCATCACCAGCGCCTTCCGCTTCAACGAAGGCGACAGCCACCTGCGCATGGTCATCGTCGACGAAGCCTTCATGCACATGGACGAAAGCCGCTCCAAGAGCGTCATCAACTACCTCACCAACACCCTGGGGCTACAACTCATCTTCATCATGCCCACCAGCAAAGCCGGCCCCTTCCTGGACCTGATCAGCAACCAGTTCGTATTCAGCAAAGTCCCCAGCCCCATCGCCGTCGGCGAACTCAACACCCGGGTACTGGTAGACAGACAGCAGCTCAACCAGGAACGCATCAGCGAACTGTGGGAGCAACACAGAAGGGTGATCCGCCAGCAGGGGGCGCTGGACTTTATGGATGAGATCAGCCCATGACCACGCCCATCTGGCTCAAGGACGAGCCGTGGCTGGCGAAGTGGTTAGGCTGGTTTTTGGACAAGCTGGATAACCGTGATGGCGAGCCATCGCAACGCGCCATCACCCGCCGCATCAACAAGCACAAACTGCCAGCGCTCTACGACTTCAACGAAGACACCCAGAGCCGCTGGCAACTGCTGCAACACATTGCCCGCGACCACGGCCTCTTCGAAATCGTTCTCGACAAAAAACGCAGCGCTTTTCAAGAGCCCTACGAAAACGCCCAGTGCCGCCTGAACCCGGACTGCGAAGCGCTATTAAGAGAGTGGCTGAACCGCCCCAAACAAGACCCGGTGGCACAGGCATGGCAACAGGCCATCAACCAACACGCAGACACCTTCATCGACAACGGCGAAGCCCTGCTGAATCAAAAGCCACAGATTCCCGGCCTCACCCCCGCTGAGATCGTCCGCGCCTTCGCCAACATCGATCCCTACCTGAACCAAAACCTGACACTCAGAGAAATCGCCGCCCGCTGTTTCAACGGCGACTCAAAGGCGCTGGATAACCGCTTCGAACTACTGCTCAAACTCTACGGCGACAACGCCAACGGCATCCAACCCCGGCCACTGCTGCTCACCGCCTGGGCCCCACCCGGCTTCCGCAAACTACTCATCGTCGAAAACCAGGACAGCTTCCTGCGCCTGGTAGACAACCCACCCAAAGACTACGCCCTGCTCTACAGCGGCGGCTTCCGCGCCAGCGCCACCCGCCTCAGCAGCGAACACACCCGCTTCGCCTTCCTCCCCGGCAGCGACCCGGAGCGGTTCAAAGCACTTTTTATAAATATGGGGCTAGATGAACAAACGGAATGCCACTTCTGGGGCGACCTGGACTTCGCCGGCATGGGCATCCTCAAAGCACTAAGAAACAGCCTGCCCAACCTGCAAGCCTGGCAACCGGGCTACCAACCCATGCTGAAAATCCTAAACACCGGCGGCGGCCACACCCCAAAACAAACCGGAAAAACCGCCCAAACCGACCCCGGCACCACCGGCTGCCCCTACACCGACACCACCCTGCTCCCCGCCCTAAGACAAACCCACAACGCCCTCGACCAGGAAACCATCCAAATCCCGTAGGATGGAAATTGGCGTAAGCCAATCTCCACTAACTGTAGGAGCCCCTCTCGAGGGGCGAACCACACACCACGGCAACATTTTGTGGGAGCGGTCGTTCGACCGCGATCCGAGCCCCAACGAGGCCAAAACCCATCGCGATGGAACCACCGCTCCCACAGCAAACCAACAAGGCTAGCCACATTCGCCGTAGGAGCCTGCCTGCAGGCGAAACCACCCAATCCACACACCATCGACAGCAGGCTAGCAACTAAAGCGTCGAACCACTTATCAACCAATAACAGTCCAGCAGCCCTGCATAAAATCCAACCACACGACATCATACATCACATATGTGATCTTGAATGTGATGTATGTGGAGTGCATGCTCCGCTCATCTACTTACCAAGGCAGGAGCAAAACAATGGCCAGGGACATCGAACTCGACACAACCATCCTCAAAGAAACACGGGGCAGCCTATCTCAGGAAGCGGTTGCAGAAAGGGTAGGGATCTCTCGTGAGGCCTATCATCGACTCGAAAAGCGGGGAACCTGTCTTAAGACAACCGCAGAGAAGATAGCTGAGTTTCTGGGCGTTACGGTGAAGCATCTGCAGGGGTTGGAAAGAGATGAATTGTTCTCGCCTTTCTTTTGTGAAGTGCAGCACCCGGGTATCGACGAAGGCAGACCTCAGCAACATCTCTTCAACAAGGACTCCGAAGTCGTTCCCTTCATTAAGGATTACATTGACTGCGAGCGCCCCGTTCCAGTCAAGGACATGACTGGGGGCCGCCTACCAGAGTTTCCTACCGGCCCCATCCCCTCTTGGTCTATTTCGCCAGACAGTAAAGAAGGCTCTCTCCAAATCCCTATCCGCAACAGTGGCGAACAATTCGTAGAGTTTGTGCTGAAAGAGCTTCATTACAGTCAGACCACTGGTTATATCTGGCGGCCCATGACGCAATGGCCAAAGCACGCATTGGGGCGAGACATCCGAAGAATCTTGTCCAATTTCTACCCCGAGTTTTATGACAACGGCAAACACATCGGCGAGCAAACCCAATTCATGGTAAGCCTTCGGGTATATGAAGAAGTTGGTCCCGCTAATACCGTGTTTCTTCAGGACGAAACCCTGGTTCTTTGGTTCATTGTTTCCCTTTGCCGAAACATGCCTGAGTGCACAGTAAACGCTTTCTCCATTGAGGGCGGAATTTCATTAGACCTGATGCTGAAACAGCCTTACTGCAATGCGCACATTTCTATCACTCGAGTCCATACCGATGATCTTTCCATCGCCCCATTCCCCAGAACTTGGGGGCAGCGCATCGCCGTAGCCCTTGAGCTTGATAAAAATCCGCAATTTGGAAAGATCGGCTCGTCGGAAAACAAAGCGTTACCGAAACTTAGCGAACTAATGGACTGCATCGAAGAGGTAAAAGAAGTATACGAGCACCGACGCCAGAATCTGAAAGCCGCTGAATTTCGCGAGTCATAAAGCGGCCTATTTTCTAAGTCTATCTGAATGAGCTGTTCATAATTTTGATTGAACTCTCGATGAAAAAAGGAAATCAATATGGAAATCAAATTCATTGGACCGCTGGGAAAAGTAACGGGATCCTGCACCTGGATGCGTGACAATGAGAAAGGCTGGAGCTTCTTAATCGACTGTGGAATGCAGCAGGGTGAAATTACTGCGGATCAGTGGAATCACCAGGAGTGGCCATTCGACCCGGCAGAGATTCAATTTATTGTGCTCACTCACGCACACATGGACCACAGCGGGCTAATACCCTCTCTTTACGAATCAGGCTTTGATGGAAAGGTGTATTGCACTGAAGAAACTGCAGCGATCGCGGAGATCCAGTATAAAAACTCAATGCATTTGAGTCCCAAGCTGTTCAAGCAGGAAAATATCGACAGCATTAAATGGTGTCATTTCAAGCGAGAACCGCTTCTAGGCAGCTATCACCCCGTTGACCAAGACCTTTTTGTCCAGTTCCTTAGAACTGGACACATACTTGGCGCAGTATCTGCCAGTATCTTCTGGGGCACACCTAGGTCACCGGAACAGAGAAGTATAGTTTTTTCAGGAGATATCGGTCCTCAGCGCGAAGATTACGAGACGTTACCAACCATTCGCCACTTCATGAATCCAGGAAAGCACAACTATGCTGTCATGGAGTCCACATACGGCTCCATCAACCGCGAAGACATGGAAAAGGACCCGGTTATCCGCAGAAATCAACTGAAGACACTGATTGACAGAATTATCAGCACTCAAGGAACACTGGTCATTCCAGCATTTGCTTTAGGCCGCAGCCAGGATATCCTTTTTGACTTGCATACCATCGTTGCTGATAACCCTGAGCAATACGACGAAGTCGACTTTTACTATGACTTTCCGCTCGGTCGTGAAATCCTGGATGAAACGCGCAGATTCTGGCCGAAAACGGAGAGCAATCCCAAGAAGACGAGGCTTATGTGGCTTGGTAAACAAGTGTTCAATCTTTTGGGACTTACCAACATACACCCGGAACACCTTAAAGAGGCAGCAAAGGCCATGGATGCCATCAGTCTCTATAAAGAAAACAGTAAGTGGGAAGGGTTGCTGGAAGGCAACCAAATAGCCCACAATTGGAAGCCCATTATATCCCGGAACATTCCCTCACGGGAGAAACTTGCCTCCTCTAACCGTCCGACGGTCATCGTAACAGGATCCGGTAACGGTGACGCTGGGCGCGCTGCTTACTGGCTTCCGATGTTGTTAACTAACAAAAACAACGTTGTGGCAACGACGGGATTTTGCGGAGCAAACACCATTTGCGGGAAGCTGTTATCCATTCGGGGCCTTCCAATCCCTGACAGGAGAATGAACGGCAACATAATCCACTGGCCGAATAGCAAGCAAAGCATCGCTATCGCCGAAATCATGGCTAACATTGAGGAAATCAAAGGTTATTCAGCCCACGGAGACCAGGAAGATCTTTTGAATTGGGTGCTGTGCAACGCAAAAGAGGGCTACTTGCCTGCCGGAGACACCATTTTTCTTCAGCACGGAGATGACAGAAACAGGCATGCGTTAAGAGATGCACTCTCCTCTAAATCAGCTGCACTTGGCATGGACGTGGACATACAGCTACCCGGGGAGGAATCCGGCTGGATATCACTGGAACCGGAGGGAAACAACGGCGAAGACAAGGATCTGAAACAATTATTATCCATCCTTAAGCAACGACCTGATTTGAAGCAGCATATAGAAAGTCTTGCAAAATAGTTAGGGACAGATTTAACTTATGGCTTCTGATAAATGGGGCAACCCATTCACCAGAAGCCGTTAGTTAAAATGATCCGTGTTTAAATATATCCACCTTCGTCTCTAAACACTTTCTCGCACTCAAATCATTTGCCCCAATACCAAACCAACTATCGGGTTTTTGGAAAAAATCAAGTCCACGCCCAATCTTGATAGTCCACCCGTTATCGATACGGATTTCTCTGTCGTGCATGTGCTCGTTAACCTTGATCTCTAATTCGATATCTAGCTCAAGCAGACTTTGTTTCAGCTCACTCAGGTTCTCTGACATCTTTGTAACGTCCGTATCGCCGTCATAACTGGTAACTAGACGTATCTTACGAACCGTTGGAGTCTTGATGACTGCTTCGCAGAAACGGACAAAATTGTGGATCTGGTGCGTCACCCGAATATAGGGATCTTCAATTTCAATTGACTTTGCACCGTACAGATAAGGACCAATAATTGATTCGTAGCTGAATCCCGTGTCACCGTAATGAATGGTGTAGTGCTGCTCTTTCAACTTTTCATTCACAGGTTCATCTGCCGACGGCGATTCAGGGGTGTCAGCGATGTCCGTGGTGATTGGGTCGTGGGTTACCCCTGGCCCTGATTTTAGCGTTGCTTTAACGGGTTTATCCGGCGCCTTGTCCGAATGAATATCACGCCGAATAGGTTCTTGTGTCGCTGTTGCCGACTTCGATTCGGGGCAGTAAACGATTACCTCTTTGCCATCCGCACCGATATAGGACAGATTGATCTTGGCGAACTCGTCATCCGACTTGCGCTTGTTCATCTGCTCCTTCACGCGGCGCCGACACTCGACCGCGTATTCCACATACTCGTGAAACTCCTCATCGGAAGGAGCGCCATCGGGGTGGAGAATCTTCAAAAACGCTGCAACGGTTTTTTTAATTCCCTTCTCGTCCCGACCTTCGACTGAAGAACCTAGACGAATACGTTTGCTGACCTCTTCAAAGCGGTTGGTCTGCTTGAGCTGGTAATGGAAGGCTTCGGCCAGGTAATCGGTGATGAAACCATAGTTACTGGTCAAGAAATCACTACTGTTTTTCGGCATCTCCCAGCCGGGAAGATAGCAGGCGAAACGATCCATTACTGCAAGATCAAATTCCTTGGGTAGCGGCTGGAAAAGATCGTAGACTTCAGAATTCACGATCTGGGAGACGGAGAGGTCGAGATTACCGACAAATGCCATGGAAGCGTCAGCGATCACCTCCACCCCACGCGAGAACCGGCCATTGGCCATAAAGTCCTTCATGATCTGAATGGTGTCGGGGTCTTTGACCTTAATGCCGCCAACTTCATCAAATGCGACGGTGTCCCAAAATCCCACAAGACCAATTTTCTTGCGCTGGTTGTTATAAAACAGCGTAGCTTTCGTAGCCTGGCCACCACTAATCAGCGTGGAGTACGGTGAAAATTCGCTGAAGAAATAGGATTTCCCAGTACCTCGAGGACCAAGCTCGATGAAGTTAAAGTTCGGCTCAACTAGCGGTAGTAACCGGGCCACAAAGTGCATCTTGATCCGGTGGGCTAATTTACTAGGCTCCAGGCCAACTGAGCGCAGAACGATGTCGATCCATTCATCGCGTGAGCATTGCGCCCTACCTTCACAGTAGCGCTCAAAGCTAAACCTGCTGAGCTGAATCGGGCGCAGGTCCTCGATGTAAAACGCGTAGTCGTCGTCCTCGATCTCGTTATAGGCGATGGTAACTTCACACCACAACCCACCCTGTAGCAGCCGATCGTTGTCTCGGTAGAACTTTTCGGAGATCGCGACACGCCTGGAATCGAAGTTTTCCAGGGCGGCCCAATGGCGTCGGTCTTTCTCCACGTAGTTGACATGGACTTTGTCGATGAATTTGTACTTGCCCTTAGTCGCGACTTTTGATTGTGCTCTGTTTGCCTCGTTGGGCCGCACATAATTATCGTTCAAGGTTTCAAGCACAGCCTCCAATCCACCCTGGATCTCAGCTTCGTCGTCACTGGCACAGTACCGTGCTAACAAAAACTCCAGCACGAAGGTGGGCACGTTGGTGCCTTTTTTAATTCGATGGAGCAGGTCCTTTCTTACGACCTTGCCATCAAATATACCCGTGACCTTCTTATCCAATTCATCCATCGATTACACCGCTTTTTTAAACTGTATAGTCGGTCTCTAAGTCCAGCTGGCAGAACGCCACCATCGTGGACGGATTGAGCGCTTTCACCTTGAACTTGCCTTCGTATTCCATCTGCATCTTCAAAGTGACCTGAACCTTGTCACCTGGCTTCAGCGTGATTGTGCCGGTGGCGGGATTAACCAGTCCGCCAGGCTTTGCTTCACCCACCACTTCGCCTTTCTTGTCGTGGGCTTCCAGCAAGATCTCGAAATCATTACCGACAGAGAACATATCCTGGGTATCGAGGCTGATTTCGATCACGGGCAGGCGTGTGGTGATACGCTTAGCACCGTTCTTATAATTCAATGAAACCGTCGCCTGGGAGACCGGAGCCTGCTCTTGAGTCTCCAGCTGAAGAGTAATGACCGGTACAATGCACTCAGGTAGCGAGGCACCACCATGGTAATAGAGCATCCCCGACTTATAAGAAGCCATACTCAATGGCCCAGCGATACTGGTAAAGTCGCCGCGAACACCGGCTTTCTCAGCACTCAACAAATAGTGATGGCTATCGGCACTTCCCTCGCCCAACAAACAGCGCTGGTGTTCGTTCAGCCAGTCACCCTGCAGCTTGCCACAGGTGTCTCCCGCCCCAGCATGGGTATTCATAAAGAAGCCGTGATCGGTTGCGATCACCACTTCGCTAAAGCCCGCATCCTTCAACTTGTGCACAGCCACTCGAATACGCTTGAGGGCATTGATAATCTCAGTAGGTGCGGTATCCGGATGATTTTCGAAGTGACTGTCGATCTCAACTGAGCGCAGCACCAGTAATTCAACATCGCCGTCAATCTCGAACCGGTTACGGACAAATTCCTCTAATCGCCCTTCCTGGAATCGTTGGCCGTATCGCTTACGGAGAATCTCCATCCGCTGGCCAACGGTGGCTACCGGCTGATCGCCAAGAAACGGGGTATAACCACTTTCATTCTTTACCAACTTCAACCCGGTACCCGCACCTGGCAACAGGCTAGCCATACCGACCAGCGTAATACTTGGCAACTGCGCGAGCGCTGGCTTCAGTTCAACCTTGCCATCCTCAGCCAGCTGTTTTTCGAGCGCGACACCCAGCTCATAACGGAGGGCATCTACCATCAAATACGCCACCTTGGTACCGCTTTGCTGAAGTTTGGGCGCTACCAACTTATCGAACACGTCGGCGTTTGCGAGCCGTCCAACGACCGGCCAGCCAGATTGCTGCAAATGCTTGGTAAACAGCACCTGGACCTTTTCGATCAATTTTCCGTACTGCTTTCGCGCCTGCTGTTGCACCGGTTGCATAATGCCCTGAACATCTTGCCAGTCATAATCACTGACCGCTTGCTCAAATTCGCGGTGCAAGCGATCGACCTCACGCAATTGGCTCACATACAACTCAATCAGGCTATCCATGCTCCGCGCATGCTCGCTGAGCTGGCGGTCGTTATCCTGGCAACACTCCATCAGAGAAAATGCCGAGCGAATCAAGTCCCATTGTGCCTGGCTCTCCCCCTTACCGGTCCAAACCGATTGCGCGTGGCGCCCAAAGATGGCTTTTACCATGTCGGTATCGTCGCGTGCCAAAGCCTCCATGGCGCGCAGCAAGAAAGTCCGCTCCTCAAACGGGAAGGTGTCCCGCTCACCCAAATCCGCCATATGGCCGCAGATGTTGGGTAGATCTAGCTCTGCCTCAATCGCTTCAGCGCGCTCGATATAGGCATTCTGGGTGCGGCGATCACTGCGCAGTCGCTCACACATATCCTCTATCAGCGGCTGTGCCGCTGCCGAAGCACACGGCACATCCTGCAGCCCCGGTGGCAATTCCTCCGGCAGGTCAAAGACAAACTCACTGAACAGCACAAAGCGCCATAACTCATCACCAATAGCCGACCAGGTCTTACCACGGGTTTTGAGTCCTAGACCGATACTGGCCTGCAGCAACGCTTTGGCTTCCGCTACCCAGCTATCGGTTTCTTTCAGTGCAGACTGCTGGATATCACTAGGCACCAGCAGCGCAAACAATATGTCACGGGTGGACTCCACCTTGAGCAACGCCCGTAGATTGGGCCAGCTGAGACCACCGCCGATGGCATCAATTACCGCGAAGCTGGGATTAGGATCCTGGTCAAAGACTGCCCGCACTTGCGTCGCATGGTCAGGTTTGGCCTTAAGACACAAGCTCAGGTAGTTATCGCCATCCCCGCTCGGAAAAACATCGCCACACACCCCATATAGGGAAAAAGGATCTTTCTGCTTATCCTCGTCTTCCAGGGGTTTTGTAGCCGGCACATATACCAGCAACTGCTCGATTTGGTGATCACCCAGCTTCCCGAGGTCCGCTATCGCCTCTGCTCGGCTGGTAATACTCGATTCGGAACCATCCACCACCGATCGCTTCTCAGTTGCCATCCCCAGGCAAACATCTCGGTAGCGCCCTTCAGGGTCATACACCACCATCACTTGTGATTTCGCGAGCCGCGCTTCCAGTACTGAGCTTTTGAAGAATTCTGCAAAACTCATATCAGCTCGAAGCCTCCTGCTGTGCCTCTACCGCTAGCTCGGCTGAAGATGCGGCCCAAATTGAATCCAAAGATGGCTGACCTCCAGCAGCAAGACGAACGACTGCTTTGTGAACCAGCTTTGCTCGATCACGCATAAACTCGCGAAAATCCGCCTCCAGCTGGGTTTTAAGTACTTCGCCTTCCAAGCCCTGGTAATGTGCTTTGCTCAATAAGTCGAAGGAGACCAAGTGCGTTTTCAGCCGGTTAGATACTGCGTGCTCGTCTGCCCACTGGACGCGTTCTTTCAGGTAGTCCAACGGGTCCTTACGACCGATAATGCGGTTAGTCTTCCAGGTAATCAGCGCGCAATTAAGTGCGTAGTAACTATCGATACCCGCCTCAGAGAGCAACGCATCCGGGAAGATGTGGTGGTATTCGCGCTTTTGAATACTCTCGTATGACGCCGGCTTGCTGTCAGCAAAGTCATGGGCGCCAAAATAGTTGGAAACCGCCAGGATGCCCCGTGCCTCAATACCCATTTTCTTCGGCCAGCCTGCCGCCATCAGGGCGTCCTCATCCGCCAGCTCATGCTCCTTGCGATTGAAGACAGGCACTTCGGATAACGCCTTTTCATCAAAATCTGGCGTGCTCAAAAATGCCTTGATGCCCCGGTGTTTGTCCTTAACACCAATAAAATCGGCGTAGGCCCTGGAGGCTGCGGAATTCTCGTAGCGGTCGGTAAAGAAGGAGGACCACAAATAGGCCCGCAACAGCTTTTCAGCCTTGGCGACAAAATCGCCATGCTCAGGCACCAGCTCATAGGCTGCCGCGACGACCGCCAAAACATTGCTGGTAGGCAAACGCGCTTCATCAAAGACACCCTGGCTTTCCAGCAGGTTGGCCATGCGCTCCAGGCCGTGTTCCAGCTTTTCCCAATTGTCGAGCAGCACTTGCTTGTCCATCTCGACCATGCCCTTGTTATTGGGCGTCTTTTCCTGCAATAGCGCCGAGGTCGCCAATATCAGGTTTCTGACATCGCCAAAGCGCGCCGCCTTGGGGCACTTGCTGACCAGGTGCTCTTCCAAATCGTGCAGGGACTTGCCCGCCACACTCTCCACTTCTGCGACGATAATGTCGTACAGGGAAAGCGGTTTACTGTTGGTATTCATATTGATGAATACCTGTAGGGCAACATCTTTTGGCGTGTTGGAGGGCAATGAAAGATACGGCAGGTTGAAGTGGGTCACCCGCTCGCGCAGGGTGTTGATCTCCTGCTTCAAGCTCTCCTTGATTGCCGTGTAGCTCTCCAACTTTTCAAATGCATCCGGGTCGTCCTTAGAGGGTTTCAGACCCAGCGTGGCCGTCTTTATCCATTCATCGACCGCTGTTGCCTTATCGCCCGGGCACAGTAAATCAATGGGGAACAAACCTCGCTCTAAGCACTTCGCGGTATTATCAGCCCAAACAGGGAATCTGGTTTCTTTTTTGTTTTCCCATCGTGCCTGACAATACACCTCAATATCTGCGGATTGCTTCGCCTCTCGCTGATCAAACTGCGGCAAATAAATAAAATAATCTTCATATTCGTAGTTATTGTGCATCGCTCGCCAAAACGCAGTCAGTCGCTGCTGACCATCCAGCAGGTGCTGCGTCACCGTTCCGGGCACGGCGGGATCAGCGGATACGATATAACGGGAGATAAACTTTTCCTCACCCGCCACATCCAGCGCGAGTGTTACGCCCACCGGAAGGTTGTTGATGATGGTGTTGAGAAAACTGGTAATCCGCCCGCGATCCCAGGCTTCGTAGCGTTGGAAACGGGGCAGTTTTACCTGGCCCTGCTGAATTGCCTGAAACCACACACCCAGCGTTCGATCCTGAGCTTTACTGGATTGCTGCATGATCGTCATTGTGCTTTCCTTAATTCTTCACAGGTTTTTCCTGAAAACATACCTTCTGCTTCTTCTTTGATCAGCGGCTGTATCCAGTCTTGTAGCTCGACAAGTGACAAGCCTTCCGGATAGGTATTCTCCGCCCAAGGCCTGCATTGCAGCGTTGCCATTGCAAAAGCATCACAGGTGCGACGAGGGTGATAGAACAATTGGGTTTTTTGAAGCGAATCGAACAAACCGTAATGCGAACGAACAAAAAACTCTTTCCAGTTTGATTCAAGAGCAGGCCTATCAGTCCTTTTCAATATATCCACAATGTCGATTTCGGAAAGCTCTTGTACTGGGTTTGCTTGCCATTCATCTAGCAGCATTGTCCGAGCTTCGGCATCGGTTCTGGGCGCCGAATAGCCAAAGACCGTGACGTAATAAGCCCTTTGCATGTGCCACTTGAGCCTCTCCCACTCAGCGACGATAAATTCATCGCTGGCGTAGTCCTTCTTTCCAACGGGGTAAAGCAGCTTAGATGGATTAAAATCGTTACTGCACTTTGTACATCCATTTCGCCGCCAGCCCATAGTCTTGCAATCATAGCAAACACCAATGGCCACATTGCCATGCAGGAAAGCGATCTGTGGCATGCGCTCATAACCAACAACGTGCATATTGCGCGCGAAGGCTTGAGCTAGAAAGGGGTCCCAATTAAAAGTGGCAATAATATCTTTTTCACGTAGGCTCAAAACGAGGTAATCATAAAGAGTGACTTCATCGGGTAGCTTTAAATCAGAAAAATACCCATAGATTGCTTGCTCTAACTCAGCGAGCAATTCTGGGCACCGGCCTGACCGGGACAACCCATCATAGAAGGCCTCGAAATTTTGGCCATTGTAGGTAAGTCCATACCTGTTGATGAGAGGTTCTAAACCGAGGGTATCAACCAGATTTGCCATACCGGGCAATAGCTTGCCATATTTCTCAGGATTACGGATCGTCGAAGCAATACTGGCACCAGCACCCAATATCACCACGTGAGGCGAATGATTCATTTGGGTTTTGGTATCCAAAGCCGGTAGAGAAGGCATTATTCCGCCCTTGCAGCCAACTGCTTAACCAGGGCTATGAGCTCTGCTTCGCTGAAATCTTTCGGCCGCCATTCAAACTTAGTCTCACCAGTAGGTTTTCTGCCGCGCTTTACGGGTACTTCGACCTCATCCCAAAAATGCACTTCTACATCGCGGGCGATGGCCAAGCTGCGGTCCTGGTGGCATTTGCGCAGCACTCGCTCTGGCCAATAGTTCATCGCGAGATGCGCCCAGTCGTAGTCACCCTGCTCCAGCTTTTCCCAGGTGTCGTTCAGCACCTTCTGCCAAGGCTTGTGACGGAACAGCTGCCATAGCGGGGCCGCTGTGATCTGCACACCATCGTCGTGATTTGGTGAATACTTCGGCGCGATTGCCAGTAAAGCGTCCCGCAAGTCCGCCAACTCCTGGCTTAAATCTGAAGCCACCTCAAGCCGCTTTTCCTCCTGCTTGCTACGTGCGTTGCCTTTCCCACGTAGGGAGTCCAAGTCTCCACGAACTTGCTGGAGCTTAGGCTCGATAAAATCGTTCACAGCAGTAAACAAGGTCTGGCTGGTCAGATCTGGGTAATAGAGCCAGAGGGTGTAACTGCCGGATAAGGTGGACAAGGGCCAATAGATAGGCGCTTTTCGCCTGCTTTTGGAATAACGCTGAAGATGAAAAGGAAAAAATTCCCGTTGTAGCCAACGGCGCGTATCCACATGCACCGGCGCATCGACTCGTTGCAGAACCTCTTCCAAAAGGTACGCCAGGTCATGGGGGTGTCCCTCATCGTCAACCAGGATGCCGGCGTGAGCATGGAAAGGTTCTGTACTATCGGGTAGCATTCCCGGGCTTTTAATAGGCAGTGGGTCAAAGGGGTTGGGTTGAGCTGGCACTTCGCGCTCACGTGTGGCCAAACGCCAGTCGAAGCGACCAAAAGCTACCCCGACAGCCCACGACTGCATCCCATCACATGGATCTGTCTCTACATCAGACTCTATATGGTTGTCACCATCATCCTCGTCGCCTTCACTAAGTTCACCATCTGATGCTCCTCGATCACTATGATATTCGCTCTCACCAGACATAAACCCGTATAGCCTCGTTCCTATGCATTCGATCTGTTGACGAATGGAGGCCTCTTCTTCCCGGTCTTGCTTCACATTCATAAGCCCCAGCTTGGCAAGTAAAAATGTCGGCAACAAAAACTCCCTAGAGGTCTCGACCGCGCTAAAAGTACGACGGGCTATACTCCAGGCTCTATGACTCAACTGCGCCAACTCTTTCGCGTCATCTTGGGGAACTGGTGGAAGGGGTGTGCGCTGAATTACACCCACTTCAAATGAATGCGCCGCCCCGCCCAACTGTGCATCGGCGGCAGCAAGCTGGACCTCAACTAGCTCGTAAAACTGAGCTGTATTACACAGACCCAGTAGCGCCAGAAGTTGCTCAGGGTCGTTATTCTCACAGAACACACTGGGGCCCTTGTTTGAAAAAGCGCAGCCTGAGGGTAAAACACGCACGGAAAGGCGACTTTTCGTCCGGAGGCTCCAGGTAAGACCCGGCCGGAAAAAATAGTTTGTATTCTGCGGACGCGACATGAGCTTACCGCTGGATATGTCTATAAAATTCTTGATTTCTGCACCACCAAGTGCCCAGTTGAGCACTAAGTGGATGTCGCCATAAAACGGCGAATAAGGCCCACCTTTCGCAAACGGCAGCCATTTTTTGTCACCATTGAGTGGTTCCCACCACCCTCTAACGAAACGAAAATCATCGGAGGTCTGCAATCCAATACGCGCCTCTGGCCAAATCTCTTCAACAGGCTTGCATATCTTCTCTAAACCGGTAGGCCGCGCTTCCTCAAACAAGGGGAATCTTTCAAAAGCACTCCGGATTGCTGGGGGAATCCAGTAGGCAAACGGTGCCCCCGGTAGTTCAGCCAACAAGTCTGGACGAACTTGAAACACCTTTTTACTGTCCACACCAGTGCGATACACTTGGATGATCTCGCGAATAGAGTTCTCTTTGTCTTTATCTTCCAAAACTCGGAGGAACCAGGTCATTCCACTTTCTCCAATACGTAGGCAGCAGCCTCAACAAGCGCATCGTCCATCACCCCAAGTCCCAGATCAGCAATGCATTGAGGCCGAGACTTAGTTAAGATCACTTCTTCTCTCCAGCGTGTGAAGCTAGATAGGAAAAAGCAGGTCCGAGACGTAATAGCACCTATACGGCCACCGGCGGACAACAATTCGAGGCCGCGCTCAACCATAATTGCCAATAGATCATTTTTACTGTTCGGATAGGCCTTGCTGAGTTCTGCTTTTGTATTTGCTGCCAGTGCACCAAAAGGAGGGTTCATTACCACTACATCGAAGGCTTCGCGGCACAGATCGATCAACCGCAGCCCTTCCAGAGCATCCTGGGCGTATAGTCGATTCTGAAAACAACCTTGCCCCGCTTCTGCAAACTCCGTCAGAGCAGCACGCAATCGTATTTCTGCCTTTTGCCACGCTTGCTCGTCCGCTTCTTTAAACAAGCTGCCGTGCTCACCACAAACCTTCCGCACCAGCCGAGGCAGTTCCTGCTCGACTTGCAGTAAAACCCCCTGTTCGGGAACACCTTTTAATAATTGCAAGGTTTGAGTAAATAGCTCGGCATCTAACGTATCGAGTTGGGCGGCAAAGCGCTCTCGCAGATCCTGTTCGGCTGGCGGCGCAACAGCCGCTAAGACATGCCCTCGGGCAATTGTGGGTCGGTCTTGTGCCTTGATCCCCGCCTCATGCCATGCCCGTTGAGCACGCAGCCAAAGAGCCAAGGTGGCGATCTGGGCTGCTCGGGGGTCGATATCTACGCCATAGATGTTATGCTCGATAATTAACCTTGGCACATCACGCAGATAATCAGACTCTGAAGCGTAAATCTGTCTTAATGGCAGCAACACATCTTCCACATGAGTATAAACATCGAGACTTCCTGGCCCGAGCTCTTGTTCCCATGCCCAAGCCTCTCGGTATATTTCCAGGAAAAGGTCGAATGCATACAGCCCAAAATGCATGGAGCCGCAGGCCGGGTCTAACAGTTTGAGCGTGCGTGGGTCACGCATGGTGGTCGGTGGCGTGTTAGTGCGCTTCTCTCCCAACTCCTCCGGCTGGACCAAAAGACATTGACAACGCTCATACAAGTTGGTCCTCCCGGCCGTTGCGTCAAACCAAAGCCTGCCTAGTGTGTTGTCTACCAAGAATTCTACGACATAGCGCGGCGTGAAAAATTGGTTCCTTACGGCCAACTCGCGACTGGAGCGTGGCGCCTTGGATTCTTTGCGCATTTTTTTGCGCTCTTCCTGCGAGTTGTAATACTGGTAGATCCAACCGATGGTTTCATCCTCGGCCCACAGGTGCTCAATTTCGTGATGATTGACCTGTTCCAGCAGCTCCAGCAGTGCCGTTTCTCGCGGAAAAAGCTGGCCCTGGGCACTGTGCCGACTAAATAGCAGCTCCAGATCAACGCTGAACTCATCGAAGAGACTGAACAGGTAATTCCGGTAAGCATCACCGGTTTCGCCATGGCTGGTACCGGCCACCATCTTATAAAGTTGGAAACCCTTGGAGTTGTAGCCCTTGGCGACAGATTCGATTAAGAGGCCACGAGCCTCTGCCATCCGCAAAGCTGCGATGCGATTGAGAATGGTAAAGCCCTGCTCGCGCACAAGGCGATCCAACGCCTGGCGACTCTTCTCTTTTTCATTCTTACCTGAACTGTTAGCGACGTAATGATTGACGATCTCACGTAGTAAATTGGCAACTTGCCGCTGCCGATTATCCAGATGTGTCAGCGAATCGACAGCCGCGACAGAACCGGCCTTGGGATCAAGGCCATAGGTTGCCTGCAACTGCCGAGTAAATTCCTCGGTTAACAGGTTTCGTGCATCGTTAACAAACTTCTGCAGGCGGTTGCGGGTACTCTGATCAAATGCCATTTACTGTACAGCCTTGTTAGGATTCTTGTGGGTCGTCGTCGCCAAGCCCAATAACCAGTTCAAACTCATGGGCGTATTTCAGCTCGCCGCGCAGCTGTTGCAGCTCGGCAATCAGGGCATCCAGCTCGGCGATGGAGGTAATCTGCGGTTTCGGTTTAAGAGTGCGAGAGATCTTCTTCTTACCCTCCGCAATGGCCTTCTCTTGCTCCTCGCGCAACTTGTCTTGCAAGCGCTGTTGGCCAATACGCTGGATACGCTGTTTGATATCCTGCACCTGGCTTTGAATGGCGTACTCCTGATTAACGAGCAGGCGCAGGCCCGTGAGATCTTCGCTGGCGGTAACAGCCAGCTTTTCCAGGTCGGCCAGCAGGTTGTTCTGTTCCTGCTGAGTCAACTCCGGCCACTCTGACAGCCGACGCAGGTCTTGCTCGGCATCGGTAATGCGCTGTTGCTGCTCGGTTTGCAGGGCAATGGCGGTATCGCGCACCCTGGATTTCAAGGTCGTTAAACTGCCGGCGAACTCGGTGCTGTACTTGAAGAAGTCCGCATGGTTTAGGCGCTCATTCAAACCCGCGATTTCATCCTGCAACTCGGTTTTTAGTTGGCCAGGCGTGCCACTGGCAGGGAGGCTATCCAGCTCACGGCGATGTTGCTGCAGCTCGCCCAGGGTTTGCTCCAGGCCCTGCTCCAATGCGCGTTTCAGGTCAGCCGCCCATTTGAGGTTGGCGTAGAGCTCGGATTCTTCCCCACCCAGTCGCTGGGGTGCATCGGAAGCGTCGGTGAACAGAATATCCTTGATATCCTGGCTGAGGCTTTCCAGACGATCTGAACCGGGCAGCTTCAGGCCCTTCAGCTTTTCTGCCAGGGGACCGTATTGGTGCTGCAACTGGGGGAAAAGCTTGGTGGTCGCCTTGCTGATGTCATCCTCCAGTGGCACGACCATGTCGCCACTGAGTTCAGTCAATCGTTCAGCGGCCTTGGCCAGGATCTCATTGCTGGGCCGTTCTTCGCGCAGGGAGACGCCAACAGACTTGAAAGCGTTATTGGTTTTCAGGGCATCGATAGCCTGCTGACCATTTACCGTGACTTCTCGGCCTGCGACTTTTAGTTTGATCTCTCCGGCAACCAGCATGGCCGCCACCAGGTAGCGCAGCGTATCTTGTGACCAGCCATAGGGCGCGTCGGTGAACAGATCGATCAGGCGTTTACCCTCGATGGAACCCTGGCGCTCGATCATGTCCCGAATACTGGTGATAGCTTTATGGCCGGTATTGATGGACGGCCTGCCGCCCTGGGTTTGCACCAAGCTCAAAGGGTCTGTCGCATTGGTGACACCGCTCAGGTTACCGAGACGAAGGAATTTCTCTGCTAGGTCGGTTCCCGCCCTCACCGGTGCCTCGTTGTACCGATCAAAGACTTGCTCGGCCACGCTGGCGAGATGCTTGCGCGCCGCCTCGATCAGATCCTGGTTGATGCTCTCTACTGCGGTGACCTCACCCCGGAAGATAAACGACCCTTGAACCAGGCTGCGCTTAATCAGTCGTTCCAATTCACCCATCAGGCGATTGGCGCGATCGGTTTGGCCGTTGCAGTATTCCTTGACCTCTTGATCCGGCTCGTTGCGGTATTTATTGACGATCTCTTTGCTGCGGTAGATTTCTGCGGTCAATTCCTCCATCTCTGGCGAGGTACGGCCAAACAGCAAGATGGTGTAATTGGCGCTCTTGTGGCGGCTCTCTTCGGTCAGCCTGGCCTTGGCGGCTTCGTAGTCGGTGGGGTCAACCAGCTCGACCACGGTTTGTACAGTATTACGTTCACCGGAAAGTGAGGCAGGCACGCCTCCGGACGTTTGCGCCTTGAGCCCCGTTTGTACCGACAAAGTGCCATTCAGGTGGGTTGAGGGCAGTGGCGAGTAGGCCTCGCGCAAGGTTTCATTTTGAATACGGCGCAGCTCTACCGCCCGCAGGGGGATCGTGCCCCGCTCCTGCTCTATGTCGTTGAGTTTTTCGCTGTGGAAGCACAGATTGCCATCTTGCTCACCCAGCGGCACGATGGCATCACTAATCAGCTCTTCGACCGCCTTCTTTACCTGATCTGCCGCCGATACATCGGCAACACCACCATGCATGAGACTGGTGACGTTCTGAATAGAGATGGGTAGATTGCCCAGGATTTGCAGAACACAGACCGTCTTGGCGATATCCTGGTGCAACTTGGAGTCAGGAAAGCGAATCTTTACTTTGCCCACCGATTGGTAGAGCGACAGGTAGCCTTTTTCGATGTCCTTCTTGAGTGCATCGAACAGAGTGACCGTGGTGGCCAGCCATCCCACCGGTTGGTTGGCTATGGGGGTACTGTGGTCAGCACCCTCTACCAATACGTCCTGAATCACCTTAATCGCAGAACGTAGGCCGATACCGCCAGTGGATTTCGCCAGTGCGCCCAACAGATGCAGCAGGATATCGAAGTGCGCCGGCAGGAACGGGTACAGATTGATAAAGGTCTGCTTGTCAAAATCGGCGCCATAGGCGCGAGCGTCCACCAGCTTGGTGTTGTGACGCAGGGCCTGGCCATGCTTATCGAACAGGGTACCGAGTTCCGTTTCACCACTCGGTGATTTGCCCAGCAAGCGGCTGTAGCAAATCTCTTTGATATCGTTGGCTTCAAGGTCAATCTGAATGGGGAAGCGGTCTTTTAGCTTGTACAGCTCTGGTGAGTTCAGCGAGGCTTTAGGATCATCCTCGGTCAAGGTTTGCTGAGCCGTACCGACAATCCAGACTTTGCCATCGCCGATGTTTTTGAGGTTTTTGGCCAGGCCGTCCAGGTTCAAGATCAGGTTCTGACGGGAACCCACATACTGGCCCACCTCATCCACAATAAAGATGATGTATTCCTTACCAGTCGCCTCACGGGCAATCTCCAGCATCTCCTCTACCTGCCGGTCGGTAAACACCACCCAGTCTTCGGTTACTGTGGAGAATGATTCGGCGGTTTTGAAGTAATTAGGGTACATCTGGTGCGCGATTTCTGGCACCACACTATCTACAACCAGGGGGTCGTTGCGATAGTTAGCCCACTGCTCGCCGCCGAGTTGGTCGGAGAAGATGTTGAGAAATTCCTCATACCGGCCTTCCTTTTTCAGCCTGCGCTCAAAGGCGGCGACCTTGAGGTTTTGCGAATAGCCCGCCCATTCCAAGATCTTGTAGTAAAGAACTGTCGATACCTCTTTCATGCTGGCATCGGCAAGCTGGGTACTGGCCAGGTCAAGCATAACCACGGCCGCGGGGAATCGCTTTGCTACGGTAGATAGCAACTGCTTAGTGGTTTGCTTCTTAAAACGATTCTGTAAATGCTGAATGAAAGGGGTTCCGTCGATGGTAACGCTATCATCAAACGCCAGCCCCAGGTACTTAGTAAATGAGCTTTTACCCGAACCATAAAAGCCCGACACCCAGACGCCGACTTCATTTTCCCCACCGGCTTCCATGGCCGACTGCATCTTTCCCAACAGTTTTTCGAACTGCTCTTCGATGCTTTCCGTCACCACGTACTCAGAGATTTCGGCCTTCAAGCGCTGTTCTTGGGACGCACCGTAGGTGATAACTTTTTCGATTGTTCGATAGATATCTTTGTTACTATCGAATAACTGTTTAATTTCCATCGTTTTTCCCCAAAACAGTACTCATTCTATGTTTTAGCCGCCTACATGAACTGATCGATAGTTGCCATCTTCCGGGTAGAACCCCAGGAACTTCAGCTGAGTTTTTCCGGTTCTTACACCAGGATAGAAGAAGACAGTAGGCACATGAAATTTTCCCTGCAGCTGACTCTCGATAGAACCAATTCGCATGTAAGGGTGAAGTGCTTCTACATCTGTCACTAATAAAATAGCACTGGGCTGACCTTCGAGATCGTGCAGCACAGCTTCTAAGCGCTCCTGTAGAGAACCGTTAGTCAGCGCATTCGCCAATGCCTTGTTAGTTTTTTCCCACTGCAACGGCGCCTTGTTATCTGCCGCGATCCAGATCTTTTTCAATGGCGCCGCATCGAGAATTTTCTGTATTTCTTCAGCAATGGAAAACTTATGCACGCTCCACCCGTCGTTACGAAGCTTCGCTTCCCATGCAGGCATTTGCCTTTTGACTTCCAGTATTGAAGAAGGCGAAAAAACCAGGTAAAAAATGGGCTCAAAGCTTGCGTGACCAAAATCTCTACCGGCCTTGATGCGCTCCATTAGCTCATTGAAATCAGCCTTGAGTGACGACATTGACCACCTCCTCCATGGTTTTGAATTGCCAGCTTATTCGTGTCACATCGCCCGCCGACTGCACAATGATCCAGCCATTTTTTGCCAACCGTTTTAATTCTTCCCTGACATCTGCGCTCTCGAGACCAAAAAGCGACCAAGCCGCATGACTAATTACTGCGTTGTCACCAAACCCCTTAAAATGAAGGTCATAGGACAGATATAGCGCTGTTATTTCTTGTATTCGAACTGGCTGTATATGGCGCTTGGAACCTCTTCTGGATGACAACAGACCATAATCCGCACAACAGCCAAGCAGATATGATGAGACTCTTTTTATCGTGGTATCTGACCAAGCTTTTTGCGTCATCCCATCTCTAACGGCATGCAAGACAAAATCTTTGGCATCATCGGTGCTAATAGCATCAAAACCACCAGAGTAACGCTCCCAGTACACTTCACGAATGAAGTCCAGAAGAATTTCATTTGCGAATGCTGTATACAGCAAGAACAATTGATTGATAGTCGAAGACTGCAAGTTGGGCACCAATCGCTTCAAGTACTGAGCCGATTCGGTTTTTATATATCTTGGGAAAAAGCACTCTACGACGATATTCCTTAAGCGCCGAGCTGAAACCTGCGGAAAAAAGCCCGAACTCAAAGCCTTCTCATAAAGTTGGCTGCTAGTGAGATTCTTTTCATAAAGTGACAACAATAGCCTTGTCTCTTCAACAAGGCCGAGCCCCGCTTGCAGCTGAGTTGTATATACGGCCCTGGACACGCTCAGGTCGCCTCACGCAAATAAGGAAAACATTTGTAGCCTTGAGTAAATGCCATCAGGTAGTGCTGCGCAGACTGTCTCATCGTGGCATCTAGATTTGCGTCAGAATAACTCCCTACCACCACCGGCCCCTCGACCTTCTGTTCTTGCCCGTCGGCCAGAGTCTTTAGCCTATCCAACGCGGCACTACTACTGCACAGCACTGAATCCAAGAGCCGTTTTTCCTCTAAACCGGCAACCTCTTGAGCCACCGCACGCTCAATAGCATCGGGGAGTCGGTATAAGTGAAAATTTTCTCCCAGACCAATATGTTCATCATGCACAATTGTTGCTGCTTCGCAGACACCATGGTAGCGAGCAAGCATCGTGGTACGAGAAAATACTGGCGCCAAAAATGCCCCACTAGTGCCACCTAAGAAATTGCTTCCCCACCAGTCGCTCTGGGCCTTTTCGCCCAGAAATCCAACAACTAGCCGGAGCTCTGCTACTAACCTCACCACGCCATTGTTCATTTATTGACCAATAATGTAATTTAAGTGCTCTCGCTCGAACCTTGGACCAAATTGCCCGCAAACTGGCTTTACATTCCATCTCAAACAGAAGAAATGCACCTTTTAAGATCCGGTCCGATTGAGACTCGACCTTTAATCGCCTCGGAAATAGCTTGATTAGAGGCAAAGTTCAAATATTGATGTGCGAGCCACGCAGGCAGCGTTATGTCTATATGGAATCATTGCAGCATTTCCTTACTCACGACTCAAAACTAGCAACCCGCACCCAGGATTCCCTACTGAACTGGCGCGATCGCCGAGCACACGCCTAATGCTTTCGACGCATCTTATTTGCCCATCAGCCGTATTGGTATGCTACAGCAGATCACACTCCCGTTCTCGGCCAGCAGGGCACCCTGTTTTGCCAAAGTCGGATTGGCGCTTTTTTAACCACACCCAAGCCACAGCTCCACTGCGCTCCGGTTTTTTTGCCGTTCTGGTAATTCCGCAAACAGAAATAGACACAGGGTGGATCCAGCAGGACGCGAATAGCTTTGGCATAGCCGGCGTTGAAGGCGATCCACAGGAAGATAAAGCGGCTGTCCGGGTCGGCTTCCTGTTCGGCGCGGTTGAACCAGCTGAGGGCGCGGTGGACGCGCAGGCCCAGGTTGTCGGGGTAGTTATCCCGTTCCTGGCGCTGACGGTTCTTGAGTGTCTTGTAGTCGATCCCCATTTTTCTTCCTTTTCCCTAAATGACATCAAATCGACATCATTCGAGCCTTCCTGGCCCGCTGTGAAGCCTGTTCATTGTTTTTGTGGACAGTATCACATTCGGGTGTGAGGTCTAGTGTCTGGTGGTACTTTTTCATGAGCGGGTCCGTCAGGTTAGAGGATCGCCTGCAGGCATACCCTAAAGGGCACGCAGGGCTCCTACGGCGGGTAGTTCGCACCTTGAGCGGTGCTCCTCCTGTCAGGGCCCGATCTCGAACTGGCGGGCGTCCTGCTCCAGGGGCGCCTGGTGGTAGCCGGATGTCATGACCTGCTCGAGATACACATCCATGAAGGCACCAATGGAGCCGAGCACTTCGTATTGGTGGACGTGGCGGAATTCGTGGCTGTAGAGCCGGGCGGACTGGCAGCCTTTGACGATATAGATGGAGTGGCCGAATGTGATGCCCGTGACCTGACCGCTGAGCATGCCGACGCTCTTTGCCAGGCTGTAGACCACCGGGTCTTCCTGGAAGGGGATCTCGTCCACCAGCATGATGCGGATGCGTTCTGGCTCTGCTACGCCCACGCTTCTGGCCATTTCCATGCCTTCTTCGTTGAGCTCAGTGCCGTGCTCCTGGATATGGTCATGGTGCTTTTTGGCCCACAGTACAACTAGCGGGAGATAGGTGCGCAGGTCTTTCATGTTGACTCCCACTAGCGGCCGTTCCGGCTAATCAGGACTTGCGCTTCGCGCACCAGCTCCGGTTCCGCACGGCCAAACAACAGCTCGCAGGCGGAAAAGGGGTCGGAGGTGGTTTTGCCGGTGCGATAGAGATCCAGAAGCACGCCGGGGCTGACCATTTCCATCGGAATGACTTCGGCGACGAGCTCTGCCATTTCTGTCCAGCAGTCCCGGCAGTAGACCAGAATACGCCCTGCACCCTGCCCTTCTTTATAGGGGATCGTGACCAGGCTGAGCCCCTTGCTGTGGGTGCGCTCTTTATCACCTGCCATCCCGCATCGTGAACAACTCGCCATAACCTGCGACTTCCTTTTTTCCTGAATGTGCAGCATCCCTGCTGCGGTCTCATCAAACCCTTGATGACAGCCCCACATTATGCATTTACTATCGTCATGCCAATACTGACTACATGAACATGTCGCCTTTCGGCATGTGTCGCTTTTTGGAGCACAACATGGCGCGTACAGCGGGGAAGAATGCGGCTGACTGGCCGCTGCGTTGGGATTTGTTATTGCGGTACCGGCTGATTGAGGTCATTGCCCTGTGGGAAGGACGACTGACCACCAATCATCTGGTGCGCGCCTTCGGCATTGGGCGCCAGCAGGCCAGCAAAGATATCAATCTCTATCTGAATGAGTATGCGCCGGGCAATCTGGAGTATGACCTTTCACTCAAAGGCTATAAGCCAGCCAAAGCGTTCAAGCCGGTATTCACTCGCGGCAAGGCCGATGAGTATCTGCAGATGATGCATTCCCGGGAAGATCTGAGCTGCGCCTTCGAGGCACTGGACGTACGCGAGCTGAATACCGAGGTATTGCTGCCACCTTCACGAGACCTACGCCCGGCAGTGTTACGCCCCATCTTGCAGGCCTGCCGGGAAGGATTGCGGGTGGAGATTGAATACACCTCCCTGAACAATCCCGAGCCGGAATACCGGGTAATTCAGCCTCATACCGTGGTGCATAACGGCATGCGCTGGCACGTGAGAGCCTGGTGTGAAAAGAACAGTGATTATCGGGATTTCGTTCTCAGCCGGATCATGGACAAGCCTGAGATCACCCTGCCGGGAGAACAGGGCGCAGACCAGGATAAAGCCTGGCAGAAGTCACTGACCTTGAAGGTGGTACCAGATCCACGCTTGTCTGATGCGCAACAGAAAGTCATTGCCCGGGATTACGGGATGACGCGAGGCGCATTGGCGATACCTTGCCGAGCGGCCATGGCGAATTACATTGTTCAGCTCCTGCGGCTTGATGATCATGATCATCGTGGCCCGGAGGCGCAGCAGGTAGTGCTCGGGAATTATGATGTGGTTAAGAAGTGGTTGTGGACAGGAACAAATTGAGCCTGAAGCTTGAGTTTCATATAGCCATAGCATTGCAAATACTGGCGCCTGTTGATCTCGCTTTACTTTCAGTTCGCCAGTATCAATGACTCTTCACTTCTCCCACCTTCAGAGGCACGCCAGATCCATGCTTATTTGTAAGCATGCTTTTCTTGGCTAAAGCCTTAAATTCGTTCTCTTCTCCAGCCAGCCATCACAGCGTGGCTGTTTCCAAGCTGGCACCAAAGTGCACAAAGCGTGACAAAGCCCCTACTCAACGAATCTGACCTGAGCCTGCCGATCCCCTACGTTTAGGGGTTACCGCCACTAACGTTTCGCGTGAGCGAGAAAGCTGTCAAGGCGGCTCAAGATCACCCTATGTGTGCGGGTGGTCGGGTTTGGATGAATCGCCGCGTTTGTGGGCGATGCTTTTGATCGGTACGCCGGGCGTGCTGATGATTGACGGGACTTGCCATGAAAGCTGTACTGCCAACACTCCTGGGTTGTTTGTTGCTGGCCGCCTGTGGCGGTGACAGCAGTGACGGGGCTGCCCCCTCCACGGCCGCGGCCGACACCCGCCCCACGCCCAACCAGCCGCAGACACCTGCACCGCCTCCGCCGGAAGTGCTGACCTGTGACCGCACGCCGCCGAACCCGCTGCGCAATGCCTACTTTGGTGAACTGCATCTGCATACGGTGTATTCCCTGGATGCGGTGGCGGCGCAGCTGACGCCGGAAGGGGCGTACCAGTTTGCGCTGGGGCAGCCGGTGGCCGCGCCGCCCTATGATGCGGCGGGCAATTCCCTGATTCCGCCCTACCAGATTGACCGGCCACTGGATTTTGCCGCCATTACCGACCATGGCGAGTGGCTGGGGGAACGGCAGTTGTGTGAAGACCCGGCTCTGGATCCGGTGGCGTATGCCTCGCCGGAGTGTCAGACCTATCGGCAGGACCGGGAGCTGGGCTTTCTGTTGTTTGGCGGCGGCTGGGCCGGGTTTGGTCAGTTGGTGCAGTTTCCCAACCTCAGCCTTGAAGAGCCACTGCTACTCACCGACAACGAAGTGCATCGCCCGCTGTTCTGTGGCGTGACCGGAGAAAAGTGCCGGGCGGCAGCACGGGGGCCGTGGCTGGATATCCAGCTGCAGGCAGAGCGTTTTAATCAGCCGGGGTGTTTCACCGCATTCAATGGTTACGAGTACACCATGTCGCCCATGAGCGACAACATGCACCGCAATGTGATCTTCGTGGGCGATGAAGTACCCGAGGCGCCGGTGAGTGTGTATGAGGCCCCGGACCCCTCCCTCTTGTGGCAACAACTGGATGAGGCCTGCACCGGTGATTGCGATTACCTGACCATCCCCCACAACTCCAATCTGAGTAACGGGCGCATGTTTGCCGGGCCGGATGAGGATGGCTACGACATCGCCGACAAGCGCCGCGCCGAACCGCTGATTGAAATCTTTCAGGTGAAGGGGGATTCCGAGTGTGTGCAGGCAGAGAACGGCAGCCCGAATGACCCCCTCTGTGATTTCGAAAAGCTGCCCGCCACTAACTTTTTTGAATTTTTCCTGGGCGTTAACCCGATTCCCGCCGCACCGGAACATCTTAACTATGTGCGCCACGGTTTGAAGGAAGGCCTGCTGATTGAAGAGAGCAAAGGGGCGAACCCGTTCCAGTACGGGTTCATTGCCAGCACCGACAGTCACTTCGGTTTGCCGGGTGCGGTGGACGAAGACAATTTTGTCGGTCACCGGGATGTGCCTCCGGCGCAAGGGGTGAAGGATGACTACTTCAATAACCCCGGTGGCCTGGCCGTGGTGTGGGCGGAAGAGAATACCCGTGAGTCGTTGTTTGCCGCCATGCAACGCAAGGAAACCTACGGCACCAGCGGCCCACGCATGCAGCTGCGGGTATTTGGTGGCAGCACCGAACTGTTGCCGGAGGATCTGTGCCAGCGTGGCGGGCGCGCCTTTGTGGAAACCGGTTATGCAGCCGGGGTACCCATGGGCGGCGAGCTGCATGCCGGTCAGGGCACGCCACGTTTTGCGGTGTGGGCCACCGCCGATACGTTCCCGCGGGAAAATGATCGCTCGGTGAGTGTGCCGCTGGAGCGGGTGCAAATCGTGAAAGGCTGGATTGAGAAAGATGCCAACGGTCAGTCTCAGGCCCGCGAGCAGGTGTATGACATTGCCACCGGCAACAGTGACTGGTCGCTGGATGATGACACCTGCCAGGTATCCGGGGACGGCCCGCGGCAGATGTGCGCGGTGTGGGACGACCCGGATTTTCAGGCAGACCAGAGTGCCTTCTATTATGCCCGCGTGGTGGAAGCGCCTACTTGCCGCTGGCTCACCCGGCAGTGCCTGAATGCCCCTGCCGATCTGGATTGCAGCGATCCCCAGGAAGAGTGGGCGGCCTGCTGCGAAATTGAAAACGGCAACACGCCGACTCGACTTCAGGAGCGCGCCTGGGCATCACCGATCTGGTACAAACAGTGATCACAAGAAACGTGTTGCGACAGCCTCTGCTGCACTGCGTGCTGATTGGCAGCCTGGCGTTTTTTGTCTACGGCGGGATCGCGGAAGATACCGCGCCCGTGCGAAGGGAGATTCACTTTAGCGCTGCCGACATCGACACGCTGAAAACCGAGTGGCGCCAACAGCTGGGCCGACCGCTGACGCCGGAAGAGTTTGCGGCCTCGCTGCAGGCCACGGTGGACGAACGCATCCTGATTGAAGAAGCTCTGGCGCGGGGCTGGGACCGTACCGATCCCATCGTGCGGCGGCGGCTGCGCGACAATCTGGCGTTCACCGAACATGGTCACGATGACGACGCCGACCTGCTGGCCACCGCCAAGGCACTAGGCATGCCCTTGCTGGATCCAGTGGTAAGAAAACGACTGCTGCTACGCATGCAGGCCACGCTGCGCAGCGAGGCAGAGGTCGTCCCCAGCGATGAGCAACTGGCTCGCTATGCCGCCTCCGCCGAGACCACCGCGCGCCGCTGGCACCTTTCCCATGTGCTGCGTACAGGGCCCTCGGCCGAATCACAATTACGGGCACTGTCCGACATTGCGCCCGAGGCGGCAGCGCGCCATTCCGAGCCGTTTCTGGCCGGCAATATTTTTACGCACGCCACGGACCGATCACTGGCCAAGGCCTTCGGGCCCGGTTTCGTGAAGCAGCTGGAGGCATTGCCCACTCGGCAATGGGCCGGGCCGGTGAGCAGTGTGTTTGGCGAGCATCTGGTCTGGATCGAACAACGGCAAACCCAGCAGATACCGGTGGACCGGGACAAGGCCTATCTGGCCTGGCACGCGGCGCAGGAGCACGCTGCCCTGCAACGGGGTCTGGCCGCGTTGCGCCAACAGTACCGTGTGAGCTGGGAGGACTAACCCATGCGGCGCAGCCTGTTGGCGATATTTCTGCTTTGCGCACTGACCAGCACGGCGACCGCCCACGGCCTGGTGCCGATGCTGCTCAAGGCGGAACAGACTGCCCCAGACACGTTTCAAGTCAGCCTGAAATCCGGTGTGCCACAGGCGCAAACACCGGTGCCCATCTTTCCTGAGGCATGCCAGGTGACGCCGGGGCGAAGGTGGCGAGAGGAACGTGCTCACTGGTCAGTGTGGCGGCTGCGTTGCACCTCCGTCCCCACTGAAATCCGCCTTGATGGACTGGGAGATTATCAGGCCGTGGCTCAGCTTTATAACCGCGATGGGCTGTCGCACAGCCGCTTGCTCACCGCCCAGTCGCCCTCGCTTGCATTGCGCCACTCCCCCCAGAATGTTGACGTACTAGCGGGCGCCACGCTGTCTGGCGTGGTTCATCTGTTGGCCGGCTGGGATCACCTGCTGTTTATTATCGGCCTGACCCTGTGGCTGCGCCGGGGCAAACCGCTGCTGATCGCCATCACCAGCTTTACCCTGGGACACAGCCTGACTCTGGCGCTGGCCACCACTGGGCTGCTGACAGTACCCGTTACAATGGCAGAACTGGCCATCGCGGCCAGCCTGTTGTTTATGGCGGTACAGTTGAGCCGTCCGGCTGCGCGGCGTACCGGCACGGCAGTGGTGATGGCGGCGCCGCTCCTGTTTGGGTTATTGCACGGTCTTGGTTTTGCCAATGTGCTCAATGCCCAGGGGCTGCAAGGGGCCGATCTGATCGTGACGCTGCTGGGCTTCAACCTGGGCCTGGAGCTGGCCCAGCTGCTGGCCGTGGCCGCGGTGTTGCTGATCCATATGCTGATGCAACGCCAGGCACAGCATCTGCAAACGGTCGCGGTGTATGCCATCGGTTCGCTGGCGATTTTCTGGATGTGGGAGCGGGCGTTGCTGCTCACCGTTTGAGCCTCTTCTCTGCCCTCTACCTTCTTCCTCTTCCCTCTACCTTCTACCCTGCACACTGTCTCCTTCCTGTTGAAACTGTGACCCCCTCGTTGGCGAGCCTTCACTCACCCCTTTACGGTGAGAAAAGGCAATAACGCACGCCAAGGAAACCCACGGGGGCATCATGAAACCATCTCAACACAAACGCGCCGGTTTGGTCGGCGTGCTGTGCACCTGTCTATTTTTGCTTAGTGGCTGCGGCGGTTCGTCCAGTTCGAATCCACCGCCGCCTGCGTCATTGAACGCACCGGACAGCAGCACGAAAACGGAATGGAATAGCAGCAACTGGAATGAGGTGGAATGGCAATGAATACCACAAGGATTACACGATGGTTTAACGGTGGGCTGGTGCTGCTGGTGGGCTCACTTTCCACGCCGCTGATGGCGTCGGACGTGACCGGGCTCACTACCTTTGTGCCGAACACGCCGGCCCTGGCGGAAGAAGTGAATGGCAATTTCGATTCGGTGAAATCGGCGGTGGATGATAACCATCAGCGGATTACCGATCTGGAAGCGAAGGTGGTTGATGGTGCGGTGTCATTTTCGGCATTCGCGTTTTCTGAATGGACCAGCAGCAACAGTAGTTCGTCGGCATGCCAGGAACTGCGGATTTTGAATTACGTTTACTTTGACCTTTTCTGGGCGAAGTCCGCCAGCTGTAGCTTGACCACCCCCGTGCATTTACCCCAAGGGGCCACCGTGACCGAACTCTCATGCCTTGTGGATGATGCGCTGTATGGCACCACGGCGGACAGTAATTTCTATCCCGTTACACTGCGCCAGCTGGATCTGACGACCGCAACCACCAACAGCATTCTTTCCACCAGCACTTCCTCAAGTAATGTGGGCCTGCAAACCCTCACGGCGACGCCGTTTGATCCTGATGCTCCTGAGCTGGTGATCGATAACACGCAATATGCCTATACCTTGATGGTGACCGCCAACTACGCCGACGATGTGGCACCGGCCGTCGATGGCAACACACTCAAGCTGCACGGCTGTACGGTGAGTTACAGCTTGCCGTAGCTATATCTACCAGAGCCACGATTACTTGGCGCTGCAGCTCAGCATATTCATGATCAGCCGGATCAGGACCTCTTTCTGTTTCGGGTCCGATTCGGCTACCAGCAGGGTGAGGGCTGCCAGGCCGGTGTCGTTGATGATGGGGTTACCGCTGGCATCGAGCAGGCGGCCGTTGCGGTACAGGAAGTCCACGAACAGGAAGGCACCACTGCGTTTGTTGCCGTCGGAGAACGGGTGGTTCTTGACCACGAAATACAGAAGATGTGCCGCTTTGCTTTCTATGGATGGGTAAGCAGGTTCTCCGAAGACGGACTGGTCCAGGTTACCGAAGATGCCGGCCAAGCCGGCTTCTCTTACACGGGCGAACAGGTCTGTGGCCTCGCCTCGAGCCATTAGCTGGGATTTGAGTTCTGCCAGTGCGCTCATTGCTTCGGCTTCGCTGGGTAGCTTGCCACCCTTCTCGCCTTCGGGTTCGTCCAGCAAACCTTCATCGTAGCGTTGTAGCCAGAGGAAGGTTTGAGTGTAGCGGGAGACGATGTCTACCAAGCCTCGGCCGGCCTTACCAGAGAGTTCGGGGCTTTGGGCGGCTTTCTGGACCAGGGCGAGGGCTTGCTGGAGTTCGACGGCGTTGCGCTCGAAGCGGTGGCGATTAAGGGTGTAGCCCTGGACGAGATGCTCTTTCAGGCGCTGGGTAGCCCAGATGCGGAATTGGGTGCCCTTTTTGGAGTTCACCCGGTAGCCCACCGAAATCGCCATATCCAGGCTGTAGTGCTCAACTTCCCGCCCAACCTGCCGAGAACCCTCTTGGCGAACTATCCGGAATTTCCGGATAGTTGAATCCTCATCTAACTCTTTGTCAGAAAAGATGTTCTTTATATGCTCATTGACCGTTCTCACATCTTTGTCAAAGAGCTCCGCCATCTGTCTCTGGTTTAGCCAGAGGGTTTCATCCTCCAGCCTCACCTCGATTTGTGTCTCGCCATCGGCAGTTTGATAGATTTCGATCTGCTTTTCTGTGTTCATGGGGTCTCCTGGCATCCTTGCTCTGTGGGGACGGGCCCGAATCCTTTCGGGTTATCTGATCCATACTATACGTCTTGGGTTGGGTATTCATGGGCTGACTGGGTGCCTGTGCTTGTTTCAGGTTGGGGACCAAGTTGAAATAGTGGCAGAGCTTATTTCATTTTGAGGGCTTAGAAGCTCTCCAGGCGAAGCCCAGGAACGTCAAAGACGGCCCCGAAGAGGTGAGCGCAGCGAGTAAATGGCACACCGACAGCAGGCCGAGGGCTTTGGTGGTGATCGCCATGCAAGCATGAGCTCCTACAAGGGGAAGGGTTGATGTTTAATGGTGGCTTCTCCTTGATTGGGTGTGTTGGTGGGTATGCGAACTCCTCCCTGGACTGACGAGAATCAGGTGCTGCTGGAACAGCGGCGGGCTTTGTTTGGGCCGGCGCTGTGTAGTGGTGTTCGGTTGAAGAAGCACAAGATGCTGGAGCGGGTGCCTTGTCCTTGTTGCGGGTATCCCACGCTGGAGCGGCGAGACCACTATGAGATCTGTTGCCTGTGCATCTGGGAAGATGATGGTGAGGATGATGCCGACACCCAGGGCTGGGGGGGTGGGCCGAACGGGGCGTATTCGCTGACCGAGGCACGGGCGAATTTTGTGGCATTCGGGACCATGTATCACCCAGATAATAACACCACTGTAACGGGTAATGATTCGGCGGAGATTACTGCGCTGAAGCAGGAGCTGATTCGGTTATATGAGGCGTTGCCTTCGGTGGGTGAGGACGGCTTGGTGGCGCACTGGAAAGGGATTCTGGATAAAGAGCGGGGACTGCGGAAGGCGGAGGAGAAGCGCTGGAAGGATTTGCATCGGTAGGAACGCCCAGCCCGTAGGAGCCTGCCTGCAGGCGATCTTTTCGGTGGGAAGCTCTCTGTGCCGTTGAGGGTATACCTACAGGCGACAAATGAATTGCGAGTTTCGAGTTTCGAGTTTCGAAGATTAAAGATCGCCTGCAGGCAGGCTCCTACGGCGAATTTATCTTTTGTGGGAGCGGTGGTCCGACCGCGATAGCTGCGACGCGGCGCTTTTATCGCGGTGGAACCACCGCTCCCAAGGTTAGCCCCCGCCGTCGGCGGATCGCCATGCGAGCATGGCTCCTACGGAAAACCCGGTTCGCGGCTCGAGCGCCGCTCCTACGGCCTTGTTTGCTCGCGGAAGCTGGCGGCGATTTGTTTGAGGTTCTGTCTCACATAGTCCACGAAGGCGGACATGGCGGGGGTGGGGTATTTGCTTTTGGGGTAGACCACGCACCAAGAGCGGCGCAGGGGAAAGCCTTTAACGGGTAGTACTGTCAGCTGCCCCAGTTGCAGTTCGGCGCGCAGGCTCAGGCGTGGCAGCACGGCCACACCCAGGCCGGCCATGGCCGCGTGCTTAATGGCGTCGTTGGCACCCAGTTCCATGAAGGGGGTAACACCCAGGCGGCGCTCCTGGCAGAACAGTTCCAGTGCCAGGCGGCTGCCGGAGCCTGACTCCCGCAATAACAATTTTTCCTTGAGAAAGCGTTCCGGCGTAATGCTGTCGGCCTTGGCCAACGCATGCTCCGGCGTCGCCACCGCGATCAGTTCGTTGTCGAGAAACGGCAGTACATTGAGCGGTTTGTCTTCCGGAACGATCCCCATGATCATCAGGTGATCTTCGTTGTCATCCAGCCGGCGCAGGGCTTCGGCGCGGTTCACCACGCGCAGGTTCACGGTCACATCCGGATGCGCCGCCACAAACCCTGTCAGCAAATACGGCACCACATACTGGGCGGTGTTCACCGCCACCAGTTTCAATTCCCCGGCCACCCGGCCCTGCTGAGCGGCGAGATCGGTTTGCAGGTTTTTCAGGGATTCGAAGATGCCCGCGGCCGTCTCGGCCAGCCGCTCGCCGGCGGCGGTGGTGTAGAGCTTGCGGCCCACGTACTCGAACACCGGCATGTCCAGCGCCGCTTCCAGTTGGCGGATCTGGCTGCTGACGGCGGGCTGAGTGAGGCCCAACTGTTCGCCGGCGCGGCTGTAGCTGCGGCACTCATGCACCGTCAGGAACACCTGTAACTGGCGAAAGGTGAGGCGGCTGGCGAGCTGGTTGAAGGTCTGGGGCATGGGGCCTCTGGTGGTGACGGCCTTGCGGACACGGTGCCAGGACCTTCATCCTGCAAGCCGAATTTCCCACAAAGCCGCTGTATTTGTTTCAGCCGGAGGATCTGGCGATCAGGGCGCGATCCGCTGCAGCCCTTATAAAACCTGACTTCAACGCCAAACTATAAGCAATACCTTATATTCACCTAACCAGATTCTGATTTCCACTTATGGTTTGACCGGCATAGCCTCCACACCCTCGATGGAGGAGCTTTTCATGCTGAAGAAAGTCCTGATTGCCAACCGGGGCGAGATCGCGGTGCGGATCATTCGTGCCTGTGCCGAGATGGGTATCCGCTCGGTGGCGATCTACACCGAGCCCGACCGCTACGGCCTGCACGTGAAGCGCGCGGACGAGGCCTACTCCCTGGGCGATGACCCCATTGCCGGGTATCTGGACCCGCAGAAGATTGTCAGCCTGGCCAAGCAGGTGGGCTGCGATGCGATCCACCCGGGCTACGGGTTCCTGTCGGAGAACGCCGATTTTGCCCGCCTGTGCGAAGAACAGGGGGTGCGCTTTATCGGCCCGAAATCCGAAGTGATCCACAAGATGGGCGACAAGACCCAGGCCCGCGACAGCATGCGCGCCGCCGGGGTGCCGGTGACGCCAGGCTCGGAAGGCAACCTTAAGGATCTGGACGATGCCCTGGCACTGGCTGGCGAGATCGGCTATCCGGTGATGCTGAAGGCCACCTCCGGTGGGGGCGGGCGCGGCATCCGTCGTTGCGACAGTGCCGACGAGTTGCGCACCCAGTACCCGCGGGTGATCAGCGAGGCCACCAAGGCCTTCGGCAGTGCGGAAGTATTCCTGGAAAAGTGCATCGTCAATCCGCGCCATATCGAGGTGCAGATTCTCGCCGACAGCCAGGGCAATGTGATTCATCTGTACGAGCGCGACTGCTCCATCCAGCGCCGCAATCAGAAACTCATCGAGATTGCTCCCAGTCCGCAGCTCACTCCCGAGCAGCGCAACTATATTGGTGGCCTGGCCGTGACCGCCGCCGAGGCGGTGGGCTACGAAAATGCCGGCACGGTGGAATTCCTGCTCACCGGCAACGAAGTTTACTTCATGGAAATGAACACCCGGGTGCAGGTGGAACACACCATCACCGAGCAGATCACCGGGGTGGATATTGTCCGCGAGCAGCTGCGCGTGGCTGCTGGCTTGCCGCTGAGTTACCGCCAGCAGGACATCAGCTTTCGCGGCTATGCCTTACAGTTTCGCATCAATGCAGAAGACCCGAAGAACGACTTCCTGCCCAGCTTTGGCCGGGTGAGCCATTACTACGCGCCGGGCGGCCCGGGCGTGCGAGTGGATACCGCCATCTATACCGGTTACGAGATTCCGCCCTATTACGATTCCATGTGCCTGAAGCTGGTGGTGTGGGCGCTGCAGTGGGACGACGCCATTGCCCGCGGTGAGCGTGCCCTCGATGACATGCGCCTGCATGGCATCCGCACCACCGCCAGCTACTACAAGCAGATTCTCCAGCACCCGGATTTCCGCGCCGCGGATTTCAACACCAGCTTTGTGCCCGAGCATCCGGAACTGCTGCAGTACTCGGAAAAGAAACATCCCACGGAAATGGCGCTGGCCATTGCTACCGCCCTTGCCGCCCACGCCGGCTGGTAATCCGTTGCCGAAAACAGGAATTGATCATGAGTAACCCTAACGCCAAGAAAGTCGAAATTACCGATGTAATCCTGCGCGACGCCCACCAGTCGCTGATCGCCACCCGCATGCGCACCGAAGACATGCTGCCGATCTGCGAGAAGCTGGACCAGGTCGGCTACTGGTCACTGGAAGCCTGGGGCGGCGCCACCTTTGATGCCTGCGTGCGCTTCCTCAAGGAAGACCCATGGGAGCGTCTGCGCAAGCTGCGCGAGGCGCTGCCCAACACCCGCCTGCAGATGCTGCTGCGCGGCCAGAACCTGCTGGGCTATCGCCATTACGCCGATGATGTGGTGGAAGCGTTCGTACAGAAGTCCGCCGACAACGGCATGGACGTGTTCCGGGTGTTCGACGCCCTGAACGATGTGCGCAACCTGGAAACCGCCATGAAAGCCGTGAACCAATCCGGCAAGCATGCCCAGGGCACTCTGTGCTATACGACCAGCCCGGTGCACACCCCGGAGCTGTTCGTGACCATGGCCAGGCAGCTGCGTGACATGGGCGCCCACTCCATTGCCATCAAGGACATGGCCGGCCTGCTGACGCCCTACGCCACCTATGATCTGGTCAAGGCACTCAAGGAAGCCGTGGATCTGCCGCTGGTACTGCACAGTCACTCCACCGCCGGTCTCGCGCCGCTGTGTCAGATGAAGGCCATCGAAGCCGGTGTGGATCGGATCGACACCGCCATCTCCGCGTTCGCGAGTGGCACCAGCCACCCGGCCACGGAAGCCATGGTGGCGGCACTGGCGGGTACCGAGCATGACACCGGTCTGGACCTGACGTTGCTCAGCGAGATTGCCGATTACTTCCGCGAAGTGCGCAAGAAGTACCACCAGTTCGAAAGCGAATTTACTCGCGAAGACGTGTCCGTGCAGATCAACCAGGTACCGGGCGGCATGATGTCTAACCTGGCCAACCAGCTTAAAGAACAGAACGCACTGGATCGCATCCGCGAAGTATTCGAGGAAATTCCCCGCGTGCGTGCCGACCTGGGTTACCCGCCGCTGGTGACGCCGTCTTCGCAGATCGTGGGCACCCAGGCGGTGTATAACGTGCTCTCCGGTGAGCGTTACAAGACCATCACCAATGAAGTGAAGCGTTACTTCCAGGGTGGCTACGGTCAGGCGCCGGCGCCGGTGAATCCGGAAGTTCAGAAAAAGGCCATCGGTAATGAGAGCCCCATGGAAGGTCGCCCGGCGGATCTGCTGTCGGCGGAGCTGAACAAGCTGCGCAAGGACATCGGCGAACTGGCGCAAAACGAAGAAGACGTACTCACCTTTGCCATGTTCCCGGAGCTGGGCCGCGAGTTTCTGCAGCAGCGTGCCGACGGCACCCTGAAACCGGAGGCCCTGTTGCCCGAGCCGGTACCCGGCAAACAGAAGGGAGCAGAAGGCACACCCACCGAGTTCATCATTGATGTGCACGGCGAAACCTATGAAGTGGCCATCACCGGTGTGGGTGACGCCGGCAGCGGCAAGCGCAAGCTGTACCTGTCGCTGGACGGCATGCCGGAAGAGACCATCTTCGAACCGCTCAACGCTTACGCCGCTGACGGCGGTGGCAGCAAGCGCCGTCGCGCCACCGATCCAGGCCACGTGACCACCGCCATGCCAGGCAACGTGGTGGAAGTGCTGGTGAAGGAAGGCGATGCGGTGAAAGCCGGCCAGGGTGTGATGGTGACCGAAGCCATGAAAATGGAAAACGAGATCCAGGCCAACATCGCCGGCACCGTGAAGGCGGTGTATGTGGAGAAAGGGGATCGGGTGACGCCGGGCGAGGTGTTGATCGAGATTGAGGCGTAAAGAGAGAAGCAGTTACGAGTTGCGAGGAGCGAGTTTCGAAAATCTTTAGACCGCGCGATCCGGAAAGTTTTGCCTTTCGCAACTCGTTACTCGTGACTCGCTTTTGGAATCATTACCTCGCTCAGGCTCGGATCGCCAGCAGGCTGGCTCCTACAAAAGGCAGCGCCCCATCAAGGTCCAGATCTTTGCCGGTTAACGCGGTACCGCCAGCACCGCAAAGGTGTCGCCCACATTGACCAGCGCCGGGTGGCGGCGACCGATCAGCATAGCGTCATAGGGGGCGCGACATTCTTTGGGGGGTTCGCCGGTGCGATGCATGTCATGGATGCGTGCGATGACATCGCCTTCTTTTATCCAATCCCCCAGCGCCACCGTAAATTCCAGAATCCCCGCATGCTCACTGACCCGGTAGGCGTCGCCATCGGGAATTTCCAATGCCTGCGACGGCAGGGTTTCCACCTCACCGGCCAGCACGCCGGCATGGCGGAGCACATTGTCGATGCCCCGCTCGGCAATGGCGACGGTCTCCGGTGTGGTGGTGCCGCCGCCGCGCAGTTCGGTGCTGATGAACACCTTGCCCTGCCCTTCCACCGCGCTGTCGAACAGCACATCGCCCTCCAGTTCGGCCATGAACAGGGTGTAGGGCGCGCCAAAGGCGGCGGCTCCGGCGAGGCAACGGGCTTCGAAGCCCTTGTCGGCCATGCGATGGGTGGCGGCAAACGGCAGCAGGTCCAGGGTCTTGCCGCCGGAATGAATATCCAGCACCACATCACTGATGGGCACCAGATAACGGGTGAGATAATCCGCCAGTTTTTCCGTGAGGGTGCCCGCCGGGTTGCCAGGGAAGCAACGGTTCAGGTTGCCGCCATCCAGCGGCGACGTACGCGTGCCATTCAACACGGCCGGATGATTGAGCATGGGCACGATAATCACCCGCCCGGTGATCTGCTCCGGCTGTAAACGGTTCGCCAGTTTCAGCAGCGCAGTGATGCCCTCGTATTCATCGCCGTGATTACCACCAGTGAGCAGCGCCGTGGGGCCCTCACCATTGCGCACCACAGTGATGGGCGTCATCACATGCCCCCAGGCGGAACCATCATGGGAATGGGGCAGTTTGAGAAAACCGTGCTGGACACCATCGCGGTCAAAAATCACGCTGGTCGTAATCGGGCTCTCGCTCATACCGGCTAAACACTCACTGACAAGACATTGCCGACATAGTGCGCCTTTGCCCGTTTACTTTCATCGAGATTCCGCATCACAGGACACGAAAGTTTTTCCGCAAAGGGGATCACGCACAGAACCCCTGCCCGACCGACCACAACGGACTGAAAGGGTGTGCAGGGGCGGAACACTCCGCCCGCAACAACACACGTGTCGAGCTCGAATTATTCCTTGGCGGGCTTGTCGGTCTGGCTTTCAGTCTCGTCCAGGTATTTCTGCATCATATCCATATGCTGCTGCATCTGTTTGATCATGCCCTCCATGTACTCACGACGGGCTTCCGGGTCTCCCGCCATGGGCATACCCTGCATCTGCTCCCGCATCATGCCCATATGCTGGCGCAGCATGGGCATGGTGACCGGGCCCTCACAGTGGCCCATCATCCGCCCGGCGCCCATACCCATCATGCCGTTACCACAGGGCGCCATACTGTCATTGCCTTTGCCCATCTCAGCCGGGGCCGCCAGCGCAGACACCGTCAGGCCCAGCAGGGCCGCTCCCATCACGGTCTTGATCGTTTTCATTGCAACACTCCTTGTCCTTGTCGATCACTGAGTCGTTGTCGATATCCGACCCTCTGAGTGTCTACCTCCTCTCTGCCGGCAATATTGACCCGCATCAATTCCCAGCCCCAGTGCTGCCCCATCCCGACCAATGGTCCGCCAGTCTCCATGCATATGACGTGCAGTTGCATTTGTCCCTATAATGCGCCTTTTAACCGGGATCACAGGATCAGCTCGTTATGGCCGACAAAGGCACGCTCTATATTGTTTCCGCCCCGTCCGGCGCCGGCAAAACCAGCCTGGTGGCTGCGCTGGTCGACAAGCTGGCCCAGTTGCGTCCATCCGTATCCCACACCACCCGCCCCATTCGCCCCGGCGAAGAGCACGGGGTGAACTACCACTTCACTGATCGCGACGAATTTGTCCGTCTGGTGGAGCAAGGGCGTTTTCTGGAGCACGCAGAGGTGTTCGGCAACCTCTATGGCACCAGTTCTGACTGGGTAAAACAGACTCTGCATGGAGGCGAGGACGTGGTTCTGGAGATCGACTGGCAGGGTGCCAGCCAGATCCGCAAGCAGATGCCGGAAGCCGTGAGCATCTTTATCCTGCCACCGTCACTGGAAGAGCTGGCCGAGCGACTGCGCGGCCGTGATACCGATGATGAAGAGGTTATCCAGCGCCGCCTCAATGGTGCCCAGGAAGAGATGAGCCACTACGCCGAGTTCGATTTCCTGGTCGTCAACGATGACTTCAGCCGCGCCCTGTTCGAGCTGGAGGCCATCGTGGAAGCCCGCCGGCTCCATATTGTGCGCCAAAGCGTGCGGCTGGAGCCGATTCTGGAGAACTTGCTGGCCGGGCGCTAAGCCCTCCCTGCGGGAGCATGGCCAGCCCCGAGGCCCCAGCGGCACTGGACTGATCAAGCTTTCACCATTAAAATCCCCGCCTTGCGAATTTTTGTTGGTGTTGCCCCCTGGCGGCACCCGCCTGTAGGAGAACAACATGGCACGTGTAACCGTTGAAGATTGCCTGGAACAACTGGATAACCGCTTCGAGCTGGTACTGGTGGCTGGCAAACGCGCCCGTCAACTGCAGACTGGTGGCAAGGAGCCGCGTGTAGCCTGGGAAAACGACAAGCCCACCGTGGTTGCCCTGCGCGAAATTGCCGAAGGTCACGTGACTGCGGATTCCGTGGACAGCCCGCTGGCTGACCGCAACGCCGACGTGGACGAGCTGGCCCTGCTGACCCAGTCTTTCGGCGAGTAACACCCCGGTTCGACGAAGATACCGCCCTGGTATCTTCGTCCGCTTCCGCCATAGCGTTTCCCCGGTTTGCCAATTGGTACAACCTATCTCCTTGTCATAGACAAAACCCCTCCTCAAATCTAAGCTAAGAGTGAATTTCACTAGCTAACTCGCCAAGGGCGTGACGAGGACTTTTGCCCACCATTCATAACCTGGAAAAACGGCTACGCAGTTATCTGGACGATGAACAAATCGGCCAGGTCGTACGCGCTTATCATTTTGCCGAGAAGGCACATGAGGGCCAGTATCGCCGTACCGGGGATCCTTACATCACGCACCCGCTGGCCGTCGCCAATATTCTGACCGACATGCACATGGATCACGCCTCGTTGATGGCGGCCATGCTCCATGACGTGATTGAAGACACTGGCGTCAGCAAGGAACAGCTGGCGGAAGAGTTCAGCGAGGAAGTCGCCGAACTGGTGGATGGTGTTTCCAAGATCGCCCAGATCAAATTCGAATCGAAGGCAGAGCAGCAGGCCGAAAACCTGCGCAAGATGATGCTGGCCATGACCCGGGACATCCGCGTCATTCTTATCAAGCTGGCCGACCGCCTGCACAACATGCGCACCCTGCATGTGATGCGCGCCGAAAAGCGCCGCCGCATCGCCACCGAGACCCTGGAGCTGTACGCCCCCATCGCCTTCCGCCTGGGCATGTACAACATGCGGGTGGAATACGAAGACCTGGCCTTCCACGCCATCTATCCCATGCGTGCCAAGCTGATCGGTCAGGCGGTGAAGAAGGCCCGTGGCAACCGCAAGGAAATTCTCACCACCATCAAATCCAGCCTGGAGCACTGCCTGGAAGAAGAAGGTATCGAGGCGCGGGTACTGGGGCGCGAGAAACACCTGTTCAGCATCTATTCCAAGATGAAGGAACAGCACAAACCGTTCGCCGACATCATGGATGTATTCGGCTTCCGCATCATCGTTGACCGGGTGGACACCTGCTACCGGGTGCTCGGTGCCGTGCACAATTACTTCACTCCGATTCCCGGCCGCTTCAAGGATTACATCGCCATTCCCAAGGCCAACGGTTATCAGAGCCTGCACACTACCCTCAAGGCACGCTCCGGCATTCCTCTGGAAATGCAGATCCGTACCGAGGAAATGGAGGCCATGGCCAACAATGGCATTGCCGCCCACTGGCTGTACAAGTCTGACGACGAGCCCGGCACGCCGACCCACAGCCGCACCCAGAGCTGGATGCAGCGCCTGCTGGAATTGCAGCAGAAGACCGGTAACTCCATGGAGTTTATCGAGAATGTGAAGGTGGACCTGTTTCCGGACGAGGCCTATATCTTCACCCCCAAAGGCGATATCAAGGAACTGCCTGGCGGCGCCACGGCAGTGGACTTCGCCTACGCGGTGCACACAAATGTGGGCAACAAGTGCGTGGCAGCACGCATTGATGGCAAGCTTTCGGCCCTGTCCACCCCGCTGGAATCCGGGCAGACGGTGAAGATCATTACTGCCCCCAACGCCACCCCCAATCCTGCCTGGCTCAACTTTGTCGTCACCGGCAAGGCACGCACCAACATTCGCCACTTCCTCAAGCACCAGCAGCGCGAAGATGCGGTGGAGCTGGGCCAGCGCCTGCTGGAAAAAGCCCTGCACAGCTACGATATGGGCCTGGACGACCTGCCCATTGAGCGGGTGGTCAGTGAGCTGGCCGGCAACGGCTATTTCGAGCTGGATGACCTGCTGGAAGATATTGGCATCGGCAACCGTCTTGCCCCGCTGGTAGCCAGGAAACTGGCTGGCGCGCGAGATGATGACGAGCGCCACGAAGATGATCGCAAACCGCTCGCCATCCGCGGTAGTGAAGGGCTGATGGTGAGCTACGCCAAGTGCTGTTACGCCCTGCCCGGCGACACCATCATCGGCCACCTCAGCGCCGGCCGTGGCATCGTCGTGCACCGCGATTCCTGCAAAAACCTGCTGGCAGAAATGCGCAACGCGCCGGAAAAATGCATCGCGCTCAGCTGGGACAAGGACGTGGAGCAGGAGTACACCGCGGCCCTGCGTATTGAACTGATCAACAAGCGCGGCGTGCTCGCCACCCTGGCCAACAGCGTGTCCGAGCTGGGCTCCAACATCGACACCATCGACATGGCCGAGAAGGACCCGACCCTCACCATCCTCAACGTCACCATGACTGTGAAAGATCGGATCCACCTGGCGCGCATCATCAAGAAACTGCGCACCCTGGACAGCATCGTGCGGATACACCGGCTTTAAAGACGCTGGACGCCTGACGCAGCTGCGTCACGCCAAAACGATCCTGCCACCGTAGGAGCCTGCCTGCAGGCGATCTTTTACTTGTCGAGGCAAGAGATCGCCTGCAGGCAGGCTCCTACGGCAATATTATGGCAGCCAGATTGCGTCCCAGTGCGGGTAATCTCTGACACTTTTTGCCAAGCCTGCGCGAAGTGGATTGGCCACGATGTAACGCGCAAGCTGGACCAGGTCTTCCTCTTCCCTCACTGCATGATCATGAAACCCCCTCTGCCAACCAGCGCTATGACCGGCTGCCCGAAGCGATCTCGTGGAGCGTGATTTGATCCGTTGTACGACAGCAGACAGCGACTCTTTAGAGCCCAACTGCATCAACCAGTGAAAATGGTCAGGCATCACCACATACGCCAGCGTGTCGGCTAGACCTGACGCTTGCGCCTGAATCAACTCGCCAATGAGAGTTCTGGCCGCCTGCGTAGTCGCAAAATGGGGCAGCCGGTTATGAGTAACAGAGGTAATCATGTATATCCTGCCCACCTCACTGACGCGGCCGTTTCTGAGGTTCATTCCATGCATCAAGAAAGGCTAACGCTGGGGAGAAAGCCACCCAATTCGCCAGTATCTCCAATCGCCGTAGGAGCTTGCCTGCAAGCGATGTCATTCATCTGCGACAGCAAATCGCCTGCAGGCAGGCTCCTACGGCGGGATATCCTACCGGTGTTGCGTGTGAACGGGTGGCGTGCCAGCATAGCCGATTCCCTGTTTCGCCTGCTGGCTGTTGCCGGGGGCACAACCAATGAAGATCGCATCATGTCCAACCATTCTGTAATCAGCACCGACAAGGCCCCGCAGGCCATTGGCACTTACTCCCAGGCAATCAAGGCAGGCTCTACCGTTTATCTGTCTGGCCAGATTCCGCTGGTGCCGGCCACCATGGAGATGGTGGACGGAGACATGGAAGCGCAGATCGAGCAGGTATTCAGCAACCTGACCGCGGTATGCGAAGCCGCTGGCGGCTCCCTGCAGGACATCGTCAAGCTGAACATCTTCCTCACCGACCTCAGCCACTTTGCGCTGGTGAACGAAGTTATGGCGCGTCACTTCACCCAGCCCTATCCGGCCCGTGCGGCCATTGGTGTGGCATCCCTGCCCAAGGGTGCCGGTGTGGAAATGGACGGCATCATGGATATTGCTTAAAAGCCGCAACACGCAGCATGCATCACGCAACACGCGCCCGCTTTCAGCGGGCGTTGTTGCTTTTGGCGCCTCAAGCGTCCAGCGCGCCACCAAACCCTCCCAAAGGATGGGAGACAGTACGGTTGAAAAAGCGCAGGATCAGGGTCAGGTTATAGGAAAGGCCTCATTCACCAGCCATGAGAAGGGAGTGCGATATGGATACCGCGACCCACGACCTCAATACCCTGTTTGCCCAGCTTGGGCTGGATAACAGCGACGACGATATCGAAGAGTTCATCCACACTCACTCGGGTCAACTCAGCCCCAGTATGCAACTGCACCAGGCCCCGTTCTGGACGGTTTCCCAAGCCCGGTTTCTGGTCGAAGCCGTGCGCGAGGATGCGGACTGGTCAGAAGTGGTGGACTCGTTGAGTGCGTTGTTGAGGCATTAAGACAGCTTCTAGCTTCTGCAAGCATCCCGCTGTGGGAGTTCTCTGTGCTCGTCAGGGTATGCCTGCAAGCGATCAGAGCCTTGGCGAGGCAAAAGGTTCGAGTTACGAGTAACGAGTTGCGAAAGACAAAACCCCAACCCTGGGGCTCGGCCGCCGGTTTTAGATTTTCGAAACTCGTCACTCGAAACTCGCTTCTGGAATCTTTACCTCGCTTGGGCGCGGATCGCTTGCAGGCAGGTTATTCGCTTCGCTCCCCCTTCGGGGCCGCACTCCGTGCGTTACTCCGCTGCGCCACGTTCCTACGGCGCCATGATAGCAAACTTGCCCTTCACACGAGGGTTTGGGCGCGGGCCGGAGCCGCTTTCGGGTGGCACAGCCTCAATCCGCGTTGAAGTTGCAGCCTGGAGCTTGTATCTACCCAATCGGTAGCAGCAACAGAATCCGGTCGAAGAACAGGCAATACACCATGATCGGCAATGGCAGGCCAATGAGCGTGCCGATCAGGTAGGGGCGCAGGGGAACGCCGCTGAGCGCCAGCGTGTAGTTGAGGGCAGGCATGGTCTGGAACACGGTGCGCAGCAGCGCCACGCTCTGGATCGGGTGGGTGTCCAGCTTGGTAAGGATTTTCTGCGCCCAGGGGTTATTGATTTCTCGCAACGCACTGCCACCGAGGCCGCGCACCAGGGCAAAGGTCACCAGGCACGAGGTCACTGCTGCCAGATACGTCACCAGCCCGCCCATCACCGTACCCAATGCCAGAATCGCCGCCACCAGGAAGATCCAGCCGGGCAGCTGAATCAGGTTGCCCACCACAAACACCAACATGAAGATCACCATTCCGGTAATCGGGTTGGCCTCCAGATGCTCGCGCAAAAAAGACACCGACAGCTGTGCTCGCAATCCGGTCATTTCCACGGCAATCAGCACCAGCGCAATGATCATGACCAGCATGATCAGGCGACGGTAGCGAGTGAGCGAGAGAGCAAGTGACACGGCACGGGTCCTGTTATTGATGAAACGTTCAGTTTAGACCATTCACCGCAGGAAAGAATGTGAAGAGCGTATAAGAGATGTAGTGAAGCCGGCCTGCTGGCCACACACCTGGGCGAGTCATCGGATCGGTGTATCACGCCGTGGCGTTGCAAGTTCGGCGCTGACACCCGACACTCTGGCAATAACAAGAAACAGAGACAGCCATGCCCGTCATCCTCAAGAACAGCATCCTGATAGCGGCACCTTGCCAGCCCGTTTTTGACTACGTCACCCAGCCCTGGCGGTGGCATGAATGGCACCCCAATTCCCTCTCCGCCCGGGCCGAGGTGGATCGCCTGCAGGTCGGCGATCACTTTGATGAAGTCATTGAAGTGCAACCGCTGGCCCCCCTGCCTCCGCGGCTGCAGCGTCAAACGCACTATGTGGTCGAAGCCAGCGAACCGCACCAGCACTGGAAGGTGCGCGGCGATACTGGCGATGGCTGGCTGGTGATTCGCTATGACCTGACGGGCGACGGGCATCAGACCCGTTTTGAACGCACCCTGACCTTCGATGTGCGCTGGCCGACCCGCCTGCTGCTCCCTGCCCTGAAACGGCAGATGCGGCGGACATCCGGTATCGCGCTGGGGAATCTCAAGGTGAAGCTGGAAAGCTAGCGTCCCTGTAAGAGCCTAGCTCGGCTGGGCGAAAGAGCGGTTTTGCGGGTGCAGGTGCGAGTTGCGAAAGACTGACCCTGTTGGAGCTCTCTGTGCTCGCCAGGGGATGCCTGCAAGCGATCCGAGCCTTGGCGGGGAAAGGATTCCAGAAGCGAGTGACGAGCACCGAGTTTCGAAAGGCAAACACTCGCAACTTCATGGGGTTTGGGTTTTCGCAACTCGAAACTCGTTCCTCGCCTCCGAGAACTGATCCACTCAGAGCACTCCGGGAATGCTGTCAGCCGAGCTTGAGTTCGGAGTCGAGTACGTCCTGATAGCCTTCAGGCAGCACATCCGCCCAGGCATCCAGACCTTCTCGCAGACCTTCCAGGGTATCCGCCACCAGGTTGGCGTGGCCCACCTTGCGACCCGGTCGCACGCTCTTGCCGTACCAGTGCACGACGCCAGGATGCTGCAGCCAGGCGCCCTCGAAGGGGGTGCCAATCAGGTTGACCATGGCAGAGGGGCCATGGACATTCAGTGCATGCAGGGACACACCCGCCAGCGCATGAACGTGCAGATCAAACTGGGACCAATCCGCCCCTTCATGGGTCCAGTGGCCAGAGTTGTGTACCCGCGGGGCAATCTCGTTGACCATCAGCTGGCCATCCACTTCGAAGAACTCCACCGCCATGACGCCAGCGTAGTTGAGCTCTTCCATGATGCCGCGGAGCATGTCTTCCGCCGGCTTCTGCAGATCGGCACAGGCATTGGCCGGTGCCAGGCTCAAGCGCAGGATGCCGTCCACGTGCCAGTTGCGGGTGAGCGGGTAAAACAGGGTTTCACCGTTGAGGCTGCGCGCACCGACAATGGACAGCTCGCGACGGAAAGGAATTTTTTTCTCGACGATGGCCTTGCCCGCCAACTCCGCTGCAGGCACGGCGGACAGGTCACCGCCTTCACCCACAATCCAGGTGCCGCGACCGTCATAGCCTCCGGAACGGGCTTTCACCACCACGCCACCGAACTGGTCCACCGCGGCCTGTAAATCGTCGACCTTATCCAGCAACACCCACGGCGCCGTGGGGATACCCAGCTTGTCGAGCATGGACTTCTGGGTGAAGCGATCCGGGATCACTGCCAGTGCGCCACGGGCAACGCAACGATCGCTTTTCGCCAGCTCTGCCGACAGGCCTTCTTCCGGGAACGCTTCCCGCTCCACGGTGATCACCGGATAACGCTCCTGGCACTCCTCCCAGCTGATCGGCACAGCCAGATCGGAGGTGCCCGGCAGCAGCAGGGCGCGCTCCGGATCATAGCGATCCACCACCAGCCCCAGCCGCGCCGCAGCTTCCGCCATCATCAGGCCAAGCTGGCCACCACCAAGAACGAGTACGCGATTCATAGCAAATCCGTCAGGTCACACAGGGACAGGAGTGGCACCAGGCATCAGCCCTGGCCCAGCTCCGCGTTGGCCAGCACCTCATCCGCACGGGAGGCCTTCCAGTCAGCGATCTTGTTGAGCAGTTCCGGATTCTCCGCCGCCAGCATCTGGGAAGCCAACAAGCCAGCATTCCAGGCACCAGCAGCGCCGATGGCCAGGGTGCCCACGGCCACGCCCTTGGGCATCTGCACGATGGACAACAGGCTGTCCCAGCCAGACAGGGTGCGGCTTTTCACCGGTACACCCAGCACCGGTAGCGGCGTCAGGGCGGCGATCATGCCCGGCAGGTGGGCGGCACCGCCGGCACCGGCGATGATCACCTTGTAGCCGTTTTCGTGGGCGCTTTTGGCGAAGTCGTACATGCGCTGGGGGGTGCGGTGGGCAGAGACCACCTCGGCTTTCCAGCCAACACCAAACTGGGTCAGGGCGTCACAGGCTTCTTTCATGGTTTCCCAATCAGACTGGGACCCCATTACCACGGCAACCGGTGTGCTCATTCACTTCACTCCATTGCGCCCACCACGGGCATTTGCGGCGCATCAGGCTAACCCGGCACCGCCACAGACAAAATTTGAGGCGCACACTTTACTAATGCCAGCGCCGTAGGCAAGTCTATCGGCGAAAAAATCACCAATTCCCCCGTCATTCTCCGACAGGAGGGGGATTTTAGCGTGAAATGCGCGGGAATGCGCTTTGAAGCAGCTACGAGCTTCAAGCGGCAAGCTACAAGGCGCGGAGGAGGCCCGAGTGAATCCAGCGCCCTGCCCGCGCTCGCGCCTTTTCGATTCGGGGAGGCCAGCGAGTTACGAGTTTCGAGTTGCGAAGGTCAAGACCCGGTAATCGACTTTACGATTGCGGGAGCCAGCCTGCTGGCGATTGTGAGTTTTTCCAGGCCTGAATCGCTTGCAGGAATACCCTGACGAGCACAGAGAGCTCCCACAGCAGGTAGAGAACGGTTCGGTTTTGATCTTCGCAACTCGAAACTCGTACCTCGTCACTCCATCACAATGCGAGCATGGGCCCCTACTGCTCGGGGCTGCTCCTCTCCGCCAGCACCTGCGCATACCCTTCCTGATAACCAGGATATTTCAGGGTGTAGTGCCCCTGGGAGATATACAGGCTTCTGACCTGTTTGCCGGCAGGTGTGTTGTCGAGCGCATCGTCAGGCACATCAAGAGTCAGCCCCTGTTGCTCGGCCAGCCACTGGAGCACATCCAGGTTCCGGCCGCCCACATTGTCAGTGCCCACCACCAGTGGTGGCATTTCCCGGCCTTCCAGCCAGCCGCTGGTCACGCTGTGCAACAGGCCCACGCAGTCATCCCGGTGGATGCGATTGGTCCACTGCGCCGCAGGCAATGTTTCCTCACCACGGGCAAGGCGGGCAGCCTTGTCGATCAGCCTGTAACGTCCCGGGCCATAGATACCGGTGAACCGCACCGCCGTGCCCATGGCCCGCACACTGATTTCTTCTTCCGCCGCCAACAGCACCTTGCCGTTATACCGTTCCGGCCTGGGCGGCGTGGCCTCATCCACCTCTCCGCTGAGCTCACCGAACACCGCGCTGCTGGACACAAACACCACTGGCGGCAAGGGCTGTTGTTGCGCCACCGCCTCCAGCAGTGTCAGCGGAGCACGCACGTAGGCCTTCAAGTAACCCTCTTCGCTGTACTCGGCGGGGGTCATGATGATGACCATCAGGTCCACCTGATCCGGCGGCAGCATGGCCGCGCCCTCGGTCAGATCCTGGCTATACAGCTCCACGCCGACCGGGCAGCCATCCCCACGGCGAATAGCACTGACACGATGGCCATCAGCCAGTAATTGTTCCGCCAGACCGGTACCCAGATCTCCCAGACCCGCAATCAAGATGTGAGACATAACAAACCAATGAATAGTTAATAATGAATAATTAATAGCGAAAAACTGCGGGCACCACTTACGTGAAAGCGCGGCCACGGACGGTGAGGATACTAGTCGCGAGTTATTAGCTATTAACTATTCATTATTAATTAATGACTGCTCTGGCATCACTCACCTTTGGGGTGCACAATGCAGAGACCATCGGCTAAACATATCGACGCCATGACACTAACAGAACTTCGCTATCTAGTCGCCCTGGCCCGCGAGCGCCACTTCGGCCACGCCGCCCAGTCCTGCAATGTCAGCCAGCCCACCCTGAGTGCCGCGATCAAGAAGCTGGAAGAGCAGCTGGGCATGCCCCTGTTCGAACGTCGCCCCCGCGAAGTGGTGGTCACGCCTCAGGCGGAACCGATCGTCACCCAGGCTCAGCGGGTGCTGGAGCAGGCGGACCTATTGTCACAGATGGCCATGAGCCAGCGTGACCAACTGGGCTCGCCGTTACGCGTCGGCGCGATTTTTACCGTAGCGCCCTATCTGTTTCCGTCCATGGTGCCTCGGGTGCGCAAGGCCGCCCCGGACATGCCACTGTTTATCGAGGAAAACTATACCCACGTGCTACGCCGCAAGCTGGAGCATGGGGAGCTGGACGCCATCATCGTTGCCTTGCCTTTTTCCGGTGGCGGCCTGGTGCGGGCACACATGTATGAAGAATCCTTCTCGGTGCTGTTGCCCAAAGGCCACCCGTGGGGCAAGCAGCAGCAGATTGCCCCCGAACAACTGCTTAATGAAACCCTGCTGTTGCTGGGTGAAGGGCATTGCTTCCGAGACCAGGTCATGGAATTGTGCCCGGCCATCGACTCCCAGAGCCAGCGTAATCTGGTGCAGATTGAAGGCGGCTCTCTTGAAACCCTGCGACACATGGTGGCCGGTGGCCTGGGCGTAACCGTACTGCCCAACTCTGCGCTCTATCAGCATGGCTACGACAAGGACACCTTCACCGTGCGCCCGTTCGAGGAGCCAGTCCCCTCGCGGACCATTGCGCTGGTGTGGCGTGACAGCTTCCCGCGTCCCAAGGCCATCGAAGTGCTGCGTCAGGCGGTGCCGAAGGAAGGGCTGTCGGGTTAATCAGTCACGAGAAGCGAGTTTCGAGTTGCGAACACCCCTCCAGCTTTGCCTTTCGTCACTCGCTACTCGCTACTCGCTGCTTTTGGGTAATGCTTGATCATGGCCAGTGATTCTCTCTCCAGTCTGCCTCTCCACCGCCTCAAGGGCGTGGGGCCGGCTGCGGCGGAAAAACTGACCAAGCTGGGCCTGCACAACCTGGAAGACCTGCTCTTCCATCTCCCCTTCCGTTATGAGGATCGCACCCGCATCACGCCTATAGGCAGCCTGCGCCCGGAAACCGGCGTGGTGATCGAAGGGGAAGTGATGGCGGCAGACGTGGTGTTTGGCCGCCGCCGCGCGCTGTTGTGCAAGGTGGCCGACGGCACCGGCATGGTATCCTTGCGCTTCTTTCATTTCACCGCTGCGCAAAAGAACAATCTGGAACGGGGTCGCCCCATTCGGGTGTATGGTGAGCCGCGCCCCGGTGCTGCCGGGCTGGAGTTCTACCATCCGGAATACCAGATTGCCCACGGCAGCCAGCCCTTGCCACCACTGGAAAAAGCCCTGACACCGGTGTACCCCACCACCGACGGGGTAAGCCAGAAGACGCTGCGCAATCTCACCACCCAGGCACTGAACTACCTGCAGGCTCACCCGCCGCAGGAGCTGATTCCCCATGCCCTGCTGGACCAGAGTGGCCTGCCCAGCCTCAGCGAGGCCCTGCACAAACTGCACAACCCGCGTCCCGACGATCCAGTCAACCTGCTGCTGGAAGGCCAGCACCCGGCGGTGAAGCGGTTGGTCATGGAAGAGATGGTGGCGCATCAACTGGGCATGCTGCAAAAGCGCGCCGGCCAGAAGGCATTTCATGCCCCACGCCTCACCGGCGCCTCCCTGTTTGAGCAACTGCAAGCCAGCTTGCCCTTTGCGCTCACCGGCGCCCAGCAGCGCGTGATTCGCGAGTTGATGGCGGATATGGGCAAGCCGCACCCCATGCTGCGTCTAGTGCAGGGGGATGTGGGTTCAGGCAAGACCCTGGTCGCCGCCGCCGCCGCGCTGGCCGCCATCGAAGCGGGTTACCAGGTGGCCTTGATGGCTCCCACGGAACTACTGGCCGAGCAGCATCGCGACAACTTCCGGCACTGGCTGGCGCCACTGGGCATCGAGGTGCAGTGGCTGGCCGGCAGCCTGGGGGTTAAGGCTCGCCGGGAAACCAATGCGGCGCTGGCCGATGGTTCCGCACAGATTGTGGTGGGCACCCATGCCCTGTTCCAGGAAGCCGTCCAGTTCCATCGCCTCGGTCTCACCATCATTGATGAGCAGCATCGCTTCGGGGTACAGCAGCGTCTTGCCCTGCGCGAAAAGGGGCGCTTCGAAACCCGTCATGGCGTGCAGGTGCCCCACCAGCTGGTGCTCACCGCCACCCCGATTCCCCGCACCCTGGCCATGAGCGTGTATGGCGACCTGGATACCTCGGTGATCGACGAGATGCCACCGGGTCGCAAACCCATCGATACGCTGGTGCTCCCGGAAGGCCGTCGCCCCCAGGTGATTGAGCGCATCAATGATGCCTGTCGGGCGGGAACCCAGGCTTACTGGGTCTGCACCCTGATTGAAGAATCCGAAGAGCTGCAGGCCAAGGCCGCCGAAGCCACCTATGAAGAACTGCAGGCTGCCCTGCCGGAGCTAAAGGTGGAGCTGGTCCATGGACGCATGAAGGCCAGGGAAAAAGCCGAACGCATGGCGCGTTTCTCCAGTGGCGAGGCACAACTGTTGATTGCCACCACAGTGATTGAGGTCGGCGTGGACGTCCCCAACGCCACCCTGATGGTGATGGAAAATGCGGAACGGCTGGGGCTTGCCCAGCTGCATCAGTTACGCGGCCGGGTAGGCCGCGGTGGTGAGCAAAGTTACTGCCTTTTGCTCTACAAGAGCCCGCTGTCACTTACCGGCAAGCAGCGGCTGGCGGTGATGCGCGAAACCACCGACGGCTTCGTGATTGCCGAGGAAGACCTGAAACTGCGTGGCCCAGGCGAATGGCTGGGCACCCGCCAGACCGGCGACCTGGCATTCCGGATTGCCGATCTGGTGCGCGATGAAGCGCTGATGGAACCGGCCCGCGAAGTGGCCGACCGGTTACTGGAGGAATGCCCGGCGCTGGTTGATCCTCTGCTGCGCCGCTGGCTCAAGGGCGGGCAGGATTATGCGGATATTTAGGGACGCCTGACGGTAAAACCAGGCCATCGCCATCTAGCACCGTAGGAGCCAGCCTGCTGGCGATTCGGCCTTGATTGCCGCTCTATCGCCTGCAGGCAGGCTCCTACGGCATGAAGAGCGCCGAAGGTTAGATTCAGGCGTCAGGCCTCCAGCGTCCCGCCTTCATCATTCCCCGGAAAGTATCTTCACCGGGATCCACTTGTGCTTCAGGCGCATGAGTTCGCCGCTGCTCATCCATTGCTTGAGTACCGCATCCACCTCTTGTTTCAAGCGGCGGTTTTCCGGCGCCATGACCCAGGCCAGCTGCTCGCTGGTCAGTGGTTTGTAGAGGCCCAGTAAATCGGAACGGTATTGGGGATTGTTGGCCAGGTTCCATACCGTGGGCGCATCATGCACAAAGGCATCTACCTGGCCACCCACCAGCGCGTCCATGGCTAGCGCATTACTGTCAAAGCCGACACCGTTATTGGTCTTGCTCTGCACCAGTGCTTCACCGGTAGTGCCTTTCTTGAAGCCGACGCGAAAATCACTGCGTAATAACACGCCGGGGGCAGACATTTTCGCGGCGTCACTCAGCCGCACCACGGCCATTTGCCCGATGGTGGTGTAAGGCAAGCTGAACAGATACTGCTGCTGGCGCTGTGGCGTAATGGAAATACCGGACATGATGATGTCTATCTCTCCCTCCTCCAGTGCCGCAAAGAGCCCCGCCAGAGAATATTCCCGGAAGCTGACCGGGCGCGCCAGCGCGGCCCCCAGCTGGTTGGCAAAATCCACCTCCAGCCCGGCAAGCTCGCCGCTGTCGTCACGGAAAATGATTGGCGGATAATCCGCCATGATGCCCACACGCAGCTCCTCTCCCTTTGAGCCCCCTTGCAGTCTTTCCAGACCAGTACAGCCTGACAGGACTATTCCCAGCGCCAAGAGCACCATCGATAAAATTCGCATCCCACTTCCTTGTTGACCGTGACAGGGTATAGCTTAACCGGCGCTTAACGCCCCATAAATGGACTTTGGTGACAGCCACTCATCTGCACTATCTCACACCCTTTCGCCGCTCTGAACTCGCCAGCAAATAAAGTGTCTATTATCTCTGGTAAAGCGTCCGCACCCTCACTACTATCGCGCCGCTTTCCCGGTGGCCCTGACGGCCGCCACCTAATGCCAACACTCACAGGAGAAGACCATGGCAGCAGCCCCCAAGCCCATGCGTAACTGGGCGGCAATCGACCCACTGATGCGCAAGGGCGGTGTCCACCAAGCACCCAAAAAACAGACCCGTCCGAAACTGGACTGGCGCGACGCGCTGGACGATTTCGAGGACTGGCAGGACGTCGAGTCCAACAACCAGGCAGAGGACGATAACGAGGGGGCGACAGTCCCCTCTTTTTTTGGCCGCTTCGCGGCTGCAACAAGCTCCACGCAACATGCCACTCACCACACCCACACGCAAAACCATTAACGTCGAGCCGCGACAGCTCTCTGTGTCAGGATTAGCCTGACCCAATATACTCAAGCCTCTGCCCCTCCTTCGTTCATCAAGCTGAATCCCCACGCTGTTAACGCCACCACATCCACCATCTCCCTGACTGATTTTGTCATTGTTGGCGCCCGAGACTCCGGGCATCCTGTGCAGAACTTGCCAGTTCTATAGACGGATACACCATGACAGTCCAACGCATTCTCGTGACCGGCGCCACTGGCGCACAGGGCGGCGCCCTGATCCCTCTGCTGCTCGAAAAAGGCTTTGCCGTTCGCGCCCTGACCCGCAATCCGGACAAGCCCGCCGCCCAGGCGCTGATACGCAAGGGCGTTGAGGTCGTGGCAGGCGATCTTGATGACAGCGTATCCCTGCAACTGGCCTGCAAGGATTGCTACGGTGTCTTTGCCTTGCAGAACTTCTGGGAAAAGGGCGTGGGCTACCAGCGCGAAATCGATCAGGGCATCCGCCTGGCCGATGCCGCCAGGGCGGCCGGGGTGCAGCACTTCCTGCAGACCTCCGTGGCCGGCTGCGAGGAAGCCGGCAACGTACTGCACTTCGCGAGCAAATGGGTGATCGAGCAACACATCGAAAACATCGGCCTGCCGTTCACCATGCTGCGCGAAGTGTTCTTCATGGAAAATTTCTTCGAGCCGGTCATGGGCAACAAAGGCAAGAAAGCCATCAACCCGGCACTGGTACTGGCGACGCTGGATGGCTGCCTGAAAAAAGACGTGCCGTTCCACATGGTGACGGTTGAAGATATTGCCCGCGCCAGCGCCGAAATCTTTGCCAACCCGGACAAGTTCATCGGCAGCAAGCCTGATCTGGCCAGTGATGTGCTGACGGTGGCACAGATGAAAACCATCTACCGGAGCGTGACCGGCAAGCGCCCGCTGCCTTTCCGTATTCCGTTATGGGCACTGCGGCTCACTAACGCGGAAGCCGCCCGCCAGTATGTGTGGAACAACACCGTGCGCTGGCGCTTCGATGTGGAAGCAGTACGCAAGGACTTCCCGTTCCTGACTTCGTTCGAAACTTTCCTGCGACAGCGGCTTGCCGCCAATAACAAGTAAACAGGGGACGAGCATGGCCGTTATTTTTGTGGAGCAGCAATTCACCCAGAGCGCCGATACCGTTTGGCAGCGGATTCGTGATTTTTCTGATCTCAGCTGGCTACCCGGCGTCACCGGCTGCAGTGTCGAGGGTGAAGGGGTCGGTGCAGTGCGTACGGTATCCACTGCTGATGGCGGCCAGGTTGTTGAGGCACTCACCTCACTGAATGACCAATCGCTCTCGTTCGGCTATCGCATACTCAAGGCGCCGGGCGTAAGGGAAGAGACACATTATCAGGCGTATGTAGAAGTGAAACCCGCTGACAGCGGCTGCACGGTCACGTGGCAAGCCAGTTTCAACGGCGGCAACGCCCCACAAGACAAGATTGAAAAAGCACGACTGGGCGCCGAGCAGATGTACCGGATCTGTCTGGCGAATCTGGCGAGATTGCTGGACTAGGACGAGTTGCGAGTTGCGAGTTGCGAGTTGCGAAGAGCAAAACTTGCCCCACGCTGAATTAAAAGGGTTTGCTGTTTATCTTGTGCCTTTCGCAACTCGAAACTCGTCACTCGCTCCGAACGCGCTGATTCTGTAGATGCCAGGTTCTGAAAACATCAGGGCTCGCAAATCCATGCCCTGGCCAGATCCTCCTGATCCCGCTCGAACACTTGCACCTGAATGTTGCTGAACAGCCGGGAGGCCAGATTGCCAAGACGGCGCACCCAATCGGCATCGGACACGACCACCTTTCGCTCCACATCATGCCAGTGGCGAAGACCAAACTTGAGATCTTCCAGCAAGGTGTCCATGGCCACGCCACCGAAACTTTCCAGCTCCACGTAGACTCGGACCTTGGCGTACTCTGTGAGTACCGACTCCAGCCTCTCCACCATGAGGTCAAACTCGGGCCGGGTGATCTTGCCGGAAATCCGTACCCCCACCACGCGGGTGTCATCAAACGGAATCAGGGTCAGCATCGTCTTCTCTCCCTTCTCATCCATTTTTCAGGGCCGCCAGTGACAAGCACCCCTGGAGGAGAGCTTGACGCGTCTCCACGGTGCTTACTGCTTCAGGTCACCCATGCCCGGCGTGATGTCTTTCCCATCATTGAGCATCTCGGCATCCGCGTCCTGGCGCAGCTCCATTGGCTCCGCAAAGGCGGCCTGAGAGATGGCAACCTCCTCAGCGCTGTCTGCCCAGGCGGAGGCAGTGGTCACCAGCATCAAGGTGGCGGCAGCCCATAATTTGGTTGTCATGTTCGCTCCTGAACTGTGAACGTCAGGCATAGGACAACGGAAACACCGGATTCTCTCCCGAGGGAGATGCAAAAGCGGGTAAAAAGACGTTTGTGGAGAATTGAACGGCTGACGCCCCTGATCCGGGGCGTCAGCCGGAGCGGGGTTATGCCTTGAGGATATATGTCAGCATGGCCACCACCTGTTCGGGGGTGCGGGCAACCGCATCCGCCGCAGCGTCCACTTCCTTGAGAGGATGATCATGTTCCTCATCGTGCAGGATGATCATCGGTGTGCCGAGTGCTGCGGTGTAGCCTGCATCAAAGGCCGCATTCCACTGCTTGTACTGCGGCCCGAAGCGGACAACGACCAGATCAGCTTCATCAATCAGCTTGCGGGTACGAATACCGTTAATGCCTGCACCCAGCCGATCTTCCCAGAAGCGTTTGTCTTCTGCGCCGAGAATATTCACGCCCACCTTGTCACTGGCTTCGTGATCCGTCACCGGGCTGGTGAATTCGATATCCAGCTCCAGTTCGGCACAGCCTTGAATGATCCGTTCGCGCCAATCGGTGTGAATCTCACCGGACAGATACACAGTCCAAAAACTCATTTTTGTCTCCCATCATAGCTGCATGCTTGGCCCCATTGGGCCGCTGCAGGATAGTGTTTGCCCATCCCGGTTGCAAAAGGCAACTTGAACCCGGTAAGGCGCTGGCTTTAAATGCGTTAACCGCTGTTTACCACTGTTCACCAACTTTTTAAGGGTACGCCATGCGCATGACAATGGCGCTGCTGCTGGGGATCTTTCTGCTGGCTGGCTGCGACAACGCTGAACAACCGGATAACAACGCCGAGAACAATACTGCTCAGGCACCGGTCGCCGAATCAACGCACAAACCCATCCGCATCCGCATCGAACTGAAAAAAAGCGCCCCGCAATGCGAAGGCAAGGGCTGCCCACACGTTCATATCGCCTGGCTCAACTTTGAAGATCAGCCCGTACTCAACAAGGCCATCGAATCCCGGCTCGCCTCAATGCTGGTGAGAATGGAAGGCGATGCCATCCACGACGGCAGCATTGAGGGTCTGGCTGATGCCTTTCTCGCGGATGCCAGTGACATGGCGATGGCGTCTGAACAGGGCTGGGAGTTGAGTGCCACGGTCAAACATCAACGCTGCGAACATGGTTTGCTGACCCTGAGCATGGAAAGTTATGAATATACCGGCGGTGCCCATGGCCAACCCAATGTGGGCTATTTTCACTGGGACCTGGCACGTCAGCAGTGGTTACAACTTGAAGACCTCCTGATACCGGGTCAGGAAGCAGCATTCTGGGCAGCAGCACGCGAGGCTCATGGGAACTGGCTGGATGAACAGAAACTGGATGAAGCCTTTCGTGACAGCTGGCCGTTCGACAAGACCGATGATGTGTTCTTCACCAATGAAGGGCTGGTGCTGCAGTACAACGTCTACCACATCGCGCCGTACGCCATGGGTCAGCCACAACTGACACTGCCTTATGAAAGGCTAACCGGAATTTTGCGCGACAAGTATCAGCCTGGGCAGGCAAATAATTAAAGTAGCTCTTCTGCTGGGTGCTTCTGACTTTCTCGTGCCGAAGACAGAAGCGCCCGGCCTTCACACTGCCAGCAGCAATAGAAACAACAGCTCCGACAACACCACACTGGCTCCGAGGGCGTCACCGGTGTAACCCCCGAGACTTTTCTTCAACATAGCGCCCCAGACCAGGAATACCAGCACCACTGCTACCAGTGCCGCAATGACGACCTGAAAAACCAACGCAAGAATCACAATACCTGTCACGGCTGCCAGCAGGCGATCGCGACTGAATCCTTCTGCCACCGGCTTGCTCTTGCTGCCATCCGGATCCGTGACGTAGGGCAACCAACGCATCAGACACAGGGGCGTCAGCCGGCTCACTGCCGGCGCCAGTAGCAAGCCCAGCCACACCGACGGGAGCTCGGTGAGCAACGCCACCTTCAATAGCAGCACCATGATCAGTGCCGCCGCCCCATAGGTACCAATGCGGCTGTCCTTCATGATCTCCAGTCGACGAGCAACGGTATACCCGCCCCCGAGACCATCAGCACTGTCGGCCATGCCATCTTCATGGAAGGCGCCAGTGACCCACAGGTGAAAAGCCAGCACCAGCAGAACGCAAACCAACGGCGGCCACCACAGCTCCAGTACACTGTAAAAACCCGCGTAGAGGCCACCCAGCAGCAAACCCACCAGGGGAAAATAAACGCTGCACTGGTTCATCAATTGCGGGGAGTAATCCACCTTCACCAGCATGGGAATGCGGGTCAAAAATCCCAGCGCCAGCCAGAAGGCCTGCCATTCTCGTTGCAGGTTCACTGCGCTTCCTTTTCAACGTTACTGTTCATTCGATTCACGAAAGTGCCGCGTGGGATCCAGATAAAACATCTTCTTCCAGCCCTGGGGTTTACCGTCTACCTTCCACGGCAACGGCAAAAGGCTGACCAACGAATAATGCAGGTGCGGCGGCTTGCCTGCCGCGTTGCCGCTATCACCCACGGTACCCACCACGTCCCCCGCCCACAGCCAGAGACCACTGTCCGCCACCTCGTTGAGGTGGGCATAATAATGCAGCCGCCATTTCGGCCCCAGTGACAGCACCACCTTGCCACCGCGCGCCAGCTCACCCCTGAACAGCACCAGCCCGCCACTGCTGGCCACCACCGGCGTTCCCTTTTTTGCGAAAATATCCACGCCCTTGTGCACGCCCGAACGGCCCCATGGGTAATACCAGAACGTGTCCGGATGCCAGTCACCCTGACCGGCGCCCTGTACCGGTATGCCCCTTGCTTCCGGCAACACCAGCCCCACCGCCAGGATCACCGCCCCGACCAACAGCAACCAGCGCATCACAGTGCGGATTCGCGACATAACTCCAACCACCTCTCAATCCCCGGGCTGCGATACTTCTGTCGATGCAGCACAAAATAAAAGTCCCGACTCATATCCCTGTGTGGCACTGACAGCTCCACCAATGAACCCCGCCGGAAGGCCTCACGCAAACATACCCGTGACAGACAACTGATCCCCAGCCCCGCTTCCACTGCGCGCTTGATGGCCTCGGTATGCTCCAGCTCCAGCGCCAGATCCAGTTCCGGTACCAGTCCATGCAGCGCCCGCTCAAAGGTCTGACGTGTGCCTGAGCCGGACTCACGCACAATCCAGTGCGCCTCGCGCAGGTCATCATCCGTCAGCGTCCCCTTGCTGGCCAGTGGATGTTCCGGGCTGCAGAACACCACCAATTCATCCTCCCGCCAGGGCAGCACCTCCAGATCCGGATGGTTCAGCTCCCCTTCGATCAGCCCCAGATCCAGATCAAACGCCAGCACCCGCTCGACAATGCTGCGCGTGTTGGCCACTTCCAGGTGCACCCGGGCACCGGGCTGCTGGGCCATGTACTCTGCCATGATCCCCACCGCCAGATAGTTGCCGATGGTCAGGGTCGCGCCCACATTCAGTCGCCCCAGATCCCGACGGTCCTGCAGATCCGACTCCAGCTCCCGGGCCTGGGCCAGCAACGCTTCCGCCCGCGGCCAGAATTGTCGCCCCAGCTCGTTGAGCTTGAGTCGCTTGCCGGCCCGCTCGAAAAACTTCACGTCATAGAGCGTTTCCAACTCCTTGAGCGCCCCCGAAGCGGCGGACTGGCTCATGCTCAGGCTTTCTGCTGCCTTGCTGATGTTCTCGTGGTGAGCCGTGGCCAGGAATACCTGGAGCTGGCGCAGGGTGAATTTCATGGCTCCCTCCGGTCGGGCCTGATGCTGGACGCTTGACGCCTGACGATACAACCAGGCCGCACCGTCAGGTGTCAGGCGCACATATCGTTAATACCGATATACAATATCGCAATTACCCATTTTACCGATAATGGAGTTTCGATTAAATTTCCATCAACTGGAATTTTGGAATAAGCGCTGATTTAACTATGTCTAATTTGAATACTGAAACCGTCACTAGCGTTCGCCACTGGAACGACACCCTGTTCAGCTTCACGACTAGCCGGGACTCGGGTTTCCGTTTCAAGAATGGCCACTTCACCATGATTGGACTGGAGCAGGACAATGGTCGCCCATTGCTGCGCGCCTATTCCATTGCCAGTGCCAACTATGAAGAAGAGCTGGAGTTCTTCAGCATCAAGGTGCCTGATGGTCCGCTGACCTCCCAGCTGCAGAAGATCAAGCCCGGCGACAAGATCTATGTGAGCCGCAAGCCCACCGGCACCCTGGTGGCCGATCATCTGCTGCCAGGCAAGAACCTGTGGCTGCTCTCCACCGGCACCGGTCTCGCGCCGTTCATGAGCATCATCAAGGATCCGGAAGTCTACGATCAGTACGACCGTGTAATCCTGACCCACGGCGTACGCCATGTGTCCGAGTTGGCTTATCAGGACATCATCGAAAACGAACTGCCGAACAATGAATTCTTCGGTGAGTTTGTGAAAGGCAAGCTGCTGTACTACCCGACGGTGACCCGTGAGCCGTTCCGTAACCAGGGCCGCCTCACCGACCTGATGACCAGCGGCAAGATCTTCGACGATCTGGGCCTGCCCAAGCCGAGCCTGGAAAATGACCGCTTCATGCTCTGCGGCAGCCCGGCCATGCTCAAGGACACCACCGACATCCTCGACAGCTGGGGCTTCAAGGAAACCCGCGCCGGTGTGCTGGGTGAGTATGTGATCGAGCGGGCGTTTGTGGAAAAGTAGACGCTAGCACGCTTCACGCAACAGGCAACTCGCTTAAAGAAAAGGGCCGCTTTCGCGGCCCTTGTTTGTTGTTGCCAGCTGGTTGATGCCGGAGACCGGACGCGAAAACCGCTTGCAGGCAGCCCCCTCCCCATCATCACTGGCCATCTGCTATTTCTTCGGCGGCTGCAAACTCACCGGCTGCGCCAGGGCATCGATGGCCTCGGCGGGTTTCTCATCAAGATCTTTTTTGGCACCACAACCCACACACTCCATCCACTGGCGATCGCCGTCGATGATGCGCTGGATCTTGTCCATCTGCCCGCACTCAGGGCAAGTGGCGCCAGCAATAAATTGTCGTTTCATGCGCTCTCCGCACCTGACACTGGATGCCAGAGGACTCCCTCGTCAGGCATCCAGCATCTGGCGTTCTATCCATTAATTCCCGAATGACGCAGCAAGGGTTCCACACTGGGTTCACGACCACGGAAGGCCTTGAACAGATCCATGGGCTCGCGGCTGCCGCCCATGGCCAGGATGGCGCTGCGGAATTCACGGCCGGTGGACTCGTTGAACTCGCCCTCTTCCTCAAACCGGGAGAACGCATCGGAGGACAACACTTCCGCCCACTTGTAGCTGTAGTACCCCGCCGCATAACCACCCGCAAAGATATGCCCGAAGCTGTTGGGGAAACGGTTGAACGCTGGAGGCTGAATCACTGACACCTGTTCGCGCACTTCATCCAGCACCTCCTGAATGCTCAAACCATCCTGATACTCGGCGTGGATACGCATATCGAACAGGGAGAACTCAATCTGCCGAACCATCTGCATGGCACTCTGGAAGTTCTTCGCTGCCAGCATTTTTTCCAGCTTGTCTTTCGGCAGCGGCTCACCGGTTTCATAGTGACTGGAAATCAGGGCAATGCCTTCCTCGGTCCAGCACCAGTTTTCCAGGAACTGACTGGGCAGCTCTACCGCATCCCAGGCCACGCCGTTAATGCCGGAAATACCGGACACATCCTGCTCGGTGAGCATGTGATGCAGGCCATGACCAAACTCGTGGAACAACGTCACCACTTCATCATGGGTCAGCAGGCCCGGCTTGCCTCCCGCGGGCGGCGCAAAGTTACAGGTCAGGTAAGCCACCGGCGTCTGCAGACTGCCATCCGGACGACGGCGACGAATGCGCGCGTCATCCATCCAGGCACCACCTCGCTTGCCGGTACGGGCATACATGTCCAGATAGAAGGCGGCCCGGACAGAGCCGTCGTCATCCACCAACTCGTAGAAGCGCACATCGTCGTGCCAGGTATCCACGTCTTCGCGTTGTTCGAATTTGATCCCGAACAGCTTGCCGACAATGCCAAACATGCCATTGATCACGGTGTCCGCCGGGAACCACGGGCGCAGCTCTTCTTCGGAGATACTGTAGCGCTCCTCACGCAGGCGCTCGCTCCAGAAACCGATATCCCAGGGCTGCAGATCCTCGGCACCCTGCTCGGCAGCGAACGCTTTCAGCTCCGCCAGCTCCTGCTCTGCCTGGGGCTTGGCCCGTTTGGCCAGATCCTCCAGAAACACCGTGACTTCCTGCACATCCCGCGCCATCTTGGTCGCCAGGGACTTCTCTCCATAGTTGGCGAAACCCAGCAGGCCCGCCTGCTTGTGACGCAAGGCAAGGATTTCATCCATCAGCGCCGCATTATCAAACTCACCGGCATTGGGCCCCTGGTCGGAGGCCTTGGTGGTCCAGGCGATGTACATTTCCTTGCGCAGTGCCGCATTCTTGCAGTGGCTCATGACGGCGATGAACACCGGCGCATCCAGAGTCAGCACCCAGCCATCCTTGCCATCGGCGGCAGCACGATCCGAGGCGCCAGCCTTGGCACTCTCCGGCAGCCCATCCAACTCGGCCTCATCGGTCACCTGTTTGGTCCAGGCCTGGGTGGCGTCCAGCACGTTGTCAGAGAACTTGCTGGTGAGTTCGGACAAACGCTTGGAGTTGGCCATGTACTCGGCTTTCTTGTCGTCCGGCAAGTCGACACCGGAGAGACGGAAATCACGCAGGGTATTCTCAATGTCTTTCTGCTGAGCTTCGCTCAGGGAATCCCACTCGCTACTGTCGCGTAGGGACTGGTAGGCGGCGCACAGCGCTGCATTCTGACCCACCTCGGTACCGTATTCGCTCAGTAACGGCAGACAGCTGTTATAGGCATTACGCAGGGCTTCATCCTGGGCGACTGCATTCAGGTGTCCGGCCGGACCAAAAGCCTTGCCGAGACGATCATCTTCCTCATCCAGTGCCTGCACCAGATGGACATAATCGAAATTGCCTGCCGCCAATACCGCCTGGATGCGCGCACGGCCATCGGCCACCAGTTGCTCCACCGCCGGCAATACATGCTCGGGCTTGATGGCGGAGAACGGGGGAAGATCGGGGTAATCAATCAGCGGATTGTTGTTGCTCATGCGGAGTCGGTCCTGCTTCTGTGGGCGCCACTGGCAAACGATGACGGGCAGTGTCATCCGGTTGCAGCAGCGTCTGGAAAATCAGCCACTTGCTCAGCAGAAAAACGCCAAGCAAGATCATCACTATCAACAGTATACGGGTGGGTGGCTTGTTCATGCGCCTCCCTGACCATGAATTTAATCTATCGAGTGTATCAGTGATGGGGATTCGCCGCTTTGAAGACAAGGCCCCGCAGTTGGGCGAGAGAGTATTTGTGGACCGGGACGCCACCGTGCTGGGGGAGGTGACCCTGGGGGACGACTGCTCCGTGTGGCCCAAGGCCGTCATCCGCGGCGACATGCATCATATCCGTATTGGCGCCCGGGTCAGCATTCAGGACAACGCGGTGCTGCACATTACCCATGACTCCCGTTTTAACCCCGGTGGCTATGGTCTTGAGATCGGCGACGACGTGACCATCGCCCACCAGGCCATGCTTCATGGCTGCACACTGGGCAGCCGGGTGATGGTCGGCATGCAAGCCATCATCATGGATGGTGCCGTGGTAGAAGACGACGTGATTGTCGCCGCCGGGTCGCTGGTGGGTCCCGGAAAACGTCTGGAAAGTGGTTATCTTTACCGCGGTCAACCGGCCAAGCAGGCTCGTCCACTGACAGATGAAGAAAAAGCATTCCTGACCTACGTGGCCGGAAATTATGTGCGGTTGAAAGATCGCTATATGGCGGATGGGGAGCATACCTAGGAGTACCAACCGCTGCCCCCTGCAGGGGGCCATGACAAACCCGGGCGCGAGTTGCGAGTTGCGAAGATCAACGTCCAAAACGGCTCTATCCTGCGGGGGTTTGGTTCTCGAAACTCGGTACTTGAGACTCGCTTCTGGAATCCTTACCTCGCTGAGGCTCGTATCGCGGTCGAACGACCGTTATTCGCTACGCTCACCCTTCGGGCCAGCCTGCGGCTGTTATCTCCGTTGCACTCCGGTTCCTACAGCGGCTTCGTAGAAATGCAGAACCTCGGGAACTTTCCGGCCTTCCCTAATCCAATCAAGCGTAGCTTGTAGCTTGTAGCTTGTAGCTTGTAGCTTGTAGCTTGTAGCTTGTAGCTTGTAGCTTGTAGCTTGTAGCTTGTAGCTTGTAGCTCGTAGCTCGTAGCTCGTAGCTCGTAGCTCGTAGCTCGTAGCTATTCATATTTTCCACATGAACGACATATTGCCAAAGCTGAGAATATCGTCGTTGTTACGCAGTGGCGACTGCGAACCTTGCAGCGTCAACGTGAACGAAAAATTGTCCAGATGCAGGCCACTGCCCACGACGAGTCCCAGCGTACCATCTCGGCTTTCAAGATCGTAAAGGTCCGTTTTTTCTTCCAGATAGAAATAACCGATGTATTGCGCTGTGGCACCCAGAAAGAACTCCCAGCCCAACCCTCTCTGCTCGAACAAGCCAACCTGGGAGCTTGAGGTACCGACACCAGCGTAATCAGGCGTGAAGTTTTCCGGCAGATTTTTACCGAAGCGCACAAAGCTGCTGATGCCGGCGGTACCGAGAAAGTTGTTGGCATCCAGCATGGCACTGTAGCCCATGTCGGTCTGCAAGCCGTTCGCATGATCATGGCGAAACAATCGATTGGCAAACACGGCAATCACCCCACCAATCACATCCGGCCCCAACTGGTTATCCCAACCTTTGGGCTCTTCTGATCCGGTGATCTTGTGAATGACTTTCTGGCTTTGCTCAGCACCGGAGTCAGGGCCGGTGGTACCGATGCGAATGCCATAACCCAGCAGGTGCTGCGCATTCCAGCTGAACATACCCAGCTCGATATTGCTGTAACCCACGTACGGAACATCGCTGTAGTCTGGCGCACTACGGGTAATATCGGACGGCGTCACCATGGTCTGTTCCAGACCAACGGCCAGGGCATGCTTCTGCCCTTCAAGTCGGATACCCGGTAATGGATTGATCACCCGAGCCAACCCGCAAGTGAGACCGCGATCCTGTTCACCCGCGCACTGCTCATGGGCATTGCCCACCCAACTGAACCGCACACCATTGGTGTAGCGCCCGTCCTCTCCGACAAACAGGTCGTTATCCCAGGCAAAGCCGAGAGTGGAGGCAAGGGAAAAACCGGGTACGCAAGCAAGCAGCAGCGCTGCGAAAAAAACACGAAAGAACTTCAGCATTGGACAATCCTTTAGCAAACAGCGGTTGTCCCCCGAAAACCGGCTACAAGCTACAAGCCGCAACGCGAAATGATGCCTCTGTACCTGCAACGTTATCCCCGCGCACAACACCATAAGCGCGGGCTGAAAAGTTGAAGAACACAAACACTTCGCCCGTGTTGAAGCTTGCAGCTAAAACCGCCAGCGTCGCTGCATCACCAGAAATGCAAACGACGCGGACCAGGTAATCAAAATCAATCCGTTGAGTGCTTCTACCCCGGCAATCAATCGCAGGGTGCCCATGGGAAACAGGTCGCCCAGCCCCAATGAGGTATAACAGGCCGCAGAAAAGTAAAGGTGGTCCAGGAAGCTGCCATCGACAGCGCCGCCGATATTCATGGCGGTATCGCTATTGTCGAGCATCAGGTACACCCAGCCATACAGGGTAATTTCGACCATATGGGCAGCAAACATGGCGATCACCACAATCAGGATCTCGCCACGAAAACGTTGCTTCCAGCGCTTGAGCAATTCTGACAGGCCGAACAGGGTCCAGTAGTGAAGCGTCACAGTGACCAGCACCATGCCCAGGCTCACCAACGAGGCATAGATGACCTCATACAAGACCGTGTCGTTTTCCATGGATTATCTCAACATGGCCATGACCGGCGCCGTGTCGGGTCGCCAACCGCGCCAGATCTCAAATGCTTCGGCGGCCTGCTCCACCAGCATGCCCAGGCCATCGGAGATCGCCGCTGCACCCTGCTGCTCAGCCCAGCGCATAAATGGGGTTGGTTCTTTGCCATACACCATGTCATAAACCACCGCGCCTTCCGCCAGCAGGCCGTCCGGCAACGCCGGCATCTCGCCGTGCAAACCAGCGGAAATCGCATTGATCACCACATCGAACTGCCCGGCCAGGCCCTCAAGCCCGCTACCCAGCACCGGTGGATTGGTGCCATCCATAAAACGGCGCGCCAGCACCTGCGCCTTTTCGGCTGTGCGATTGGCAACGCGCACCAGGGTCGGCTTTTCCGCCAGCAGCGGCCCCATGACGCCACGCACGGCACCGCCTGCGCCCAGCATCAGCACTCGTTTACCCTGAATCTGCCAACCCAGGTTATCGCGGATGTCTTTCACCATGCCTGCACCATCGGTGTTATCACCGTTTAGCTGGTCACCTTCCCACCACAGGGTATTCACTGCCCCGGCCAGGTTGGCCCGCTCAGTGACCGCAGCGCAGAGCTCGAACGCCTGTTCCTTGAAGGGCACGGTCACGTTGGCACCCAGGCCTCCGTCATCACGAAACCCCTGCAGGGCAGAGGCAAAACCATCCAGCGGCGCTTCGCGTTTTTCGTAGCGAACATCATCGTCTTTCTGTTTCGCAAAGGCGTGATGAATATCCGGCGAACGCGAATGGGCCACCGGATTGCCAAACACACAATACAAGGCGCTCATACCCACTCCCGCTTGATCAAAAACTTGTCATACAGCTCGCTTTCCGGGCTGCCCGGTTCGGGGTGCCAGTCATAATCCCAACGCACCAGGGGTGGCAGTGACATGAGGATGGACTCGGTACGCCCTCCGGACTGCAAACCGAAGATCGTGCCGCGATCGTAGACCAGATTGAATTCCACATAGCGGCCACGGCGATACAGCTGAAAATCACGCTCACGTTCGCCGTACTCGTGATCCTTGCGGCGCGCCATGATCGGCCGGTAAGCCTCGATATAGGCATCACCGATACTGCGCATCAGCGCAAAGCTGGTGTCAAAATCGAAACGGTTCAGGTCATCAAAAAAAAGGCCGCCGACACCGCGGGGTTCATCGCGATGCTTGAGATGAAAGTAGTCATCGCACCAGTGTTTGAATTCCGGATAGATTTCAGCGCCAAAGGGGTCACAGGCCGCCTTGGCCGTCTGGTGCCAGCCCACCACATCTTCTTCAAAACCATAGTAGGGGGTCAGGTCGAACCCACCACCGAACCACCACACCGGCTCTTCGCCTTCCTTTTCCGCAACGAAAAAACGCACATTGGCATGACTGGTTGGCACATAGGGATTCCTGGGATGAATCACCAGGGACACCCCCATGGCCTGGAAACTGCGTCCGGCCAGTTCGGGGCGAGCCGCCGTTGCGGAAGGCGGCAACTGGGCGCCAAACACGTGGGAAAAATTCACCCCGCCTTTCTCGATCACCGCACCGTTTTCCAGTACCCGGCTGCGGCCACCGCCCCCCTGCTCCCGTTCCCAGCTGTCTTCACGGAAGCTGGCGCTGCCATCTTCGGCAGCCAGTTGCTCACAGATGCGATCCTGCAGGCCCAGCAGATACTCTTTTACGGCCTGCAGCGAAACGTCTGACATGGTTCTCTCCCCGGGGAATACTTTATACCGGGCATCATGCACCCGGCCGACTTACCCTCCGTGCGAAGGGAAGCCTGTCATCAGGCGCGCAAGGTGCGCCCGCTTTCAAGATCAATAATGGTAGAGGGTTTGCTGGCGCGGTCACAGGCTCCCGTCACGATAAAGTCCAGCCGATCTCCCAGCTGGCGAGCTACCTGATAGCAGTTGCGGGCAGAAGGCCGACCAGAAAGGTTGGCGCTGGTGGAAATGATCGGGTGGCCGACCAACCGGCACAGCTCCCTGGCCAGCGGGTGATCCGGCACCCGGATCGCCACCTTGGGATGACTGCCCCGCACCCAGGAAGGCACTGCCTCGGTGATGGGCACCAGATACGTGAGCGGAGCCGGCCAACCGGCCGCAAGCTGTTGCTGCTGCGCATCAGTCAGCTGCACATAGGGCAGCAGTTGCTCCAGATCAGCACCGATCAGGATCAGGCCTTTTTCCACTGGGCGCTGCTTGATCGCCAGCAACCGCAGCACCGCCTCTTTATTAAACGGATCGCAACCCAACCCATAAACGGACTCGGTAGGATAGGCCACCACACCACCGGCCTGGATGATTTCTGCTGCGGATTGAAGATGCTGTTTCATGAAGGCTGCCCGGCACCAAAACGCGCAACATACCCTGCCTTTCAGCGGCCCACAAGAGCCTCCTACCAAGGCTGGGCGGGCGGCGCCACGCGCCTGGCCAGTAGCCGGATATGGCCCTGATCATCGGTCTGCTGCTCACATTCCACCCGGTCTCCCGGACCAAAACGCAACGCCGGCGCGTTTTCAGGCACAGAGGTGATGCGATACACATTGCCCCGCAGTGAGACCGCATCCACTGGATACCAGCGGGCGGGGTCATCCCGGTACGGAATCAGGATCTCAAACATGCTGACAGCCCTCCCCGGCATGGCCGGTTGGCAAGTCATACTTCCATGGTAGGCGCTTGGTTAGTCAGAGTGAAACAGCACCTTGCCTGTTACCTTATTGGCCACCTTCGCGCACACTGCACTTTTGCTTTCAGCCACCAGCTTCAGGTTTCGGGCGCCCGTTCACGACGCCCTTGAGGTATGGCTGCGCTTCAGATAGCCACCGGCCACCCGCTCTACCCAGCCTTCCATTTCCAGGTCAGCCAACTGGCCAGCCAGCTCATTCATGGGCAGGCCAGTGCGGGTCTGCAGCATATCGAGGGAATTGATACCACTGGTGAGGTGCTGTAGGAGCGCGGGTCGCCCGCCATCGCTGGCCAGATCATAGCCTTCTACCGCCCGGCGGAAGTCGCCAAAGGCATCAAAGATATCCTCCATGGACTCCAGCCAGGTAGCGCCATCGCGCAACAAATGATGGCAGCCCTTGCTGAGCGGATTGTGAATGCTGCCCGGGATGGCAAACACTTCGCGCCCCTGCGACAGCGCCGTGCGTGCAGTGATCAGCGAGCCGCTGCGAATCGCCGCCTCCACCACAATGGTGCCGAGGCTCAAGCCACTGATAATGCGATTGCGTTGGGGAAACTGGGACGGTAACGGCGGCGAGCCGGGGGCGAACTCGGACACCACCGCCCCACCTTCATCCGCAATCTGGTTCGCCAAAGACGCATTGCGTGGCGGGTAGAGTCGGTCCGGGCCGCTGCCGAGCACGGCCACGGTACGGCCGGTGGCCAGCGCGCCACGATGAGCCGCCGCATCCACCCCCAATGCCAGTCCACTGGTCACCACAAATCCCGCCGCCGCCAGCTGGCGTGCAAAACGGCGACTGTTATCCAGTCCGTCGGCGGAGGCATTGCGGGCGCCGACAATGGCCAGGGAGGGTTCGCTGAGCACCCGAACATCACCGCGCACCGCCAGGACACCAGGCGGGTCAGCGATTTTCGAGAGCAATTCCGGGTAATCCTTGTCGCCCAGTGCGATCCAGCGCCAGCCCTGCTCGCGCAACTGTTCATAGTGGGCAGTGAGATTACCGGTATTGTCCAGCAACCGGGCACGGTCTTTCAGGCCCGGCGGTAGCAGGGGCAGAAAATGCGAGACCGGGGCCGTGTTGATCCGGAGCTGTTGCAGGGCGCGGCCCAGGGCCGCTGACGAAGGAGAAAACAACGCCTGCAACAGCAGGCGTTTGAATTGTCCGTCCATCGCCCACCTCCTTGTGTGCGTTGACGGTTAATGGGGCGCCGAAGCACCGGCGGTGAGCGCTACCGCAAATTCCTGTCGAGAAATCAGTAGCTGCCCGCCGGACTCTTGGCGATGTCATTCATATAAATAGGCCGGGTGGACTCCATAATCAAGCCATAACTGACCTTGTCGAAGACCCGGAACACAACCAGGGAACCCGTTTTTTCCGCTGGCAGGGCCACATTGTCACCCAGCTGACGGTCACGGACCACTTCCCCCTTGCCGAAGATATCCAGCACGTTGCCTTCTTTCAGGCCGTCGCGAATACCCTTGTTCAACACCACCACATCATTGCGGGCCACGCTGTTGAGGCGGTCGAAGAAACGAATCACCTGGGCTTCGATCTTGGTTTCCGGCGCACTGGGGTACAACACCGCGCGGACACGACGATCTTCGGTGGAGAAGATGCGGTCATCGATACGGATGTCTTCGGTGGAATCGGTGAGACGCATGCTGACGATCTCGCCTTCGTGGTTGGATACCCGAGCCAGACCCACCTGACGAGCTTCATAGCCCAGCACTTCGTTGGTTTCCGGATCTACATACTGTTCGCCAGTACGGTAAACGCCGTAGCCCTGCTCCAGCTCTTCCCACTGGGTACGGTTATCGCGGGCATAGATGGTGTCGCCTTCGCCAAAGACCACACGGCGGTCACGGCCACCGACCACATAGGGCGCTTCCTTGATTTCCTGACGAGTGACTACCAGACCTTCCTTCAGGTAGGCCGCAATGGCACTGGCGGGAATCATGGGGATGGCTTCGTCGTTGGCGATTTCACGGACCCGCGGGGTCAGCTTCACCACGCCATTGGACATGACGGTTTCCTGCACGCCCCGTTTAACGGTCAGGCGTGGCTCCCCACCCACATAGGAAAGACGAATCTCGTCCCCCGGATAGATCAGGTGCGGATTACCAATTTCTTCATTGATCTGCCAGATTTCTGGCCATTGCCACGGCTCTTCCAGAAAACGGGAACTGATATCCCACAGGGTGTCGCCATTCTTGACATAATACTTGCCGGGATGCCCATCTTTGAGCATCACTGCAGCGGAGGCCAAGCCTGTCACTGACAGCAGCAGCCCGACGGTAAAGGCGCGCTGGACCGATTTCATCATCATCGGATTCCTTTTATCATTATTGGTCTCATCCCCTAAAGAGGCCGTGCGACGCCGAGGCAGACACGGTTTCTTTTGGATATTAGCAATGCGATCATATATTTAGCAACCGAATTTCGAGTTCTACTGCAACTTCTGAGAAGGTACATGGCCAAACTGGAAATACTGGAATTCCCTGACCCCCGACTGCGAACCGTAGCAAAGCCGGTGGAAAAGGTGGATGACGAGCTTCGCAAACTCATCGATGACATGTTCGAAACTATGTACGACGCCCCCGGCATCGGCCTGGCTGCCACCCAGGTAAACGTTCATCTTCGGCTGATCGTCATGGACCTGTCCGAGGAAAAGAACGAGCCCCGGGTATTCATCAACCCGGAGATCACCCCCCTCACCCAGGAACTGGCCCCCTATGAAGAGGGCTGCCTGTCGGTGCCCGGCTTCTATGAGAAAGTGAAGCGTCCGGCACGGGTGAAGATCAAGGCGCTCGACCGGGACGGCAATGAGTTCGAGGAAGAGGCTGACGAGCTCCTCGCCACCTGTATCCAGCACGAGATCGATCATCTCGAAGGCAAGCTGTTCGTGGACTACGTCTCCCGCCTCAAACGCGACCGGATCAAGAAGAAGCTGGAGAAGGTGCACCGGCTGCAGGGCTGACAGCACCTGTCGAGTTTCGAGTTTCGAGTTTCGAAGAGCAAGCCCCGGAAACACACTCCGAACAAGGTTTTCGCTTATCGCAACTCGTCACTCGCTTCGCCCCACCTACTGAAATTACCCAGAGGCTGTTCATTGAAACCCTTACGTCTCGCCTTCGCCGGCACCCCGGATTTTGCTGCAGCCAGCCTGCAGGCCGTGCTCGACAGTGACCACGAGGTGGTTACGGTGCTGACTCAGCCCGACCGCGCGGCCGGTCGTGGCAAGAAAGTGCAGAAGAGCCCGGTCAAGCTACTGGCCGAAAGCCACGCGATTCCGGTGCTCCAGCCGGAAAACCTGAAGGGCGAGGAGATCCGCCAGCAACTGCGTGACCTCAATCTGGATGTGCTGGTGGTCGTAGCCTACGGGTTGATCATTCCCCAGGCTGTGCTCGATATTCCGCGTCTGGGCTGCCTTAACGTGCATGGCTCCCTGCTGCCCCGCTGGCGGGGTGCCGCCCCGATTCAGCGTGCCATTACCATGGGCGACACCGAAACCGGCAACACCATCATGCAGATGGAAGCCGGGCTGGACACCGGCCCCATGCTGCTCAGTGAAGCCCTGCCCATCGGCGACGCAGAGACCGGCGGCGAGCTGCACGACCGTCTGGCCGCCCAGGGAGCGCGCCTGCTGGTGACGGTACTGAACGACCTTGAAACCTATCTGGCCAATGCCACAGTGCAGCCGGAAGACGGCGTCACCTATGCCCACAAGCTGAGTAAGGCCGAGGCGAGACTGGACTTCCGTCTGCCCACCCGCGCCCTCTACAACCGTATCCGGGCCTTCAATCCATTCCCGGTGACCTGGGTGCCACTCAACGGCCAGCCCATGCGCATCTGGCAGGCCAGCGAAAGCCCACTGCCCGGCAAGGATGATGACGAACCCGGACAGATCCTCAAGGTGGATGACAGTGGCATTCAGGTTGCCACCGGCGACGGCATTCTGGTTCTGAAGGAACTGCAGCTGCCCGGCAAGCGGCGCATGGCCGTGGCCGATCTGCTGCGCGGCAACCCTGACCTGTTCAAGGTGGGCGAGCCCCTGGGTGACGCACTGGATATGCATAGTGGCGACGCCTGATCCGCGCCTGAGCGCGGTGCGCGTCCTGGACCGTGTCCTTCCCGGGAAGGGTGACGGGGAAAGCCTGCGCGAAGTGTTGCGCGACTTTCCCTTGCAGGGCAGCGACGGTGGCCTGATGCGCGACATCAGCTTTGGCGTCTGCCGCCACCTGCGCCCCCTCAACCACTGGCTGAACCAGCAGCTGTCCAAACCGCTCAAGGCCAGTGCCCAGCCAGTGCGACTGGCGCTGCTCGCTGGTCTCTATGAATTGTGGTTCAGCGATCGCCCGGCCCATGCCATCGTCAACGCTTACCCGCAACTGTGCCGCAAACTGAAAGCCCCCTGGGCTGCCGGCCTGAGCAATGCGGTGTTGCGCAAGGCCAGCCAGCTAAGCGTGCAAGACGCGCTACAGGACGCTACCCCCAATATTCAGCTGAGCCTGCCCGACTGGCTGTACAAGCGTTGGCGCGAAGACTGGCCGGAACAAGCCGACGCCATGGCCCGCGCCAATCTGCATACCCCGCCCTTTACCCTGCGGGTAAACCGCCAGCAACAACAACGCGCCGGCGCCATCGCCGCCCTCGGCGACGGTGCCCGCCCCGGCGCGCTGTCGCCGTGGAGCATTTATGTTTCACCGGCGCGCCCCGTATTCCAGTTACCCGGTTTCGAGCAAGGCGCGCTCTCGGTGCAGGATGAAGCCGCCCAGCTGCCCGGCGAGCTGCTGCAGGCGCCGTCTCAGGGACGCATTCTGGATGCCTGCGCCGCCCCCGGCGGCAAGACCGGCCAGCTGCGCGAAAAATTTCCCGATGCGGACCTGGTCGCGCTGGAGCTGGAACCTCGCCGTCTCACTCGCATTGAAGAAAATCTCGCACGCCTGGGGGCTACCGCCACCCTGCTGCAAGGGGACGCCAGCCAGCCCGACAGCTGGTGGAATGGAACCCCCTTTGACGCCATCCTGCTGGATGCTCCCTGCTCCGCCACCGGCATCCTGCGCCGTCAGCCGGACGTGAAATGGCATCGCAAGGCGTCGGACATTCCTGCACTGGTTGATTTACAAGCGCGCATGCTGGATGCACTATGGCCGCTGCTCAAACCCGGCGGCATGCTGGTGTATGCCACCTGCTCGGTACTGCGCGACGAAAATGATCACCAGATCAGTGCGTTTTTGCAGCGTCAGCCACAGGCACGGGATGTGACGCCACGTCCGAATGAGGCCACAATGGTCGATGCGGGATGGCAGTTGTTTCCGCAGCAAGACGGACCGGATGGTTTCTATCTGGCTTGCCTGCGCAAGGGGGCTTAGCGTAACCCATGAAGATCATTATTCTCGGTGCCGGTCAGGTGGGGGGAACCCTCGCAGAAAACCTGGCCAACGAGCGTAACGACATCACCGTCATCGATACCGATGCGGAACGTTTACGCGAGCTGGGCGACCGGCTGGATATCGGCACCGTGCGTGGCATGGGCTGCTACCCCAATGTGCTCAAGGAAGCCGGTGCCGAAGACGCCGACATGCTCATCGCGGTGACCAACTCCGATGAGGTGAACATGGTCGCCTGCCAGGTGGCCTACTCCCTGTTCCGCACCCCTTCCAAGATCGCCCGGATCAGGACCGCGCACTACACCAGCCGGTCGGACAAACTGTTCAACGAAAGCGCCCTGCCGATTGATGTGATCATCAGTCCCGAGCAAGTGGTGACCGACTACATCCGTCGCCTGATCGAACACCCCGGCGCCCTGCAGGTAGTGAACTTTGCCGGTGGCCGGGTGCAGCTGGTGGCGGTACGCGCCTACTACGGCGGCCCCCTGGTGGGCAACGAGCTGCGAGAACTGCGCAAGCACATGCCCAATGTGGACACCCGGGTAGCGGCTATTTTCCGTCGTGGCCGGCCGATCATTCCGGAAGGCAACACGGTGATTGAAGCGGACGATGAAGTGTTCTTCATTGCCGCCAAGAATGATATCCGTGCGGTGATGAGTGAACTGCGCCGCCTGGAACACAACTACAAACGCATTCTGATCGCCGGGGGCGGCAACATCGGCTACCGGCTGGCCAAGACCATCCAGCACCGCTACAACGTGAAGGTGCTGGAGCGTAACCCGGAGCGGGCCGACTGGCTGGGCGAAAAACTGGCCCAGACCGTGGTATTGCAAGGCCTCGCCACCGACCGCGATGAACTGCTCAAGTCCAACATCGAAAACACCGATGTCTTCTGCGCCCTGACCAACGATGACGAAGCCAACATCATGGCCTCACTGCTGGCCAAGCGCCTTGGCGCGCGTAAGGTGATGACCCTGATCTCCAATCCCGCCTACGTGGATCTGGTACAAGGTCACGACATCGACATCGCCATCTCGCCCCAGCAGTCCACCATCGGTAGCCTGCTCAGTCATGTGCGTCGCGGCGATGTGGTGAATGTGTACTCCCTGCGCCGTGGTGCGGCGGAAGCCATCGAGGCGATTGCCCATGGCGACGCCAGGTCATCCAAGGTGGTTGGACGAGCCATCGAGGATATTGATCTGCCCGAAGGCACCACCATTGGCGCCATCGTGCGCGGCGAGAAAGTACTGATTGCCCACGACGATGTGGTCATCGAACCAGACGACCATGTCATCCTGTTCCTGATCGACAAACGCCGCACCCGGGACGTGGAAAAATTATTCCAGGTCGGCTTTACCTTCTTCTGATGAAAACGCTGACACGCAACATGCAACACGCAACACGCTGGCCCCAGAGGTTACAGCGTGATGCGTGGTGCGGGCCAGCCTGCCAGCGGGTATCGCCATGCATTTTGCGCTGATCTCGAAAATTCTTGGCCTGCTGCTGGTGGTGTTCAGTTTCACCATGATGCCGCCGGTAGCCGTGTCCTACTGGTATCAGGAAGGCGGGGAAGCTCCGTTTCTGATTTCCTTTGTGTTGTCTCTGACTCTGGGCCTGGCCCTGTGGCTGCCGTTCTTTCGCAACAAGGCTGAACTGCAAACCCGCGATGGCTTCCTGGTAGTTACCCTGTTCTGGTCGGTTCTGGGAGTGATCGGCGCCCTGCCGCTGATTCTCAGTGATGATGTGCCCGTTGGATTCACCGATGCCGTGTTCGAATCCGTTTCCGGGCTGACCACCACCGGCGCCACAGTCCTGTCCGGCCTGGATTTCATGCCGAAATCCATCCTCTATTACCGACAGCAACTACAGTGGCTCGGCGGCATGGGCGTGGTCGTTCTGGCCGTCGCCATTCTGCCCATGCTCGGTATTGGGGGCATGCAGCTGTACAAGGCCGAAATTCCCGGCCCCATGAAAGACGCCAAACTCACCCCGCGAATTGCCGAAACCGCCAAGGCGCTCTGGTACATCTACCTGTTTATCACCATTGCCTGTGCCGCCCTGTTCTGGGCCGCCGGCATGAGCGCCTTTGATGCGATCTGTCACAGCTTCAGCACCGTCGCCACCGGTGGCTTCTCCACCCATGATGCGTCCATGGCCTACTGGGACAACCCCTGGATCGACTGGACTGCCACCACGTTTATCCTCATTGGCGGTATCAACTTTGCCCTGCACTTTGCCATGTGGCGTGGCCGCTCATTATTGGTGTTTCTTCGCGATCCGGAATTCCGCTTCTTTATCACCCTGTTCCTGATCTATACCAGCATCATCACCGCCGGATTGCTGTTCTTCCATTATGACTTCAACTTCGCCGATGCACTGCGGCACTCGGCGTTTCAGGTCGCGTCCTTCAGCACCGGCACCGGGCTGACCAGTACCAATGCCGCCGCTTTCCCCGGCTTTATCCCATTCCTGCTGGTGTTCACCAGCTTTATCGGTGGCTGCGCGGGTTCCACCGGGGGCGGCATGAAAGCGGTGCGCGCAGCCCTGATCTTCCACCACAGCGTGCGCGAACTGCGCCGACTGATTTATCCCAACGGCGTTTTCGCCCTGCGCTTTGGGCGCCAGTCCATCCCGGACCGGGTACTGCAGGCCGTATGGGGCTTTGTCGGGGTGTATATCACCATCTCGGTCATCTTTACCCTGCTGTTCACCATGACCGGTATGGACCTGACCACCGCAGTCAGCGCCGTGGCGGCCAGCCTGAACAATCTCGGTGTCGGGATTGGCGAAGTGGGCTCAGGGTTTGCCAACATCACCGACAGCGCCAAATGGATGATGACCGTGCTGATGGTCGCCGGCCGACTGGAAATTTTCACCCTGCTGGTACTGTTTACACCCATGTTCTGGCGACAATGAAAAGACAGTTAATAGTGAATAATTAATCGTTAACCGTTGCGCGGGGTTGGCCATACCAGCTAATCGCCGTGCCCGCGCCAACCTGCAACAACCCAAACCCTCTTCTCATCTCTCACAAGGAAAAGTGATGTCTTTGCTTGCTCAATTATTACTGCAGTTGCCCGCCTTTTTAATCGCGTTAACCGGTTTTGTGCTGGCGGGTATTTTCATGGGGAGGGCGCGGACATCGGCGATCCTGGTGATTATCGCCAGTATTCTGACCCTGCTGCAGAGCGGGTTCACCGTGTTCAATCATGTCGTGATGCTCGAACTGGTAATGAATGGAGAGCTGGACAGTGACACCTACAGCATCATTGGCAGCGCCATTTTCACCCTTTTCTATATCGCCATTAGCGTCCTGTTGCTGGCCGCCGCCTTCGCTGGCCGCAATCCGCAACCGGAGATACACGTGCACACCCAAGGCTCAACGGCCTTTGACGCGCCAGCCACCCCTCTGCACCCCCACCGCGGCGCCTTGATCCTGACCCTCGGCTTGCTGGGCCTGTTGATGTTTGCTCCTCTGGGCATCGCAGCGTGGATCATGGGCAACAAGGATCTCGCGGCCATGCGTGAGGGAACGATGGACAAGCAAGGTGAGGGCCAGACCCTGGCCGGGAAGGTGCTGGGCATCCTGGCAACGGCACTGATGATCTTTGCCATCATTGTCTTCTTTGCCACCATTGCCATCCTCACCAGCAACTACCGAGGCTTCTAATCACAGGATAGACACGCATACCCGGTTTTACCTTCCGAGTGTTACGTGATGCGTGTAGCGTTTTGCAGCCGCAGCGCGGCATAAAAAAGCCCCGGCAATGCCGAGGCTTTTTTGTTTTCGCTATTAATTATTAACTATTCATTATTCATTATTCACTGCCCTTCAAGCGATATTGTTCACTCGCTTGCCTTCACGGAACAGCTGATCCATTTCACCCTCGTAGTAGGCTTCTACACGCGGGTTCATGACCTTCTTCCACAGCGGCGGAATCATGGCCAGTACAAACATGGTGGCGTAACCGGCCGGCAACTGCGGGCTTTCTTCATAGTGACGCAGCACCTGGTAGCGACGCTTGGCGTAGGCGTGATGATCACTGTGACGCTGCAGCTGGAACAGAGCCAGGTTAGTCAGCAGGAAATTGGAATTCCAGCTATGGGCAGGGGTTACCCGCTCGAAACGGCCTTTCTCATTCACGCGACGGTGCAGACCGTAGTGCTCAATGTAGTTGATGATTTCCAGCGCCAGTGCCGCAAAGAAGCTCTGCCCCAGGAAGAACAGCACGCCTTCCCAGCCCCAGATCAGACCAAAGGTCACCGCGAACAGCGCAGAAATGCTGTACCACCAGATCAGCTCGTTGTAGATGCTGATGTTCTTCTTGCCCTTGCGCTCCAGATACTGCTTTTCCAGCGCCCAGGCATTCTTGAAGTTGCGCACGAAAGCCTTCGGCAGGAAATCATACAGGCTCTGGTTATAGCGGCTGGAAGAAGCATCTTCCGGTGTAGAGACATGCACATGGTGACCACGAACGTGCTCCACCTTGAAACCGGCATAGGTGACGGTAGACAGCAGCAACCCGCCCATCCAGTTTTCCAGCTTGGGATCCTTGTGGATCAGCTCATGGCCCAGGTTAATAGCGATGATACCGCCCACGGTACCGATGGACACGATCCAGCCAATCTTGCCCAGCAGGCCGTAATCATTGCTCACAAACACATGGCCGGCGTAGAACAGCACGGCAATCCAGACACAGCCCATGGCGATGGCTGAGACCCGGTAGAAAATCTCTTCACTCATGGTCGGAACCTGAACGGCTTCATCGGGATTGCTCGGGTCTTTTCCTACCAGAAAATCCAGCACGGGAATAATCCCGAAAATGAAGACATACATGAACCACGCCCAGTAATCCTGAGTGCCACTCTCGACACCCACGTAGGCAGAAAACGGCACCAGCGGAACCATCAATGCCCAGAAGGTCAGGTAGCCGTATTTTTTCATTTTTAGCATTAGATCAGCATTCATGTTCTCGAACATGGCCTTGTCCTCGCTTTGCTCAAGCTCAAAGTAACAGTCAACGATGGCAAGGTTATGCCTCATTTCTTGAATTGTCAAACAACTCAAGAAATGAAATACTGCCCCCATGACGTCATAATGGCGCCGCCGATTCACAGGAAGTTGTCATGTCGTTGCAAGCCGTCAGCCTGAGCGAACAGATCGCTCGCCACCTGGGTGAACGCATCATCACCGGAACCCTGGCTCCAGGTGCAAAACTGCCCGAGAGCGAGCTGGCCAAAGAGATTGATGTAAGTACCAACTCACTCCGTGAGGCCTTCAGGCTGCTGGAAAAGCAGCACCTGATCGAGCTTCAGCCGCGCCGGGGCGCACGGGTCTGTGAGGTCACCGAGACCCAGGTGAAGGATCTTTACGAGTATCTTTTTCTGCTGTTGTCCCAGCTGGCGGAACGGGCTGCTGCGAGCTGGCAACCCGGCCAGATTGAAGATCTGGTGGCCATGCTGCCTCAGCTGGAGCAGCATTTTCATAACAACGACATGCCTGCCGCTCATCAGTTGGCCTTCCGTTTCGTGGAGATTGCCACTGCCCGGTTCTCGGCCAACCGCTATCTGGAAGCCGACATCCTCAACCTGATACCGCTGCTTAAACGCTATTCGTTTATCGCCCTGCAGGAAGACACCACCGAGTTCGATGTCTCTCTGCAGATCTTCAAGCGCCTGCTGGTCAATATCGTTGGCCGCAAGCAGCAGGATGCAGGGGAAGATATTCGTGAATATGGGGAAAATCAGTGCCAGATCGTGCTGCGCGCCATCGCCAAGCGGAGCGCGGCATAGATCAGTTAATAGTTAACAATGAATAGAGGCCCTGCCAGCGGCAATGCCGTGCCCGCGCCGACGTTAACGCCCTTTTTCTCTATGCCCCCCTTAGTAGCGGTGGTTCCACTGCGAAAGATCCTTTGTCCGCAGCGACACCTTCGCGTGAAAGCACGATCCCACAGTGACGCTCCTGACGGTGCTATTTCTGTCCCCCATATGGGGGATGCGCCATTACCTTTCTCTGCGCCAGACTCGTTCCTGACAACACCAACTGGGGAAAGACCAATGAAAGCTCCACGTCTTTTGATTGCCTCACTACTGACCGCCAGCCTGGCACCAGCTACCGCCCTGGCGGTGGGCCCGGGCTCGGGCAGCGACAGCAAATACAATGTTCGTATCGGCAACTGCAACGCCAGCAGCGTTGAGGTCCGTTACCGTCTCGACAGCTTGATGGGGGAACCGGTTGTGGGCGGTTCCTGGCGCTGGAATGGTGACAGCAACTGCGATGCGCCCAGCAGCACCGTGATCTGGCTGAAGGTCCAGAGCGGATCCAGCCACGGCTATGTTCGCCTTGATCCTGCCGTGCCGGATGCCAACCAGGGCTTTGGTTACAATGTTTCAGGCTCACCGGACTGGGATGAAGTCGCGTGTGGTTACAGGGGCACACAGCGCAACGGCTGTATGGATCCAGGTTCGGCAAAACAACTATGGAAGAGCGGCCGAGTCACCGGGTTCGAGATCGCCTGGTAACGGGCAAGAAACGGCGGATACGGGCTCTTGCCCATTTCCGCCTGCGAGGTAACGGTGGTCCGAAACATGAAGAGGAACACCACATTGATCTCAGTAAACCTGCGGTGAAATCGCCTTCAAAGCAGCCGCGAACGCTGGCGATCGCCTTCATGGAAGGCGGCCAGTAATGACCAGCCGAGAAAGGCGGTGCAGGTGGTCAGGTAATCGCGAATCAGGAATTGCACCAACGCCACATCCACGGATGGGTCGACGTTTTCAAATCGGCACGCCACCACTTCTGGTGCATCCCGGGTCTTGCTGTCATCACTGACAACGATCTGCAGACTGGCCGCGCGGGCATTCCACTCACACAACAGATAGCGGGAGTCATCGCGTACATTACGGTCGAGCAGCGCCACGGCTTTTTCCAGCGCCGCCTCCAAACCGTCCTTGATGGCCTGCTCATCGCCCCCCCGGCAAACAAGGCTGTGTACCGTCTTGCCGTTTCCGCCTGCGTCAGGCGACAGTTGTGTCCAGTCCTGCGTCATATCGTTTCCATCTCTGCTTTCCTGATTTCTGCGTGCTTGGCCAGACGCGCCCGCGCCGCGTGCAGCTTCTTATAGCTGTCGATGAGGCGCAGATGCTTGTCCAACCCTTCCAGCTGCATGTTGGTGGGCGTCAGCCCCGGGAAGCGCACTGTGCCTTCCACCGCACCGACCACCTGCGCCATGGTCTCTTCGCCAAACATGCGATTCAGGTTATAGAGGAAGTCTTCCAGCTCCAGCTCCTCGTCCAACGCAATTTCCAGCACCGCGTTCATGGCCCGGTAAAACAAGCCTCGCTCCACCGTGTTGTCGTTGTACTGCAGGAACATATCCACCAGCTCGCTGGCTTCCTCCAGACGCCCCAGCGCCAGCAGTACCAGCAGCTTCAACTCCAGCACGGTGAGCTGACCCCACACCGTGTTCTCGTCAAACTCGATACCGATCAGGGTAATGATGTCGGTGTAGTTATCGATCTGGCTGTCTTCCAGTCGCGCCACCAGTGCATTCAGCTCGTCATCACTGAGGCGATGCAGGTTGAGAATGTCCTCGCGGTAATCCAGCGCCTTGTTGGTGTTGTCCCAGATCAGGTCTTCCACCGGGTACACCTCGGAAAAGTCCGGCACCAGAATCCGGCACGCCGGGGCACCCAGTTGGTCATGCACCGCCACATACACTTCCTTGCCCTGCTCGGCGAGGATACCGAACAACGTCTGCGCTTCTTCATCGGTGGTTCCGGAAAAATCCCAGTCCACAAACTCATAGTCCGCTGCCGAACTGAAGAAGCGCCAGGAAATCACCCCCGTGGAATCAATAAAGTGCTCCACGAAGTTATTCGGCTCAGACACTTCCATGCTGTTGAAAGTGGGCGGCGGTACATCGTTGAGACCTTCAAAGCTGCGCCCCTGCAACAGCTCGGTAAGGCTGCGCTCCAGCGCCACATGGAAGCTGGGGTGCGCGCCGAAGGAAGCAAACACGCCACCGGTGCGGGGATTCATCAAGGTCACACACATCACCGGGAATTCCCCGCCCAGCGAGGCATCCTTCACCAGCACCGGGAAGCCCTGGGCTTCCAGCGCCTTGATCCCCTCAACGATCTCCGGGTAGCGGGCCAGCACATCTTCCGGCACATCCGGCAGCACGATCTCCTGTTCGATGATGTATTTCTTCACCGCCCGCTCGAAGATCTCCGAGAGACACTGCACCTCGGCTTCCGCCAGCGTGTTACCGGCACTCATGCCGTTACTGAGGAACAGGTTCTCGATCAGATTGGACGGGAAGTACACCGTCTCACCGTCGGACTGGCGCACGAACGGCAGCGAGCAAATGCCGCGATCCACCCGGCCGGAATTGGTGTCGATCAGGTTGGAGGCGCCCAGCTCGCCGTCCGGGTTATAGATGGCGCGGGTATGCTCATCCAGAATCTCCGTGGGCAGGCTGTCATTGGGCCCGGGCTTGAACCACTTTTCATTGGGGTAGTGAACGAACGCGCTATTGGCGATCTCCTCGCCAAAGAACTGGTCGTTGTAGAAGAAGTTGCAGCTTAACCGCTCGATGAATTCACCCAACGCGGAACACAGCGCACTTTCCTTGGTCGCCCCCTTACCGTTGGTGAAGCACATGGGCGAAGCCGCATCACGGACATGCAGCGACCAGACATGGGGCACGATATTGCGCCAGGATGACACCTCAATCTTCATGCCCAGGTCTTCGAGAATCCCGGTCATGGTGGCGATGGTCTCTTCCAGCGGCCGGTCCTTGCCCTCAATCAGGGTGCGAGCCGTCTCGTCCGGGTTCACCGTCAACAGCGCCTGGGCATCCTCGTCCAGGCTCTCCACGGCATTGATCTGGAAGTCCGGCCCGGTCTGCACCACCTTCTTCACCGTACAGCGATCGATAGCGCGCAGTATGCCAGTGCGATCCTTGTCGGAGAGATCCTCCGGCAGCTCCACATTGATACGGAAGATCTGGTTGTAGCGGTTTTCCGGGTCGACGATATTGTTCTGCGACAGGCGGATATTATCCGTGGGGATATCCCGGGTGTTGCAGTACACCTTCACGAAATAGGCGGCACACAACGCAGACGACGCCAAAAAGTAGTCGAACGGGCCGGGGGCCGAGCCATCGCCCTTGTAGCGAATGGGCTGGTCCGCGATCACCGTGAAGTCGTCGAATTTGGCTTCCAGACGCAGGTTGTCGAGAAAGTTGACCTTGATTTCCATGGGGCACTGCCGGGTTGGAGAGTGGGGGTTTCCGGGCGCCATTATCCCTGTTTTGGGGCGCGACGTCTGCCGGGCATCCATTACCGGATCGAGCCCGAGCCTCCCGGCTTGATCCACACAACGGCAGCACTGCTTAAAGTTTACCCAACCCTGCGATTCCCCCCTATACTTGCCCTCAATATCAAAACGACATTATTTGGGGGGAATCCATGAAAATGAAGATACAGCACCTTGCCACTCTGGCGCTTCTCGGCGCATCCGGCCTGACCATGGCAGACGAGGTAATCCAGGACGATCTGATCGTTTCCGGGGGCGCACCTTTCTCATCCGGCAGTGCCTGTATTGGCGCGGACTGCATTGAAGGCGAAGAATTCGGGTTTGATGTCCTGAAACTCAAGAGCGCCTCTCCACAGATCTACTTTAATGACACCAGTAACTCTGCCTCATTTCCCAGCACAGATTGGCGAGTAGGCGTGACCGATGGTGCGTCCTCCCTGCCGGCCGCCTTCTTCATCATGAACGCCACCAGCAGTACTTATACCCTGCAGATCAGCCCGGAAGGTGATGTGGCTCTGGGCGCCGGAGCAGTATCCGTAGCCGATGCCGTTTCCGTGGGCGCGCCGGGCAGCGAACGCCGCATTACCCACGTCGCTGATGGCATCGACGACACTGATGCCGTCACGGTTGGTCAGTTCAATACCTATGCCGCCAGCGTGGACACCACCGCCATGGATGCCAGCATTGCCAAACTACAGGATCGCATCAATGACCTCTCTGCACGCCTGAGCGTACTGGCTGAAGAAGAGTAAGGCGGAGAAACGACATGAAAAAAAGCATCCTGTTACTGGGTTTAATCCCAGCCATTGTCAGTGCGGACCAGGTGTACAATGATGACCTGATCGTCGCGGGCAACACCTGCGTGGGGATTGACTGCTCCTTAGACCAACCCTTCCCTCATTCCCCTCTCGAACTGAAAGAAAACAACCTCCGCCTGCGCTTACTGGATACCGACTCGCCAGTGGAAGTCATCAACACTATTGGTCCCGACTACACCCGCGCACCAGCCGAACTGGGCCATAGCTGGAGCCTGGTGGCCAACGATTCGGCTAATGGTGGTCCTGGCTACTTTGCCTTCGAGCAATATAGCGATCCAGCCCCAAGACTCAGTGACGGCACCGCCATTGATTACAACTGCACCAACACCGTCACGGGTGTTCCGATATCCGGTGAAGCCAATAAAGATGATATGACTGTCACTATCGTGGGCACTATCCCCGAGGGACTGAATTGGGAAGATCAGTGGTGCGCCTTTCACAACGAGGCCATTGTTCGCAACGGCGTTCGCTTTACCGTTGGCAGCACCGCAACCAACGGCGGCGTCAGCATCGGTTTTGGTAGCGAATATGCAGAAGGGACCGTCAGCGTCGGCAACGACAGCAAACTGCGTCGCTTGGCCAATCTGGCAGAAGCACTGGATGACGTGGACGTGCTGACCGTGGCACAGATGGATGTCTACGCTGAGCAAAAGGCCGCACTGGCCAAGCTGAATGCCAAGCTCGATCAGATTGAGACGGTTGTTCGCGCCATGGAGAACCCTCGCTCCGGCGGCAGCCTGCCCGCAGGGCTGCTTGCCACTGTTGCCATGCTGTTGATGTGGCGGCGGCGAGTTTAAGAGAACCGGGAAGCATCAAAAAGGGCAGCTACGCTGCCCTTTTTATTGATACACCCTATGCCCATCAGCAGGCTCAAAAGAGTCACGGCGCCTCTACGCGACAGCGGCCCAGCGACGAATCCTCCAATGCCTTACACAAGGCCACCACATCCGCACTGTGATACTCACTGGAGATCAACTCCCCCGGAATCAACCCTTCATCCCAACGGGTCGCCATCACAAAATAGCTATCAGGAACATCCGCGTCCGGAAACACCTCTATCACCGCCCGTGTCTGGTGAATAAAGAGGTTGCGCAAAGCCTTGTCGCAACGGTAGCGATGGCCCTCCCCCGCAGCATGACACTCATAACCGCTTGCCCGAAGAGTATGTTCAATCGATGCGAACAGGTTCTCCTGACGCTCAGCAGGCGCCTCGATCACCCGAATCGCATCTCCTGCTACATTGGTACAACCCACAAGCACCGAGGACACCCCCAGCAACACAACCAATCCGCCTCGAAACCGCAACGCATTCTCCCTATTACCAATCCACTTCAAGTGCCGTTAACGATAACCCGCTTGCTCGTAAAGCTTGTCCTTGTAACGCCCCAATACAACATCAAGCTCCGGCCGCATCATGAGCTGACCATTTACATCAATGACGGGCAGGTCATAGCGTGCCGTGGAGATATCTGATGCCTGCATCCTTGAATGCAGAAGATCCGCCACGCTCCTCTCATCAACAATGAAATACTGATAATTCGCCCCGGTACTTTCCAGTTCCCACTCTCACTCAAGGCAACATATCCATCAGCCAGGGCCATCTCTTTCAACCTCAAAATCAACCCAAACGCCAGCACCATCGTCACCATCACCGTGCTCAATCTTGTCATAGTCAAAGCGATAACCCTGGGCCGTCATGAAGAAGGAACAGTAAGCATTAATGAAACCTTCCGGAAAAACCACACCTGCATCTTCTATCCGCGTGATCGCCAAAGGCACCCCCTCTACAGGAAGCTGTAGGTCGCCCTCCATAACGCCACGCAAAAACGGCGTGCAACATCCAGCCAGGTCATAGGGATCATCATTCAGTGACAACAACAACTCAGACAGAACTGTCGCCTCTCGCCTTAACCTGACGAGATCAATCTCAGACAGCCTCCCCCAATCATCAACCCGGACCCACTTTCGGATTAATTTCGCTTCAGTCATAGACTGGCCAAGCTCAAAGCAGGGCCCATTGCCTCACAGTTGATCAACGGAATCGGGACGCACAACAAGCCGCCTCACCCTAAAAAACAGTGCAAACAAGACCGCAGGGACAATCAACATGATGCTCACGGGGAGCATCCCCACAACCACCAACACCGAAACCATCAAAAAAGCCACTGCGATGATGCCCATCAGAACCCCCGTTCTCCGGTCATACGCCAGTGAAATCCCACAATGCGGGCATCTGTACTCTTGATGCTCGAACTTGTACCAGACAGCTCTTTTGGGAATAGCTGATATAAAGCGCTCCCCTGTAATTTTCTGGTAACAGGAAGGGCAGTGGATCTTGTTATTCATGTCAACGCCAGCGCTGTGGATTGATTGGATTACCCATCGCCTCACCAAAGATGATGACAAATCTAAAACCATGATCCGGGACCAGAGACCATGGCACACCTAAACCACAGCAGCAGGAAAAGCTGAGACACAACGTTAAGTTTTTTCGACTTCCCGATCTTGTTAAAGTTTTAGCCGATAACCGTCGGTGGCAAATAAATTGTGAATTCATTTATAGGCTCGATTAATACGCTGTAGGGTGAGGTTTGCTCCGACTCCTCAACAATTCCGAGTTTAGATAAAAGCTTGAAATTGGCTGACTCTAACTGTGCCGGCCTGACTTCTAGTGCCTTATGCCAGACTCGATATGTCCCGAGCTTTCCATCTCTACGGTAATAGAAGCCTGCCAATGGATGTGTCAAGTAGACCAAGGCCGACTCAGCGTCAGGGAACCCGGGGAAATTGAACCGATCGGTTTCCGACTGGATCAAGCTAACTGTAGCCTCTGCCCACCTTGAGGCAGTTTGCATGTGATATTTATCATAAAGGCCAGAGAATTCGTTTATAGCGCAATCAAACTTCACTTTTCCCGAATGCCAAGGAAGGTTCCATAAATATCTTGGCACTACCAGTGTTAATGAATCCAGAGTCGTACCGAGGAACCATACACAGCGCTCGCCGGTTTCGGTGTCTATTATGTAAATTCGATAGTTAGTCTGCCCCATCGTGAATTTGGGAAAAGGGAAAACTGCTGAAGTAAAATCAACATCGATGAAGGGCACCACTGATATTAGTCCCATTTCCTGGCCGTCGATTTCGACTGCATCCAACTGAAAGCGCTCAGGGAAAATACCCTTAAATCTGCTTGACGGTACCGCGTACGTAATAATTGAAAAATGTTTCAGTCTGCATAAAACGTCTATGCCTTGCGGCTTTGGTCTTTCTATCAAATAGTCTTTTATCTTTCGTGATTCTTGCACGATACTTCCCTGAAGTTTAACCCCCGGCACATGTGCCGATTTGGAACCGTAAAGCGGCGAAAAAACGGCCGCGATGATGTCGATTGTTATAACCTGTACCGGTAACAAACTTCATCAACATTGCAGATTGACGCCTCTTCATTTTTTTCGGTTCGAAAATGCCAGGAAAACCCGAGGAACGGATCTTGTACTGGAGGGATAATAATCCAGCCTCCATTCTCAAAATGGAGCTCTAGCGAATTATCGTCTCTTAAAGTCCACTGTTGAACGAGCGAATTCATTGAATGGGTTAAAACCAACGCGGCCAAGGTATCGTTCGCGTTGGCTCCTTTAGCCTCAAGGTCTATCGGTGGCTTATTGATCGATGCCCACCACCGCTCTGAATCTGGAACCAAAATTTCCGAAGCTGATAATTTGTTTGTATCTAGATCCTTTGAAACAAAGTCAACGTCCCAGTACGTATACCCATACTTGAACAAATTGACGTGCGCACCATCCAGCACTGAGTGCAAATCCTCAAGAACCCTATCTCTATCATGTGAAAACAGAAATTTAGTCATGCGCTTCGAGTTGGTTACGCCGCGCTCTGCCGCTTGTCGGCAGTAGTGCCTTGTTATGCTTCATCTGCTTCAGCAGGCTTAGAATCTGAGGCTTCTTGAATAGCCCGACGAAGACCTTTAGCCAGAAAAAATACCCCTGAAATGCTTGAAATATAGGCAAAGTAGTATATATACATTCCTATAGCTGTTTCGTTTCCTAGGCCCAAAACACCTTTCAAGAACCCTGCAACCATCGGTATCAAAACCATAAAAAGGAGCGCGCTCTTAAGCAGCTTTTTCCCTTTCGCTCCAGATGCATTAGCGATCCCATTGATAGTAATCACCAGGTACACGCTAGCCCCGAACAAAGCTGCTGTTATCAAACCATTTATCAGTTGCATTTCTACCCCGCTAAATTCATGCATAACGCTTGACGCAGTAGACCAGTGGAGCGAGGAACGAGCGTAACTAGGTCCGACTGCCGCCACTTGTTATGTAAATTTTAACTTCGACCGAACTAGACTCACCACTGCGGCAACGTAGCACGGGATAAGGAGGACAACGAACAGACCCGCATCACCTCTTACACCAACCCCACCCCAACTTAGCCCTGAATCCGTATAGGCCGGCCCAATGAAAAAAATCATGGCAAAACCACCGATAAAACTAACCGGCACGCCCCCATGGCCACCAAGAAGCAAGGTTGGGGCGATAAAGGTTGCTGTTATGCCTGCCCTTGATGCTGCAAAAAACCAAAATTTACGTTTTATGAAGCCTTCGTTTTGGAGCAAGCCCCTTTGAAATAGAAGACCCAAAAGAAGAGGAACGGCCCACACGAAGATAACTTTAACGAAATCCACTCCCCCTCCTTATACATAACGCCAAGCTAAACGGACTAATTGAGTGCAGCGAAATTTGATCCGCTGCAATTTCTTGTTAGGTACTTAATGCCTAACTCCCCAGCCGCCAAAGTCGCACCCGAAATCACCGCCAATCACTATCATATTGAGACACCATCGATTGGCAAAGTCTTCAGTAAGAGTCAGATTTGGCCGCAAACCTTGCAAGATGAACGTTCCCTCACTGTTTTTTGAGGCTTTAGTTATATACTCGTATTTTTCTTTTAGATGATGATGTAGTTCAGATATTGATTCCAAAACGTCAGATATAAAGTAGTATTCAGCTTCGACCTCATCTCCTATTTTAAATCCAGAGGAAACCAGTTTGCTCACCACGATCGAGTTCATCTCTTTGTGCGAATCATAAAGCACCTTTTCGTGATCATTTAGCTGACTTTCCAGATCAGACATTCTTCCTCCTTCATGTACCTAACGCCCGGCGCAGCAGGCAAATTGGAGCGACGAAGGAGCGGAAATTTGGTCTGCCTGCCGCCGCTCGTTAGGTGACTCCACCGCTCTCTCCATTGTCTCTTTTCATCTTGAATATCACGGATAGGATGAACCACGCCACTACATAGCTCGGAGCATATAAGAGACTCCCGAAAATGACTCCCTGCATTGGGTGCCAGCCGCCTTGATAAGACGAGAGAGCCAAATACCCGAGCACCAAGAAACCAACCAGGAGCAATATGGTGTGCACTAAAGCCTTTTTCCTTTGAACGATTCTCATCAAGTCAAAGACCCAAAGAGCAACCGGAACAAAGATCATAACGACAAGAATTTCCGTGCCCATAATTCACCTAACGCTTTGCAGCGTGCGCGCCCGTGGAATGGAGCCGAAGGCGCAATGTAAAGGGCGTCGCCGTGCCTGCACTTGTTAAGCGCGACCTACGGCGATAATTGCTCACGCGCTTCCATTAACGCGAATCCCAATAGATTAGCGCCCTTCCACAAGTTTGGGTTTTCACAGGCCGGGTCATCTTCGGCCAGGCCGATACCCCAAATTTTGTCCACTGGGCTTGCTTCGACGAGCACCCGGTTTCCAGTGTTAAGTAAAAATTCTTTCAGTTCCGGGTTGCAGCTGAATTTTGCTAAGTTACCCGAAACCACGATTTCAAAGCGACAATAGTCCCATTTTTCTTGATTGAAGCCCTTAACCTCACGACCAATAGCTTTTGCTTCTCCGGGATTACTCGCGGCTAGAAGTCTTTCTGCAGCATCGCAATCACCAAAAAGTAACGCTTTGCGATACATCATGTAATGCTCCGCTGTCATGAAACTTTTGCCTTCGCATTCAAATGGCGCATCATACCACTGACTAAAGCAACTTTTTGATACGCCAGTCTTTGGTTTTTTGTGCCCCCAGAAAAATACATACTTCACTCTGTTTCCGTGATTTACGTATTCCGCCAGCTCTTCTCTATTTCTGATTTTCAATTCTACTCCGTGACTAACTTGGGCGCTTAACGCCCGGCACAGCGGGCAAATTGAAGCGAGGAACGAGCGGAAATTTGATCCGCTTGCTGCCGCTTGTTAGGGGAGTTGCCGCTCGATTTGATCCCAAACCGGATCGAGACCAATCTCGAACTCATACCACAGATCCTGAGTCCAACCCGCTCCCGCACCGTCGCTAAACTGGCCAGATGTATACTCCATAAGCTTTCTGACTTGCTTTTCATCAAGCTCTGAATCTACGTTGTACCTAGCACATATCCAAAGCTTCCCTGCTTTCGTTTTGAAATGGAGAATCCCATCCTGTACCCCAGCTTCTTTCAGACCATTAGCATCATGACTATCGGACAAATACTGGGATAATTCACAGTCTGGATCTTCATTTTCTCGGCCAGAGAGGGCTTCGATAACACTATCCGGAATTTGAATCTCTTTATTATTTTCATCAACCGCTTCCATTGGAGCACAGAATTCAATGAGCATTTCTTCCCCCTAACGCTGCGGACACGCGCTTGTCGCGTGCTCTGCCTTGTTATGACCCGTACCGCATATCACAGGCCCATTGAACTGATGTGATCCCAGTAACATTGCTTTCATTTGACCACCCCTCAGCCTCGTCATTTATATCGCCCGAAATTGTCCAACCTCTACCGAGTGCTTGCCCTGCCGCAATAACCTCTACTACGTGGTCATTCCAGGTGGCGGCACGGCCTGCGGCTACGAGGGATATAACGTAGCCGCCTTTGTGATATGGATCGATCGCATGATCCACAACATTCAGGAAGAAGCTATTTCTTAGCTTTGAAAATACTACGCCAGCATTTTTCTCATTCTTAGCGTCGCACCAAAATTTCCAGTGAGATTTCATGGCTTCTCAGTCATAACGCCCGCCTCAGCCGCCGAAGGTCGGCATGCAGGCCCTTGTTATAGGTATTTTTTGATGCCAATTCTTTCATCGTATTCATGCTTTTTGTGATCGGGTGTTAAATTGCGCTGGTAGCGTAATGAATACCCTCCAGATAAATCTCCTGAATCAGTAAGAATGTACCAATCCATCAATGATTCTTCAGGAAGCTTTATCCATTGCCCTACTTCTAACCACGTAAACTCTTCCGGTAGTTCGAATGGCCTTGCGAAGCAATAACCATCTTCAAAGAAGGGATGCATTAACCATAAGAATGCTCCTTCATCGGAACCTTGCGCTTCAGGTATAAAAAACTTCACGGACGCAAAAGAGTCATCAGGCAAGCTTTCCAAGGCGACCTTGAAATCATTTAGTGTTGCCTGCGCCTTTTTAATAGTTTGTCGATAGTCATCACTATTTGAGTCAACAGCCATGAATTTTGGTTCTTCAGCTTCTTCCATGCTTCTTACCTATAACAGCGTATTCAGTCGAACGGTTCGACATATCTTTTATCGACATATTTCTGGACCAGAAATACATTATTCCAAAGAAAAAATTCAACGCCTCAATAGGTTGCAGTACAAACAGCAACCGTTCTCATCCGGCAAAACTCGAATCGTTCGACATAATTCCGGCACGGTCGTACTGTTCCGCTTATTTGGATTCGAATTAAATCACTCTATATCAATCAGTTAGCATTTTCTGTAAGCCATATCTTACACGCCATACACTTCCATCTGTTGAGCACGGCTTTTGCCATTACTATGGCATTACTCTTTCGTGCCGATTCTGGTTTTGGTTTTTCCTTCCTGCGATCAGGTTTCGTCTGCAGGCATACCCTGACGATCACTACGGGCCCTGCGGATGGTTATCCCAACAGGACGCCCCCTGATTTTGACTTTCCTCATGGCTGGCAGCTCAAAGCTCGTAGCTGACGCTTTCCCAGGCATAAAAAAACGCGGCTGAAGCCGCGTTTTATTTCGAACCCGAAAAGAGTTACCGACCGAGAATGTCCCGGGAGATAATTTCCTTCATGATTTCGCTGGTACCACCGTAGATGCGCTGGATACGGGCATCCACGTAGTCGCGTGAGATCGGGTATTCCTGCATGTAGCCGTAGCCTCCGAACAGCTGCAGACACTTGTCTGCCACCACACCCTGAAGCTCGGTGGTGGTGAGTTTGGCAATGGAGGCGTTGGTGGTGCTCAGCTCGCCCTTGTCGTACTCGGCGGTGCACTGGGTGCAGAACGCCTTGTTGATCTGGGTCTGGGCGTGCAGGTCAGCCAGCACGTAGCGGGTGTTCTGGAACTTGCTGATGGGCTGGCCGAAGGCCATGCGCTCCTGGGTGTATTCGATGGTGCGCTCAATCATGCCTTCGCAGGCTGCGACCGCACCCAGGGCCAGGATCAGGCGCTCACGGGGCAGCTCGTTCATGAGGTTGGCAAAGCCTTTGCCTTCGCCACCGAGAATCTGATCGGCACCGATTTTTACGTCCTGGAAGAACAGCTCGGAGGTGTCAGCGGCGTGGTGACCCATTTTTTCCAGGTTACGACCACGGGAGAAGCCCGGCAGGCTGCAGTCCACGGTGAACAGGGTCATGCCCTTGGAGCCGGCATTGGGGTCAGTCTTGGTGGCGAGCACAATCAGGTCACAGTGCTGGCCGTTGGTGATGAAGGTTTTCTGGCCGTTGATGCTGTAGCCATCGCCATCTTTGTCGGCACGGGTTTTCATGCCCTGCAGGTCGGAACCGGCACCCGGCTCGGTCATGCCGATAGCGCCTACGGCTTCACCGGACACCATCTTCGGCAACCAGGTCTGCTTCTGCTCTTCTGTACCCAGATGCAGGATGTAGGGGGCAACGATGTCGGAGTGCACGGAAATGTTGGAGGCCAGAGCGCCGTAACCGGCACGGGAGGCTTCTTCCACGATCACTGCGGAGAGGGTAAAGGTGGCACCAAAGCCGCCGTATTCTTCCGGCACGTCCACACACAGCAGGCCGTTCTCGCCCAGCTTGTTCCACAGCTCGCGGGGGAACTTCTCGTCCTTTTCCCACTGGTTGTAGTAGGGCGCCACTTCGTTTTCGAGGAATTTCTTGACGTTGTCGCGGAACAGATCGATTTCGTTTTGATCAAGCATACTGGCTCATCCTGTTGGTCATTAACGTGCACGGGGCAGCCCGTGCCGGCGAAACTATGGCCAACATTCTAGCGACAAGCGGTGAGGGTCACATCAACAAGGGTGACTCTCCGGTCTTTTGTATACCTTCTCCGTCAGTGACCTGTCAGTCTGAGACCGACAGGTCGCCCGGGCATCAGGCTGGCTCGATGCTCACCGGGGTCTTGAGGGAGTTGGCCACAAAACAGTTGCGGTGCGCACTGTCATGCAGTTTCTGCAGCGCCGGACCATCCAGGTCTGCATCGTCGAACACCACTTTCGGGCGCAGGGTGATACTGGTGATCGCCACTCTCCCCTCGCTGTTCTTTTCTACCTTGCCGGAGGGGCGATCAATGTAGCTCAACACCTTGATTCCACGCTTGGCGGCGATGGCCAGGAACGTGAGCATGTGGCAGCTGGACGTGGCAGCCACCACGGCCTCGTCCGGGTTGACCTTGTTGCCGCAGCCAAAGAAGTCCGGTGAGGCCGACGCCTGCACCACTTCACCACCACTGAGGGTCCATTCGTGGTCGCGATTGAAGGATTCATAGTCGAAAGGGGTATCCGGTTTCAGGTGCCAGGCAACCGTAGCTCCGTACTCACTCATTGCTTGCTTCCTTTTTCCAACGATGACTGAACATTAACCATGATCCGGAAAGGCGGGAAAGGCAACTCAACCATCGTCGATCTTGATGACCGTCAAGGTTTGGAGGGTAGGTGGCAATGCGGGAAGGGCTGGTTATGAGTTTCGAGGAGCGAGTTTCGAAGACCAAAAGCAAAACCTGGCCATACCAGCGGGCTTTGCCTTTCGTAACTCGCTTCTCATTACTCGCCTCTTCTGGGCAGCCTACTCGCCGCTCTGCTCCGGCTTGAGCAGACAACGCTCCACCTGGTCCAACACCCGTGTGCTATACAGCAGCGCCACATGACCCAGGTACGGCACATGCACATTCTCTTCTGCACCATGCAGAACCGCGGTGGAAACAGGCAGGACGAAGTTATCCAGGTTGGAAAAAATGGAAAAATAACGCGCGCCCCCCGGACAGGTTTCCCCGGTGGCCAGCTCCCGGATAAAGGGGCTCTGGTAGCGCATTTGGGCGGCCGCTCCCAGGGGCGGGAACAACGCCGCAACACGGGAGCCATAGTGAGGGCTACCCAGCGTGATCACCCGATCAACCTTGCCGGCGAGCCCCAGGTTCTTCAGGGCATAGCGCGTCAGTGGGCCGCCCATGGAATGGCAAACCAGGTGCGCCTTTTCGGCGCCGGTGGATTGCAGGATACGCCCCACATGATCCACAACCTGTTGCGACAGCTTGCGGGCATTGATATGCGGCGGGGTATAACTCACCGAATACACGTTGGACCAACCGCGCCATTTCAAACGCCACTGCATCATTAAAAAATTGGCGCTATTGCCGCCATAGCCATGCACCAGAATCACGGGCACTTCCCCATGGTGGCGGGTGCGTGCCGGGGTGGCGTCGTGAATCAGACGCAATGGATAGCTGTATACCATCAGGGTTAACGACAGCGCTTCCTTGAGGATGCCCATCACTGCAGGTAGCCGTGCCATGGGAGGCTCTCCCGGCAGCACTGCCAGTTCCGGAAAATTACGTCGCTCGAAGTACCAGCACAAATACAACCCGAGTGTTAGCGATACAGTAACCAACGCCACCATGACCAGCAGCAGAACAATCAGACTCATGACGCTTTCGCCTTTTAAAAGCCAGCAATAACAGTATCAGTAACCCGGACAAAAGCGCGCCGAATGACAGGACTGCCAGAAAGGAAAAATAATGTCACATCAGCTCCTGGCGCTGTAGCCAGTCGATGCAATAACCCACCGCTTCGTCCATCTTGTCCTGCTGGCCGAAGTAGTAATGGTTGGCGCCTTTTACTTCGTGCCGCTCGGCTTGTCCGGCTGCAAAGCATTCGTAGAGTCGCTGGGTATGGCTGGGGGTGCAGGCATTGTCGGCGCTGTTGCCGATCACCAGCGCCGGAATCTTGATGCGCCTGGCGCAGGCCGGGCCATTGGCGCGGGAATCGTCGAAGCTCCACTGGCTCAGCCAGCCACGCAGGGTGTTGAAGCGAGCCAGCGCCACGGGGCCGTTGTTCACGGTGCGCGGGTCCCCCAGATAACAGGTGCCCGGCGCCCGATCGTTGGGATCCTGGGCCGGATCCAGCCAGCGCACGTCGCACATGGTGCGATGCACCACAAAGCCAAACTCTTCGCTGTTCAGGCCACGACGGCGAAAGTCTTCCAGCTTGCTTTTTACCCAATCGGTAATGCGACGGTTACGATCGATCTGGGCCTGGCGGAAGCGCGCCACGAAGTCATCACTGTAGGGCGGCTGGTTGGGGCAATCCGGGTGGTAAATATCCAGCTCCCGATCCCGGTCTTCCGGGTTATTCTCGTCTTTCACCGACGGGTCCAGCCACTCAGTCATGGTGATGGCGCGGGACACATGGGCAGCCAGCAACATGATGCCATCGGCCGGAATCAGCTTCTGGGCCACCAGATCATAGGGATCGCCGGCGGGGGTTTCGGTAATCTGCGGGTCTTCCGCTTCTGCCTGGTACATCAGACTGAGAGAGCCACCGCCGGACCAGCCACCCAGCACCACTTTTTCGTAGCCCAGCTTCTCTTTGGCATAGCGCACGCAGGCACCCAGATCTGCCACGACCTTTTCCATCAACAGGGCACTGTCGGCACCGCGATAACGGCTGTTGCAGTAGATGACGGACAGACCGGCCTTGGCCAGCGCCGACACCATGGGCAGATAGGCGCCGCCGCCCACCGGGTGCATGAACACAACGACGGTCTTGCCGGGGCCACTTTTCGGGGTCAACAGGTGTGCTTCCAGCGTCACCAGATCCATCGGCCCGGCATAAGTGTCCTTGAACTTGGACTGCTCGGTAAAGGCAATTAAATGAGGCGTGCGATCGTAATGCTTGCTCATGTTCAGGCGTCCTTCGATTGTTCTTGTTGTGCGTCCTTTCCGTTTTCCATGGCGGCCTTCACCCGGGAAAAGTCGGTCTTGCTGGTGTCGATACCACGCATGTCCAGCGCCGCGCCAAACAACGCTTCTTTCCGGGCGCGGGTTCTTTCCGTCCAGGCCTTGAGGGCGTCATGGGCCTTGGCTGCATCGGCTGCCACCACCTTGTCGTAGCTTGGGTCACGCACGGTGATCTCCAGCGGAATGCCGTTGGGGTCGACAAAATAGATGGAATGAATGAACTCGTGGTCCACGGGGCCGAAGCAGGGTCGCCCCGCCTTGTTGATGCGTCGGCGCCATTCCTTGAGCTCTTCCATGGTGTCCACCTCAAAGGCCAGATGCAGATCGAACGCATGGCGCGGGCGGAATTGCATTTCGTCGGCACTGTCCGGCGCATCAAAGAAGGCGATGAAGTTGTCGTCGCCCATCTGGAAGAACAGGTGCATGTAATCCACTTTGCGGCCGGTCCCCGGTTCTTCATCAAACTCCATGGCCAGGGTCAGCGGCAGGCCCAGCACATCTTCATAAAACCAGCGGGTCTGTTCTGCATCGCGACAGCGATAGGCACCGTGATGCACGTGCTTGAGCATGGCGAGAGGGGTCGGGCTGCTCATGGTTTGCTCCTGTTTATTGTTCGTATTCGGGATACTCCTTGGAGGCACATTGTTGTCACAGGAATCGTCTGAATTGAAAACCGAAACTACCAAGAACTTGTCAGTTCTGACCACTCGCGCCAGCGCTTGCACAATGGCACACTGAGCAACCTTTTTACGGGCAGGACAAACCTCAATGAGCGACAAGGCCATCATCAACGAAGTCGGGCTGCGCGACGGGCTGCAGAATCAGCCGATCACGGTGGATACCGATACCAAGGCGCGTCTGGCGCAACTGCTGGTGGATGCCGGGATGCGTTACCTGGAGCCGGTGAGCTTTGTGAGCCCCAAGGCCATTCCGCAGATGGCCGATGCCGCCGCCCTGACCCCCCTGCTGCCCAAGGGTGATGACCTGCACGCCCCTCTACACTACACAGCCCTGGTCCCCAACCTGAAGGGCTATCAGCTGGCTAAAGAAGCCGGCTACCCCACCGTGGCTCTGGTGCTGTCCACCACGAATTCCTTCAACGAACGCAACCTGCGCATGAGCCTGGAACAGGCGGCGCAAAGCTGCGAAGCCATCATCGCCGCCGCCAAAGCCGATGGCATTGCTACACGCACCTATATCTCCGGGGCCTTTGCCTGCCCCTACGACGGCCCGGTGCCCGTGGCCCTGTCGCAGCAACTGGCCGAACGCATGTTTGCGGCCGGATCGGACGAAGTGGCCATCGCCGACACCATTGGTGCCGGCAACCCCCAACAGATGAAAGACATCATGGCGCCGCTGATCCGCGAATTCGGCGCCGAAAAATTCTATGTACACCTTCACGACACCCGTGGTCTGGCCGCGGCCATGGCCTGGGCCGCAGCGGATCTGGGTGTGCGTCGCTTTGATGCTTCTGTGGGCGGCCTGGGGGGTTGCCCATTCGCCCCCGGCGCCACTGGCAACATGGCCACTGAGGATCTGGTTTACCTGCTGGAGAGTGCCGGACTGGATACGGGTATCGACGTGGAGAAGCTGCGCGCCGCGGTGGCGTTGGCTCAGGAAGCCACCCAACGACCACTGGGAGGACGCATCCTCAGCTGGATGGAATCGCAGGAAAAACAGGGCAAGACGCCCTGCCTGTGGTAATGGCTCTGACTGGTCCGCGTTGAGAGTGGGCCGGGCTGGCGAGTTTCGAGTTTCGAAATGCAAAACTGGAGGTGGCTCGTACTGCAAACCTGTTGGTGATTTTCGTTACTCGAAACTCGTAACTCGCCGCTGCCCAACGTTCGCACAAACCGGCTCTTTCGCTGTTCGTAGCTCGTAGCGCAATACTGCCCTTCAGCTGTCCGCTTCCGCCACCAGCAGCAAACCGCGCAGAATCATGGCGACCGACGCGACCACGTCGGCCCGTGGCGCCTGGTAGTCGCTGAGCAGCCAATCCAGTGTTACCTGGCTCACCGAGCCCACCACCCCCAGCGCCACCCGGTGTACCAGGCCCGCATCCTGATTACTGATCCAGTCGGGATGGATACCCTGCATCAGGGATTTCAGCAGCGACGCAAAGTTCTGCACCGTCTGGTTGTAGAGTGCATCGACCCTGGGACTGACCCCCATGATTTCCTGCCACACCACCCGTGCCACCCGCGCGTCTTCCACGGCAGCGAAAAAGGCATCCAGGCCTGTGTTGATCAGTGCCTGGTTATCCCCTTTGGGTTGAACCGCCAGCACCGCAGTGAGGATGTGCTGCTGGATCTCCGCCACCTGCTTTTCGTACACCACCACCAGCAAATCTTCCATGGAGTGGAAAGAGGCATAGAAATAGCGGTCCGTCAGCCCCGCCGTCTTGCACAGCTTGCGCATGGTAGTCGCGCGGTAGCCCACCGTACCAAACAACTCCAGCCCGGCGTCCAGAAACGCCTGGTAGCGACGCCTGGCGCGGACTTCAGGTGATTCACCGCCATAGGTGCGGCCCCGGGATGATTTACGTCGTGTCGTTGTCATGGGCCTATTTGACGACAGACAACATCAGATGTAAAGTGACGACAACTGACATCAGATTGTGCAGCACTCACTTCCCCTGCACACAGAACAAGATACCGAGACATCGCCATGAAATATGCCGACACCAACCGCTACGCCGTGCCTGCTGACAAGGTCCTGAAGGCCTTCACGGATCCGGATTTTTTCCTTCGCAAATATCAGGCCCAGGGCGCAGAAGACATTCAGCAGCTGCACCATGAGCAGAACGGCAACCACTTTTCCATCACCTTTACCCGCACAGTGGCGGTAGGCGTGAAACTGCCGGGCTTCGCCAGCAAGCATGTGCCGGATCGCATCACATTGATCCAGACCGACCGCTGGGATCTGGATGCCCGTCGCGGCACCCTGGATATCCGTTTTGACGGCATGCCGGCCACCGTAAAGTGCCAGATGCAGTTATCCGACCACGGTGAGGCCACCGAGCATGGGCTGGAGTTCGAAATCGCAGTGAAGGTGCCATTGATTGGCAAGAAGCTGGAAAAACTGTTGGCGGATGGCCTGCAGAAAACCTTCCAGCGGGATTCCGGTATCGCTGCGGAACTGCTGGCCAGTTACTGACTGGCCAGCAGCACAGCGCAGCCTCAGGCGGTCACGACAACCGTTTCAACCCGCAGTGCCCGCACGCCGTTTCCGCCAGTCTCACGGGTGGCGTAAAGCGCCTGGTCAGCGGTACGCAGGAGGTCGTCCATGTCCGGCTGCGGCGGCTCCTCATCAGGCAGCAGCGCCGCTACGCCGATACTCAGGCTGAGCGGCTGCGGAACTCCGTCCAGACCAGCCACACCTTGAAGGCAGCGATCCGCCATCTGCAGTGCGCTGTTGATGCCACTCTCCGGTAGCACCGCCATGAACACATCTGCACTGTAACGCCCCACTTCACCGCGCTTGCCAATGACGGATTTCAGGCAATCCGCCACTGCTACCAGCAGGGCATCTCCCTCGCTGTGCCCGAAGGTCTCATTGATACCCCGGAAGCCATCCACTTCCATCAGCAAGCAGGCCAACGGCTCACCACTACGCAGGGAGCTGCCATGGGCATGGCGCAGGTGCTCCATCATCACCGTGCGGTTACTTAGCCCGGTGAGGCTGTCGATGCGAGCCAGCTGGGCCAGCTCCTGATTCAACTGCTCCAGCTCATCCCGGTTTTCCAACAGCGCCGACTCGGCGTCTCGTTGCGCGGAGATATCCTTGATCTGGGACAGAAAACAGCGCGGCGAACCGTCCGCGTTACGGACAATGGAGACCGCCAGTAGCGCCCATACCAGCTCGCCATTGCGGTGAAAGTAGCGCTTCTGCATCCAGTACTGGTTCTTGTCACCACACAGCAACGACTGCACGTGAGCCAGATCCGTATGCAGGTCATCCGGGTGGGTGATGGTCTGGAAATCCATGGCCAGCAGTTCCTGGCTGGAGTAACCAAGCAGGTCACAGACCGCATCGTTGACCCGCAACCAGTGCCCATCGGGCGCCACAATCGCCATGGGGATGGCCGCGTGCTGGAAGGCCGCCTCGAACAGTGCCTCACTGGCTTCCCGGGCACTGTGACTCTGCGCCTGGCTGTGGCGCAGCTGGTCCTGTTCCAGCGCATGACTGAGGCTCTGGGCCATCAATTCAATAAATTCCAGCTCCTCCACCGTAAACGGCTCGGCCCGAACCCCGGTAGCACTGAAATTAAGCGTGCCGGCAATCTTATCGCCCACACGCAGTGGCGTGCCGATATAGGACTCCAGCTGCATGCCCTGGTAAACCGGGTGGGTGCGCATTTCTTCCAGTGCGCCCACATGATGCAAGGCCACGGTGCCACGCTTGGTGACCACCGCCTGGCAGTAGGTATCCCCCAGCGGGAACACATCCCCCTGCTTGATCAGATCACCGCCACCGGAGACGGCAGACACGGTATACCGATCCTGCTCAATCTGGCTGACGATGCCGGTGGAGAGGCCCAGTAGCTCACAGCCACTGTCCAGGTAGGCCTGGAACAGAGCGGACAGATCCGTCCGGTCCAGTAACGATAGTTGATGTAGCGTGCGCATACTGGTCACGCTGAAATCCCGCAGATCATCCACTGTGCGGTTCCTGACAGGTCCATTGATAGAAAAGTCACTTTACTGGCTGTCGGGCAGCCGGAAAATGCGACGGAAAGAGGATATGCATATCGCCCATCGCCTGTCAGCTACCGTTCAGGCGATTTGCGGTGGTGCTGAGCCCTGATTATCTCTTGCCAGCCACCCTGACGGGCAAAGCGCCAGCCAGGGGTCAGTGCAGCTGAAACAGGATCTGCAGCAACTGAATGCCCAGCAGGACAAACAGCGGGCTGAGATCAAAGCCGCCCATGGGCGGCAGCAGCTTGCGTACCGGCGCCATGATGGGCTCGGTGATCTGGACAATAATTCGTACCACCGGGTTATAGGGATCCGGCGCCACCCAGCTGAGAATCACCCGCACCAGCACCGCCCAGAATACATAGTTCAACAGCACGCTGGCCAGTTCGCGCAGGGCATAAATCACCAGCTGGGGACCAATCCCTGCGGGGAAACCACCTACCTGAATCCCGAGGATCACCAGTGCCTTGAGGATGATCAGAATGACCACCAACACCAGCGACGCCACATCCAGGCCGCCATATCCGGGAACAATGCGACGCAACGGGGTCAGCAGGGGATTGGTTGCCTTAAGCACAAACTGGGAAATCGGGTTATAAAAATCTGCCCGCGCCAGCTGCAGCACAAATCGAGTCAGCACAATAAAGATATAGGCACTGAAGGCAAAATCGAGCAGGTAGATCAGGGCACCCTGGGGGTTCATGGATTACTCCGTTGGTCGCAACAGGGGAAGAGTTTGGGGCAAGGGGGGCAAATTTCAAAGGGGGGGCAAAAAACAGTAACGAGAAGCGAGTAACGAGTTGCGAAAAGCAAGACCCGCTTCGGGGTTCGCTTCTCGTAACTCGCACCTCGCAACTTGTTTTAACCGGCCAGCTCTTCCGACCGTTCCCGTGCCGCGGCGACGGCTGCCTGGACGTGCTCGCGGAAGCCGGCTTCTTCAAACACGTTCAGGGCGGCGGCGGTGGTGCCGCCGGGGCTGGTGACCTGCTTGCGCAGCACGTCCGGCCCTACTTCGCTGGTGATGGCCAGCTGGGCAGAGCCCCAGGCGGTCTGCAGCACCATCTGGCGCGCGGTGGCGGCATCCAGCCCCTGGGCCTTGGCGGCTTCGATAAGGGATTCCATCAGCAGGAAAAAGTAGGCCGGGCCGGAGCCGGATACCGCGGTGACAGCATCCAGTTCCTTTTCTTCCTCGAACCAGAAGGTCAGGCCCACGGAGCCGAGGATGTCCTTGGCCATGGTCTTTTGCTCATCACTGACGCCGTCAGCGGCGAACAGCCCGGTAGCACCGGCCTGAACCAGGGACGGGGTGTTCGGCATGCAACGCACCACCGGCGTTTCACCGAGCCAGGTTTTCAGGTTGGCCACGGTGATGCCGGCCGCGATGGAAATCACCAGCGGCTGACGGTCTGCAATCAGATCGCGCAGATCTTCACATACCTGCTGCATCATCTGCGGTTTCACCGCCAGCACCAGCACGTCGACGCGGTTCAGCACATCACGGTTATCCGTGGTGACATGAACCCGGTGCAGCTGGGCTACCTCATCCAGGCGATCCTGCGACGGGTCGCTCATCCAGATGCGGGCCGGGCGAATTCCTTTCGCCACCATGCCACCGGCCAGGCTGGTCGCCATGTTGCCGGCACCGATAAAACCGATCAGTTGCTGTGCCATAACTGCTGTGTCCTTTGGTTGTCGCCCATGCGACACGCCGGGCTAGCGGGGCGGACGGGGGCCAAACAGGGCCGTACCCAGTCTGACCACGGTGGCGCCCTCTTCGATGGCCACCCCGTAATCCGCACTCATGCCCATGGAGAGCGTGTCGAGGCCGGGCATTGTATTGCGCAATTGTGACAGTGTCATGGCGAGCTGTCGGAAAGCGCTCCGGCTGGCGTCATCACTGTCCGCACGGGGGATGGCCATCAGGCCGCGCAGGGCCAGATTGGGCAGCGCCGCCACCCCGGCGGCGAGCTCGGCTACGTCCGCCAGCGGCACCCCGCTTTTGCTCTCTTCATCGTCCACATTGACCTGAATACAGACATTCAGCGGCGGCAACCCCTCGGGCCGCTGCTCACTGAGCCGCCGGGCGATCTTGAGACGATCCACGGAGTGCACCCAGTCGAAACGGGCGGCGATATCACGGGTCTTGTTGGACTGGATGGGCCCGATGAAGTGCCAGACCAGATCACGCCCTGCCAGGGCGTCCATCTTGTCCAGTGCTTCCTGCAGGTAGTTCTCGCCAAAATCCCGCTGTCCCTGGTCCGCCAGAGCGGCCAGTTCCGGCGCAGTGCGGGTCTTGCTCACCGCCAACAAGGTCACCGAATCCGTCCCCCGGCCGGCGCGCTGGCAGGCAGCGGCAATGTCCTCGCGGATCGTCTTCAGGGGGCTATCAGCGTCTTGCATGGGGGGCTCTACCTTGTCATTTGGCGCAGTGGCCGTCCGGCGGCGCTTTCCTACCGAAGGCGAATTCCCACTGCAGTTCCTTGAACGCCTGAAAAGCTCGGGTTACTTTAAGGCGCATTAAGACGATATTCTGAGACTGCCGGCGCGCCGACGGTCCACATAATAACCCTACATAATAACGGAAGAGGGCGCTCACCGTACCCTGTTCCACAACGCACAATAACGCCAGAAGACACCATGGATATTACCGAGCTGCTCGCCTTCAGCGCCAAGAATGGCGCGTCTGACCTCCACCTCTCCGCAGGCCTGCCCCCCATGATTCGGGTGGACGGCGATGTACGCCGCATCAATCTGCCCGCCATGGAGCACAAGGAAGTTCACGCGCTGATCTACGACATCATGAATGACAAGCAGCGCAAGGATTTCGAGGAGTTCTTCGAAACCGATTTTTCCTTTGAGGTGCCCGGTGTGGCCCGTTTCCGGGTGAATGCCTTTAACCACAACCGCGGTGCGGGTGCGGTATTCCGGACCATTCCTTCCAAGGTACTGACCATGGAAGACCTGGGCATGGGCAAGGTGTTCCAGAAAGTCTCCGAATTCCCCCGTGGCATTGTGCTGGTGACCGGGCCGACCGGTTCCGGTAAATCCACTACCCTGGCGGCCATGCTCGACTACATCAACAACACCCGTTACGAGCACATCCTCACCATTGAGGATCCCATCGAATTTGTACACGAATCCAAGAAGTGCCTGGTGAACCAGCGGGAAGTCCACCGTGACACCCTGGGCTTCTCCGAAGCACTGCGCTCCGCCCTCCGGGAAGACCCCGATATCATCCTGGTAGGTGAGATGCGGGATCTGGAAACCATCCGCCTGGCGTTGACGGCGGCCGAAACCGGCCACCTGGTGTTCGGCACCCTGCACACCACCTCCGCCGCCAAGACCATTGACCGGGTGGTAGACGTATTCCCCGCCGAAGAAAAGTCCATGGTCCGCTCCATGCTGTCGGAATCCCTGCAGGCGGTTATTTCCCAGACCCTGATGAAGAAGAACGGCGGTGGCCGGGTGGCGGCCCACGAAATCATGATCGGTACTCCGGCGATCCGGAACCTGATCCGCGAAGACAAGGTGGCGCAGATGTACTCGGCTATCCAGACCGGTGGTGCGCTGGGCATGCAGACACTGGACCAATGTCTGCAAGGGCTGGTACAGAAGGGGCTGGTGGCCCGCGATGTGGCCCGCGAAAAAGCCAAGTCTCCGGATTCCATCTGATCAGGCTGGATACGAACAATAACCGCCCCGGGCTGATGCCCGGGCAGGCAGGCAAGTAACATGGAATTTGAAGAGCTTCTCAAGATCATGGTGCAAAAGGGCGGGTCCGACCTGTTCATCACCGCCGGTGTGCCACCCAGCATGAAAATCCACGGCAAGATCCTGCCGGTAACCAAGAACGCCCTGACCCCGGACATGACCCGGGATATTGTGTTCGGTGTGATGACCGAAAAGCAGCGCAAGGAATTCGTCGAAAAGCACGAGTGCAACTTCGCCATTTCCGCCCGTGGCATCGGTCGCTTCCGGGTGTCCGCCTTCTATCAGCGCAACCTGGTGGCCATGGTGCTGCGCCGCATTGAAACCAAGATTCCGAATGTGGACGACCTGCGTCTGCCGCCCGTGATCAAGGAACTGGCCATGACCAAGCGTGGCCTGGTGATCTTCGTGGGCGCCACCGGTACCGGTAAGTCCACCTCGCTGGCCTCCATGATCGGCCACCGTAACAAGAACTCGAAGGGCCACATCATCACCATCGAGGACCCCATCGAATTCATCCACCAGCATCAGGGCTGTATCGTCACCCAGCGTGAAGTGGGTATCGATACAGACAGCTTCGATGTGGCATTGAAAAACACCCTGCGTCAGGCGCCAGATGTGATCCTGATCGGTGAGATCCGGACCCGGGAAACCATGGACAAGGCCATCGCCTTTGCCGAAACCGGCCACCTGTGTCTGGCCACCCTGCACGCCAACAACGCCAACCAGGCGCTGGATCGGATCATGCACTTCTTCCCCGCGGACATGCACGACCAGCTGTGGATGGACCTGTCCCTGAACATGAAAGGCATTGTCGCCCAGCAGCTCATCCCGACCCCGGACGGCAAGGGTCGCCGAGCCGCCATTGAGGTATTGCTGGGTACCCCGCTGGTGCAGGATCACATCCGCAAGGGTGAAGTGCACATGCTCAAGGAGCTGATGAAAAAGTCCCGCGAGCAGGGCATGCAGACCTTCGACCAGGCCCTTTATGACCTCTACACCGCTGGCGAAATCACCTATGAAGACGCCATGCTCCATGCGGACTCCCCCAACGATCTGCGTCTGATGATCAAGCTCGGCAACGAAACCGATGCATCCAGTCTGGATGTGGCGACCCGGGGATTGAGCATCGAGGACACTGAATAGAGCAGTTAATAGTGAATAGCTACGCGGGATGGCATGTTGCCAGACCGCATGAATAGAGGCCGCGACCAGGCGATTGGGCGCGGCCTCTTTCGTTTTATACGTCAGGGGATTGCTGTAGGAGTTCCGCTTGAGGGACGAACCGGGCGCCAGCAAGGTACACCCACCCCAGAACCAAGCACACCCCCTCAGTAAACTCCGCAACCTCTGTGGTAAAAATCGCCTTTGGCCCCGGCCGTTTCCCACGCCATGGCCCTTAAAACGGCGAGCTCTATGCTTCGAACGGGATCGATTTCCGCCGAACGGAATTCGGCCACTGTTCGAGGGCCCCGTTTTTATTGCAAAATGAAGGCATGAATCTGAATTCCATCATTACTGACAGCCCCACCACCGACAGCGACCATTTCATTTCCGGGATCGGGCTGGCTCAGCTTTATTACGGCGCCGAACTACTGGGGCTACCCGCTGCTGACATCCTGCAACGTTGCGGGCTGGATCCGGCTACCTCACTGCAACCCATGGCACGGGTGGCCACCTGGCAGGCGGAGATGTTTCTGCAGGAACTCCTGCTCAGCAGCCAGGATGAATTGCTGGGGCTGCATATCGGCCAGCAGATGATGCCGGCCATCTTCAACACCATGACCAACCTGGCGTTCAGCGCGGCCAGCTTGCGTGAGGCCCTGACCTTTACCACCAAGTATCAGGCCCTGATCGGTGGTAATTCGGGTGGCTTTCATCTGGAGCACCGTGACAACGGCAACCTGGTGCTCACTGCCTCCATGGTCACCCAGCAACCGGTACTGCGCCGTCACCTGATGACCAACCTGATATTGCTCGGCACCTCCATGGTGCGGTTCATTACCGGCCAGCCGAACATGACTGCCTGCCGGGTGCAGCTGGAACACACGCCGGTCAACGAGGAAGAGCAGGCGATTCTCGAAAGCATATTGCTGTGCCCGGTCACCTTCGGTGCGTCCTGCAATCAGGTGGAGCTGGATGCCCATACGCTGAACCTGCCCATCAATGTATTCAACGATCAGCGCCTGGTACAGGCCGAAGCCGCAGCACGTCAGCAGCTTGAAGAGGTGGAAAAGCAGCAGGATCTGGCCGGGCAACTGCGCTGGCTGGCGCGGGACCTGATGCTCAGCGGCCTGCCCCGCCGCAAGACCGTGGCCGATCGTCTCGGGGTGAGCCTGCGCACCCTGGATCGCCGTATGGCCGAGCAAGGCCTGTCGTGGCAAGAGCTGCTGGATGAAACCCGCCAGCAGCTGGCCCAGGATTATCTGAAGATCACCGACATGACGGTGGCGGACATCAGCCAGCGGCTGGGCTTCTCGGATACCCGCTCCTTTCAGCGCCGCTTCCAGCAATGGACCGGGCTGTCACCCTCCAAATACCGCGAATCGCTCTAGCGAGCATGCACTTGACCGGGCGGCAAGATTTGCCGCCCCGTTGACCCAATCGGTCGGTGCCTCTCTGACAGCCCGCAATGAACAATAGCCGGCTACCTGAAGCCCTCGGGTAGCCACGCAGACTAAAAAAAGGGTTCAGCCTGCCTCGGGACCACCTTGCATGAACGCGGACTACTACATTACCGGTATTGGCGTGTCGCAGTATTACCACGGCGCGCAACGGCTGGGACTGCCCGCGGCCAATATCCTGAAACGCTGCGGCATGTCACCAGACATTACCTTGCAGCCCATGCAGCACACCTCCGTGGACGATTTCGAACGCTTCATGCTGGAGCTGATCCTGGAAAGCGGCGACGACATGCTCGGTATCCATATTGGCGAACAGGTGATGCCATCGCTCTACGGCGTGCTTCCCACTGTCGCCACCATGGCCGGCAGCGGTCACCAGGCAGTGGAAGCGGTACTCAAATACCAGGCACTGGCGGGAGGCAACGCCGGGGCCATTCGCCTTCTCGACGAGCCCGGCGATCATCTGGTCTTCCAGGGGTTGATGGTCTACCCCAACCCGGTGATTCGCCGCCATCTTGCTGAAAGCATGGCGGTATTGCTCTACAAACTCGCCACCTTTATCTCTGGCCGACAAGACCTCAAAGTCCAAGAAATTCACTTCGAGCATGCCTCCGGCTCCGACGCCAGCAAGGCCTATCTGGATAAGCTGCTGGGCTGTCCAGTGCGCTACGAAGCTCCCGAAATACGTATTGTGGCGGAACGGGCGCTACTGGATATCCCCTTGAACGCCTACAGCAATGACGCCATGCAAGTCGCCGAAGAGCTGGCGAGGCAACAGCTTGCACAGCAGCAGGAAAACCAGAATATTCTCCAGCAGATCAAGCTCCAGATACGCACCCTGATGGCGGGCAGCTCACCGCGCAGGGAGATCGTCGCCGATCGACTGGGTATCTCTGTGCGCACGCTGGACCGACGACTGGCCGAAGCGGGGCTCTCCTGGCAGCAATTGCTGGATGGCCTGCGCGCCCAGCTGGCCCAGGAATTCCTCAGCGACACGCAACTCACCGTGCAGGAGATTGCCTGCCGCCTGGGCTTTGCGGATGCCCGTTCCTTCCAGCGCCGCTTCCGTCACTGGACTGGCAAATCGCCCTCTGAATATCGCGACACCAGGAGGTGGCCCGGTTCGTCACCCTGATGGCGGCTTTTGCCACTGCCTGCCACGACAACCCTTGTTCATGATGCGGTCAAAATTCTGCGCGAAAAATGCGCCCCTGACGGCAGAACAATAATGAAACGTCTCCCACCCTTTATCTGCGTAATTCCTTTACTGCTCATCGTGATCAGCGGCTGCGCCATGCGCAACCCGCCCGCCATCGCCAACGATATTCCACTGGACGCAAAACGCTATCAGGTGGTCATCAAGGCCCACGATGGCGGCGATATCGCCGCCACCCTGTGGCAACCCGCCCTGGCATCTGGCCAGAGTGCACCCTTGATGCTGCATACCCACGGCTTTGGCCTGCAACGCATGGACGGCGGACTGGATCTCTATTCCCTGTTGCCTACCGGCCAGATTGCAAAGCAGATGTGGAAGGAGGGCTACTGGCTAATCACCTGGGATCAGCGGGGGCATGGCGGAACCGACGGCGTCATCGACGTGATGAACCCGGAACTGGAAGTGCGCGACCTGAGCACCATCCTCGACTGGGCCGAGCAACACATTCCCCGCCTGGCCAGAGACGATAATGGCGACATCAAAGTCGGCATGGTGGGTGAATCCTATGGCGGCGGTATTCAGCTACTGGGCACCATGCTGGATGACCGCATTGATGCGCTGGTGCCCATGACCACCTGGTACGACCTGGAAACCGCGCTGGCGCCCGCCGAGGTACCCAAAGGCGGCTGGATCAAGACCCTCAAGCTGATGGGCGACTGGGTTAACTTTCGCAAACTCAACCCGCCACTGCGTGACGCCTTCAAGAAAGCCATGGACGGCGAGCTGGACGAGCAGATGCGCCAGGACTATGCCAGCCACTCCATGGCCTATTACTGCAATCAGGGCATGGCACCGGGCGCCAACGCCCTGCTGATCCAGGGCTTTCGGGATGTGCTGTTTGATATGGAACAGGCCCTGGAGGCCCGGGACTGCTTTGCCCGCAACGGCCGCGATGTAATCCTGATCGCCCAGCAAGGAGGTCACCTGCTGCCGCTGGAACAACACTCTCCCTCCCTGCCGGTGTGGTATCTGGAGAAAGAGCTGCACTGCGGACAGCAACCCATGGACAGCAACCAGGTTGCCGTGGACTGGCTCAAATCCCAGCTGGGCAACAGCCCCTCCCCTGACCTGCCACCGGTCTGCGTATCCAGCCAGGAGCAGGGGGTCGCCCTGAACGACTGGCCTGACAGCCGGGAAACCCTCACCCTCACCCCCGTGACCCTGAGCGGCAAGCGCAGCGGTAGCTGGCGCTGGTGGACCGGCACCCTGGACTGGTTTGCGGGCTGGCGTACGGAAACCGGGCTCGGCGATACCTTTGCCGAAGCCAGAGATGCCGGCCTGCGCCCGGCCTTCATCCCACTCCATACTGCCGAGAGCCAGGAATTCCGCGTTGGCACCCCCTTGCTGCACCTGCAATCTGACAGCGACGGCCCGGTACTGGCCGCGCTCGTGAAGCGGCAAGCCGGCAAGGCCCATCTGGCGCTCGTGAACGATCAGCTGGCCCCGGTGCCTCTCAATACGGACGGCGCCCTGCCCCCCATCGCCGTGGCACTGGAGCCCGGCGACCAGCTCGGGCTGGTGCTGTTCAGTCGTCATCCCCAGTTCGACACCCGCGAGCTGGCGTTTGGTGACGCTACCCAGATCAGCGGCACCCTGTCATTGCCTGTCACGGTCAAGCAGCTGGCAGACATCGACCCCGCCCGCCTGCGCCAGCCCACCGGCACCGTTGCCTCCAGCAGCAACAGCGCCGCCCGCTGATACCCTCTAGGCCGTCACATCCCTTGTGGCGGCCCTGCAGCGCCTTCTTCCGCCCCCCACTGACTGCGCGTCGCCCTTCACCGTCACACCCCCGTCATGATTTGTCCGCCCGCTGGCAACATTTACCGCTGCGCTCGTTTTTTCACCAGCTCCACAATGATCACTTGATCTGGGCAACGTTGCCGATCAGACGAGGGACGCCATGAATAAAACAATAACAACGGCGCTGTTGCTGGCTCTTGCCAGCGTCAGCCAGGCCCGCCTGCAGGCGCTGGACGAAAGCGAAATGTCCGCCGCTCACGGCGCTGGCATTGCCGTGGCTCTGGATAATTTCCGCTATTTGATGGCTCCCACCAGTTATTTCGAACAGGTGGGCATCAGCCCATCCGGTGCCTGTACCAGCACCGGCAATACCAGTGGCAACTTTGGTTGCTGGCGCCGCGGCGATCTGCGTTGGTACGGGATCAATATTTCCGGTGCGGGCGCAGGCGGCAGCCACTGGAATGAAAGTGCCTGTGATGCCTCGTCACTGGCGTGCCCCCGTGGCGGCCAGATCAACTGGTTTTCTCCGTTCGACAACCCCTATGTAATGCGTGCCTGGTCTCCCCGGGGCATGGCCTGGGACGGCAGCCTGGTGAACCAGGACGCGGCCAACCCGGACAAGACCATTTACGAGTTTCTGGCACCCACCAGTCAGCCGGACTACACCCTCTCGTTCTGGGGTGAAATCGAGGCGGGCGCCACCCGCAACAGTGCCACCCAGATGCTGACTGCCGGACAGGGGATCAACAACAGTAGCGGCGGCGGCCTGCTGAAAAGCCAGACCATCATCCATGGCAATGCGGCAGGCAGTGTGTTCCGCCTGTTCCAGCACACCGAGCCGGGCAACGAAACCTTCGGCATGATGTATCACAGTTACCTGCGCGGCGACTTCCGCTTCAGTGTTGCCCAGGCCGCCGGCGGCGCCACCGATGTCATTGGCCAGGCACCGGTGTTCGAGGCCAATGAAGGTCTGATCTTCCGCAACGTGGAAGCCTTTCTGCCTTTTGGTCAGCTCTATTACCAGTCACTGGTACTGGGCCCCGTGGGCACCAGCGGCGACTTTTATCTGCAGCTCACCCCGATTCCAAACAACCCCACCGTCTACAACCGCTTTTACGGATTGGACGCTGGCGATGTGCGCGGCTTCGAAACCGCCCGCACGGCGACCCGGGACTGGCAGACAGCCTGTGCCGGTGGTGACACCGCCTGCCAGAATTATCGTCTTTCCCATGGTTATGTGCGCTATGGCGACTGGTATCCCGCCATGGCGGGCTGGGCCGCCCAGGGCACCCGCGAATCCATTAATGCCAACAACGACGGGATCATTTTCCAGGCTCGTGCCGGCAGCACTTTTAACGCCTTCGCCAAACGCCCTATCCGCATCGACAAGCGCGGCGAAACGTCCAGCATGCACCAAACCCAGAACTACAACTGTGACCCCAACAACCCGGGTGTTTGTTTTGGTACTGGCGAAGGTCCGATCAGCAATGGTCCCGGTAACAACAATCGCTACTACACCACCGACCGGGTCAACCTGGGCTCCGCGCGCATCGAAGGTCTGCTGATCAATCAGTTCTATATGGAAAGCTGCCGGCCGGGGGTGTGCTGATGAAGGGGTTACTCCTTGCCCTGTTGCTGGGCCCACTGATCGCCCAGGCCGACAGCCTGACGCCGCTCAACGATGACGAAATGGCACACATCGCCGGCCAGGCCGGACAGGGCGTGCAACTTACCTTGATGCTACGCAATAACATGGATGCCAGCGGCAACCCCATCGGCTGCACGACGGGTGGCCTGAACCCCTGCCGTATGGGATTTGAGTTCTCTGCCCGTGATGGCATCTGGCTGATGCTGAAAGATTATTACGGCGAACTTCAGATCAATGATCTGCGCATCGATAACGCCACGCTGCCCGGGAGTAACACGAGCCACTTCGACGCCAGCCGCTTTCAGTCCGTGGAAGGCAACTGCCTGATCACGGGCTGCAATCCCGCCGGCCTGCTTTCTCTGAGAACTTACTATCCATTTCACAAGGAAACCGGCGTCTACAACGACCTGAACCTGTTTACCAATGTCGGCCGCGTTGCCCTCGAGTATGACGACACCGTCAACAACATCCCCGGCTATATGCAGGACGCCGCCACAGGCAGCGTGCTTGGCTTCCGCGCCACCGATAGCCAGGCGTTGAACGCGCCTGCCAACATGCGATTTGAAGGTGAGGCTTATGTTTTCGGTTTCTAGAAAAAGTCCCCGTTCCGGACGAAGCCTGATGCTGCTCGCGACTGCGCTGATGACTTACAGTACTGCGAGCCTGGCACGCCTGGAGCCCATGGCGGATACCGCGCTCTCGGATGTCATCGCACAGGATGGGAGCCTGTTCCTGTCCGACCATATCTCACCCAACTCGCTGGCCAACGCCCCCGGAGACGGTTCGGCCAATTTCGATTTTTATCGCATGGGACTGGACGTCAAACTCAACCTTAACGCCAACATGGCCAAGTTCCAGCTGGGCTGTGGCGGCGTCAATGATTTGCTCTCCAGTTCTGCCGCCTGCGATATCGATATCGATTATCTGAGCTTCATGGGCGTGAACAATGACGGTGACTTTCCTGCCCTGAATGGCCCGGAGAGCATGTTTGAATTAATCCGCCCCTACGTGGAACTCGCCGTCAAGAATGATGGCACCTCCACGCTGCGCGAAGTGGTCGGCCTCAAGGTCGGCGGCCAGCGGATTAACGGCGCCCTGGGCATTGGTCGTGACTACACCGGTGCCAGCAAACCCTCCGAAGGATTTGTGGGTCCGGGACTGGAAAGCAGCCTGATCAATCAGGAGCATGGTGGCACCTGTAACCCTTCTGCCACCACGGGCCAAGGGGTGGTGAACTGCCACTCCGGCATCAACAGTGTATCTGGCTTTTTGTCACTGGAACTGTCGGCCGCCATTCGGGCAAGAGCCAATATGGCCGGGCTCTATGATGCTGATCTGGACACCTGCTTTGGCCGGATGAATCCGGCCCAATATGGCTGTGGTCCAAACTCCCTGCCGTTCTTTGTGGATGCCGGCGGCACGCGCTTGCAAACCCTGCATGTGGCGGCGGCAAAACTGACCGTCGATGATATCGATCTCAACTGTGCCTGGTGGGACGCCGTCTGCTGGGGCATCGTTAACCCCCTGGCCAGCGCCATCGTCAACGAAGGTTATGGTCAGCTGAAAATCGACATGCGCCAGGTGCACTACCTGCTGACCCCGAACACGGAAAATTTCTTCCTTTCTGTGCAACGGGAGAAAGTGTCCTGGCCGAACTACAGCAAGGCACCTCCCCCCAACAATATTGCTTTCGACGCCTGTAACCCAACCTACGGACAAGTGCCCACCAACGGACGCTGCTCCAGCGGTTATGCCCCCACAGCCAACACCGGTTGGTGGCTGAATGCGCCGGGAGCAAAAATCCTCAACATTAATCCGCCAGACCGGATCAATGTGGGGCGTGTTGATCTTGGCACCGTTATCAGCCTGCTTGGCCCTGAAGGGCGACTGTTGATTGATAATCCCAAGATTGACCTGCCTCGAGTCTCCAACTGCTACGGCAGTGCGGTTTTCTGCTGAGGGCATGGTCATGAAACAACATCTCGCGCCCTGGCTGCTCATCGGCTTCCTGCCCGCCAGCTCACAAGCATTACAGGCCATGACCGATGCCGCGCTTTCCACGGTGACCGGTGCCGACGGAGTGTCCGTTGGCTTAACCAGCGATACCGGGATCAGTGCAGACACCATCCAGTGGATCACTGATGACAATGGCCTCAACAATGGTTCCTGCAGCGGCGGCATTGCCAATCAACATGCCTGCACCCAGCTGCAGAATGTCTCTCTGCAAGGCGTTGGCGGTGCTCTTAACCAGCAATGGGATCTGGATGTGGGCAGCGATGGCAGCGACAATCCTTATCTCGCCATTTCCGGTAACTGGACACCGCAGAAATTCGAGATCGGCGGACTGACGTTCAATACCGCAGCGGAGAATGCGTCAACAAGATCGCTTGGCGCTCTGGCACTGATATCCTCAGGCCAGATTTCGCTGATCAATCGTGGGGGCATTTTCAATACCGGTGGCGATTTCGCCACACTGGACCTGACTACCAATGGCGACCTGATTTATCGGCAAGGTAACGCGGGCAGTGCTGAACTCAGCCTTGCCAACCTGATGATGGCCGCTCGCTTCACCAATGGCGCCGCGGCCGGCCAAGCCATCTCCACAGGACGTGTTGGCATCGACTCACAAGGGTTACTGGTTAGCGCTCCCTTTGCCGATGTGGACATTGGCTTTGATCTCGCGTTCAAGGCAAACCCCACAGACTTTGACCAAACCGGACGAAACAATCTGCTTCGTTTTGGCTGGCAGGGCGGCCTGGTCAATCCGGTATGGCGACTGCAACCCGGCGGCTTCGGTTACGGCAGCTACCTTAACGGGGCCGACACTTACCAGGACTTTGATGGCAGCCAGACGGGGCAACGCTCGCAGGGTATCAGCCTCTATACCGAATGGGATTTCGATAGCGACTTTTCTCTCTCATTGGGAGAAGCCGGCGGTAACGGCACCATCGCGCGCTTTAGCAACTGGCAAAGACTGGGCGCGGCACCCGGCCCGATGTTCAAACTGCCGATTATCTTTGATGTGTTCCAGGGAGGAGTTGGCCCAGCAGGGCTCTGTGCAGGGAGTGCCACCTCCGGCGTCGTGGATCAAACCGCCTGCACCGCCGCCGGCGGCGAGTGGTATGGCAATGATCTCCCGGGGGCAAACGAAGCGGCTTTCGGCATCCTGATGCGCGATGGGCGTCTGCTTGCCTACAACACCTTGATTGAAGTGGAGGATCCGCTGGCCGGTGGCACCGTCACACCGGTGAACTGGGGCGCCGCCTTCACTTTCGGCAAGCTGGATGCCGATATCTTCCTCTACCCGTATGGCCGTGCTGATGGTACCGCCGTCGCCACCACCGATACCGGTATTCGCGCCGACATTAACCTGATCGCCCAGTCGCCGGATGCCTGGCGTCGCGCCAACAGTAGCAGTGCCGCCGTACGAGCCACTTCCGGCAATGGCTGGCAGACCAACACCCATTTCATGATGGTGGATACCACCGCCAATACCGGTGTCGGCTTCATCAATGGCGACATTATCTATCAGGCGCGTGATTTGTTTCTTCGCGTCACCGATGGCGACAGCCGCTACCCGAATCTGCCCGGCGGCCTTTGGCTGCAAACCGACAACAGGGCCCAGTACCGTTTTCGAGCCCTCTTTGGTGGCGGCTACATGAACGACCTGAGTTATGACGCGCTCACCAAGGTATCGCTGATTGATGTGAACCTGAACACCAGCCAGTTCCTGTTTGTGCTTAACCCGCTACCGGTGGATGGCGCTACCGGGGCTGCGCCCATTGGCTTCAACGGATTGCTGGATCTGGATAACAGTCACATCACCGTAGGAGAAATTTCCAGTCCGCAGTCGCAATTTTACGTCAAGGATGTGTCCGGCCGGGTGGCCTGGCGTGATGGCAGCCTGTCCATGATTTCCGGGCAGCACACCGCTGATGGTTTGCCTCAGCTGGCCATCAGCAATGACCTGGATTTTGGTACCTCGGCGCATTTTGGTGGTGCACCGGGTGCACCCTTGATCGGCACTATCGGTTTTGGTTCTGAAGACTTCGGTCGCATGGCCATTCCTGCCGGCACCTGGCACAGCGATGTCATTCTGAAAATTCCCTGATCAACCGATTCATCACGGATAACAATAATGAAAATGGTTTTTCACCCACTGCGTTGCTTACTGGTCCTGCTGTGCTTCCTGGCGCTGCAAGGCTGCGCCATGTTTGCGCTCAATCCCGAGCGAAATGCTCTGCCCGAGCAGTACGTGGCGGCAGAAGGCGCCTCTTCCATCATTCTGGAAAGCCCGGATCAGTTATCTCTTTTTGGCCAATGGTGGCTTCCCGAGGGCCAGTTGGAACCCCGGGCGGTGGTGCTGTTGCTACACGGCACCATGGCGCACTCCGGGTTCTATTCCCCCATGGCCAATTTTTTTTCCGAAAACGGCATTGCGGTATTCGGTCTCGACCTGAGAGGTTGGGGACAGTCGCAAGGCTTTGGGCGTAATGGTGTGATCGGCAGTTACGATGAATACCTGCTCGATCTGGACAGCGCCTACGTTGAGGTCAAGGCCCGCTATCCTGACCTTCCCGTCTACCTTCAGGGAGAGTCCATGGGGGGCGCCATTGCCCTGCTCTCCCAGATTGAAGAGACGGTGGAAGTAGACGGCCTGATTCTTAATGCGCCAGCAGTAAGACCCGGGTTGAGCTTTGGTCCAGTCAGCTCCCCGAACTGGCTGTCCAGCATGGGACTCTGGACACTGGCACAGCCAGGCAAGCTCTTCCCCAACATGCCCGCGCTGTATCACGGTGGTCTGTTCGAGCATATCGGGATCGGGCTACTGCTTAAGGAAGACGAAAATAAACAACGTTTTCTGGAAGACCCCCATGCTACCCACAAGGCCCTTCCGTTCAGCTACTTTACCGGTCTGCAGAATGCAGCATCCCGGATCCAGGACCGCCTTGACCAGGTCACAGCTCCTGTTCTGATTCAACAGGGCACCCGGGATGTACTGGTACCGGTCAAATCCAGCGAATTCACTCTTGAGCACCTGGCCAGCGAGGACAAGACGCTGTTGCTCTACGAAAAAATCACCCACGCCAGCCTGCATGACCGGCGGCGAGAAGAAATCTGGGGGGATATCGTCAATTGGATGAATGCCCGGATCGCAGAGTCGGAAGACAGCATCGCGTCCAGCCCCCCACTACCTGCCACCGCAACACGGTAACCGCGTCCTTTCCCGATTGCCCCCTATGTTGCGCATAGTGGGGCTTTTTTTTGGGCGCGCTTCAGCCCCGCAAATAGCGTTTGCTGGCTCAATAATGCGGCGGTGGCGCATCTTCGATCTGCGCTGACTCGAAAGCATCAGACAGATAGACCAACCTTTCGACCATTTTCCGGCACGCTTTTTCCAACTCATCCAGCTTTTGCTGCTGATCACTCACCACCTTGTTGAGATGTTCGATCAGGTCTTCCTGGTAAGCCAGCTTGGTTTCGATATCAATCAGACGGTCTTCGCTCATGGAAACCTCTTGTTTAATGACTTCAGCAACGTCCGGGGCGCTGATGAGTCCGTTTCGAGTGGCGAGAAGCGAGTTTCGAAAGGCAAAAGCAGAGAGTGGCACCACCTGAAGGTTTTCGTCACTCGAAACTCGTTACTCGCTGCCCACATGAGCATCTCGCCCCAGAGCCATGTCTGTGGCATATAGCAATGCTATCCCCCATTGTACTGGCCTGAACGGCAGATTTCCGCTATGGTTTCACCCGTCTTGGGGGAGTAGTCGCTCGACCCGCTTTCCTGATAAGCCTCAAGGTGGCCGTCAACATAGTTGCGCCTCATGCGCATGGCGTCCACATCCGCACTACCCTCTACGGGTTGCCGGATTGACGAGACCTGAGACATGACTTGCATTCCGCTGGGGCGGGATTGGCAGGTTGTGTCTCTGTGTCGAAGTAATCCCGCCCCTCTGGAAAACATCCATGGAAGCCACCCTCAGCTCACTGTTGCTGGTTGCCCTCGGCGAAATTGGCGACAAGACCCAACTACTGTCCCTCGCGCTGATCCTCAAGTTCCGTAAACCCTGGCCCATCCTCGCTGGCGTGGTGGTAGCCACCCTGCTCAATCATGGCGTCTCGGTGTGGTTCGGTGACTGGCTGGCGGATGCCGTGCCCATGGAGTGGATGCGCTGGATTCTGGGTATCAGCTTTATTGCCCTGGGCCTGTGGATGCTGATTCCCGATGAGGATGAGGAGATCAGCAACGAGCCGAAATACGGGCCCTTCCTCACCGCCCTGGTGCTGTTCTTCATCGCCGAGATCGGCGACAAGACCCAGCTGGCCACCATTGCCCTGGCCGTCCAGTTCAAGGATCAGTTCTGGCCAGTCCTCACCGGCTCCACCCTGGGGATGATTGCCGCCAACCTCCCCGTCATCTGGCTGGGCCACCAGTTCGCCAGCGAAAAACTGGAGACCTGGGCCCACCGCATCAGCGCGCTGCTGTTTGTGGGCTTTGGCATCTGGGCATTGGTGTAGTGCGCCTGACGCCTGACGCCTGACGCCTGACGCCTGACGCCTGACGCCTGACGCCTGACGCCTGACGCCTGACGCCTGACGCCTGACGCCTGACGCCTGACGCCTGACGCCTGACGCCTGACGCCAAAAAGCGTATTCTGTGCCACCTTGAGCACAACAGTTTTCTGCGCCGCAAGGCGCTAACGTCTGGCGTCCAGCGTCAGGCCTCAAGCGGAATCTATCCATGGCCCTCACCGCCACTATTTTCAAAGCCGAACTGACCATTTCTGATATGGATCGGGACTATTACGCCACGCACAATCTGACAGTGGCGCTGCACCCTTCCGAAACAGAAGCGCGCATGATGCTGCGGCTGCTGGCCTTTGCCCTGAACGCCCATGAGGACCTTGCCTTCTGCAAGGGCATCTCCAATCCCGAAGAGCCTGATCTGTGGCAGCACAACCCCAACGGTACGGTGGCACACTGGATAGAGCTGGGAATGCCAGATGAAAAGCGACTGCGCAAGGCCTGTGGCATGGCAGAGCGTGTCACGATCTATTGCTACGGCGCCCGGGCACCGCAGGTGTGGTGGGATGGAATGAAGAACAAGGTGCAGCGTTTTGACAATCTGTCCGTCATCTATATTGATCACGAGAGCGAAGTGGCGCTGGAGGAGTGCGTGAACCGGACCATGCAGCTGCAGGCGATGATTCAGGATGGGCAGGTCTGGTTTGGAACAACAGACAACAATATTGAAATGGGGCTGTCCCGCTGGTATCCAGCAGGAAAGTAAAGGGGCGCCTTCAAGTTTCAGGGGGAAACATGAAAAACGCGATCATCCTTGTCTTGTTTACAGGAGTGATTTTCTTTACCGGCTGGTGGATCAGCGATGAGCCTCTGAACCCGGTGGCCCAAAAGTGGATCGATGAACCACAGGTTGAAAACCAGCCCTACAATATTCTGTTAGGGCTTGGCAGTGCACCTGGATTGTCCGCGCAGGAAGAAGGAAAGCGTCTCTATCATCAACGCCTCACTGAACCGACAACAGCGACACCCAATCACTTTGGTGGCTTCAACGATGATCCTCTCCTGTGCGATTACAGCACGTATGAATGTCTTCAGAACCAACGCCTTCACATCGAGGAATCAAAGTCACTTCTGGTTGAGAAAAAAGTTCTGATCGACCGCTATCTTCAACTGCTTTCAGCGGGAAACTATGTCGACAACACACCTCTTTCCCTGACCGCCGAATTTCCCCATTACTCATTATTAGTCAAAGCTGCACGTCTTCATTCATTACAGCTTTTATCACAATCCGATCCAACCAGCGCCCTTGAAACCGAGATCAGCCAGCTTCGCGAATTTCTGACTCAGGATCACAACCTCATTGGCAAATTGGTCACTGCACGAATACTGAGCGAGAAGTTTCAGCTTGCCGCATTGCTGGTACAGGAAGGGATGGATATTTCACTTTCCGACTATCGCCTTTCTCACGAAGAAAAAAGTCTCGCGACTGCGCTGCGGAATGAGTTTCGTCTCCGCGCTTTTTTCCTGATTAATGAAGAGTACAACCAGGATTCCTCAGGAAGCAGTGTATGGGAGCGCCTGGCCTTAAACATGGGCATGAGAACCAACATCATGATCAATCGTGATCTGGCTTACACGCTTCATTTCGCCGACCTTTCCGAAAACCCTGCCAGCGTTATCGTTGAAGACCATTATGTCATGCAGGAACCCACACTCGGTCAAACTCTGCGTAATCCATTCGGTAATTACCTGCTTGAAATGGCAACGCCCGACATTAAACACTACCTGCTACGGATGGCGCACCTGGATGCAAAGCTCCAGCTGCTGGGGTGGCTGCGCCACCCGGACGAAGCGCACCCCAACCCCTGGCCTGAGTCCTCAGCCATTCAGATCAACGAAAAAGAACGACAGATCTGTTTCCCGACAGAGCAGAACCAGGCTGAGCAAAACTCCTGCCTGCCATGGGTGCCTGCACCTTGATAACCCTGGGTTCTGCCACCATGCTTCTAACAGTGAACATAACAGGTAACTGACATGGCCATGGAACTCACCTGCCCCTCCTGCGGGGCCATTAATCGCGTACCGGAAGAGCGGCTGCAAAGTAGACCGGTATGCGGGAAATGCAAAACCCTTCTCCTCAACGGCCAGCCCATCGCTGCCAGCGATGCCAGCTTCCAACGACTCCTGGACCGTAACGGGTTGCCATTGGTGCTGGATTTCTGGGCCAGCTGGTGCGGACCCTGTCAGCAATTCGCCCCCACTTTTCAGTCAACGGCCGCCGCCTTCGCTACTCAGGCTCGTTTCGTCAAAGTGGATACTGAAGCCTGCCCTCAGACCGCCGCCCGCTTCCAGATCCGTTCGATCCCAACATTAATGATCGTGAAAGACGGCAAGGAAGTAGCGCGTCTGTCAGGCGCCCTTCCCAAAGCCCAGTTTGAACAGTGGCTTAATCAACACTTACGCGCCTAGCGCCTGTGGCTTGACCTTTACGCCGACTTTTCCCGGCTTCAAGCCTTGTCATTTCCACTGTCGTTGATGAAGATGCAGGCTTCACTGACCACCTCCGGCTTGCATTCTTATGTCAGACTTCATTCTTCACCACTACCCCCTCTCCCCTTTTTCGGAAAAAGTGCGAGCCATGCTCGGCTATGCCGGTCTTGACTGGCAATCCGTCATTGTGAAGGAAATGCCTCCCCGCCCACTCCTGTCGCCGCTGGCGGGTGGCTATCGCAAGATTCCGGTTGCGCAGATCGGGGCCGATGTCTTTTGCGATACCCGCACCATCAGCCGGGAAATTGCACGCCTCAGCAACAAGCCGGAACTGGTGATGGAGAATTGCCCTGAGGAAGTACAGCAGTTTGTTCGCGAGGTGGATCTCGACATTTTTCTTGCTTGCGTTATCACCGCCGGCAACCTGACTCTGCTGCGCAAGGTACTGAAAGAATCCAGCATTATGGATTTGGGCAGATTGCTGTGGGACCGAATTCGCATGGGCAGCAAGGCAAAAGTCAAAGCACAGAGCCCCAGAGAAATGAAGCGTATGGTACGAGCGCACCTGGATCGACTCGAGACAATGCTTGCCGATCAGCCCTTCCTGTTTGGCGACAGCCCTAACGCCGGAGATTTTTCTGCCTATCACAGCCTGTGGTTTCAGCGGGACCTGGCCAATCAGCGCGTAGTGCAGGACTACCCAAATGTGAATGCGTGGATGGATCGTCTCAAGGGCTTTGGCCAGGGGCATTCGACAACCATCAGTGCAGACGATGCGCTGGACGTTGCCCGGAGCAATAACCCCCGAACACTCCCTGTCAGTGATGACGATGGGGATCTGATCGGACAGTGTGTAAGCATCACACCGGATGATTACGGCCTTGAGCCGGTTACCGGCACGCTGGTGGCGAGCAACGCTTCAGGCTGGATTGTCGTTCGCCAGGATCCAGCGGTGGGTCAAGTTGCCAATCATTTTCCCCGTGAGGGATTTCGTCTTCGTCCGTAAAGCGGATTACATGTCTCGCTGGTTGACCCTTTTCATGAGCGCTTCTGCACTTTCCTTGCGCTCTGAATAGCGGTCAACCAGGTAGTCGCTGCGATCACGGGTAAGGAAGGTAAACTTCACCAGCTCTTCCATCACATCCACGATGCGATCGTAGTATCCCGAGGGCTTCATACGATCATTGTCATCGAATTCCAGGAACGCCTTCGGTACGGAAGACTGGTTGGGAATGGTCACCATACGCATCCATCGGCCCAACACGCGTAGTTGATTCACCGCATTGAACGACTGCGAGCCACCACACACCTGCATGACAGCCAGCGTCTTGCCCTGAGTCGGACGCACCGCGCCGAGAGACAGGGGGATCCAGTCGATCTGCGCTTTCATGATGCCCGTCATGGCACCATGACGTTCCGGCGAGCACCACACCATGCCTTCGCTCCAGGACACCAGATTACGCAGCTCCTGAACCTTGGGATGGTCCGCGTCTTCGCTGTCGGGAAGTGGCAACCCATCAGCATGAAAAATTCTGGTTTCCGCTCCCATGGCTTCCAGCAGCCGCGCCGATTCCTGCACTACCAGGCGACTGAAAGAGCGCGCACGCAGCGATCCATACAGCAACAGGATGCGAGGTTTGTGTAATGACGGTTTATCACGAAAAACCGCATCCGGTGTCGGAATCTGGAAACAGTTCTTATCAAGGTTCGGGATATCGTTCATTGGGTTTTTATTCTCCACACACTATGGTGGTGATTGCCGAGACAACTTCCACCCTACGAAACCGCAGGGCGGAAATGGGTGCCAGCCCATCTCCGCCGTTCTGGTTTTCGAAACTCGGTACTCGGTACCCGCCACTCGTGATCGCCATGCAAGCATAGCTTCTACCTGGTCAGGCCCGGGATTCTTCGAACCAATGAGTGGTGCGATTAACGATAGCCACCAGTGACAACATCACCGGCACTTCCACCAGCACGCCCACCACCGTGGCCAACGCAGCACCCGAATTGAGACCAAACAGACTGATCGCGACTGCCACTGCCAACTCGAAGAAATTACTGGTTCCGATAAGGCATGCCGGCCCTGCCACGTTGTGCTTCAGGCGCAGCTGCTTTGCCGCCCAATAAGCAATCGCAAAGATACCGTAGGTCTGAATCAGCAGGGGGATGGCAATCAATACGATCGCCATCGGCTTGGCGATAATCGTTTCTGCCTGAAAGCCGAACAGCAACACCACGGTGGCGAGCAGCCCCATAACACTCACCGGCTTGAGATGATGCACAAAACCGGCGACACGCTCTTCACTGCCCAACAACTGACGGGTGATAAAACCGGCGATCAGCGGCAGCAGCACATACAGCACGACTGACAGCACCAATGTATCCCAGGGCACCGTGATGTCACTGACACCCAACAGCAAGGCCGCAATGGGTGCAAAGGCAAAGACCATGATGATGTCGTTTACCGATACCTGAACCAGAGTGTAATTGGCGTCTCCCTTGGTAAGCTGACTCCAGACAAACACCATGGCGGTACAGGGCGCCACGCCGAGCAGAATCATGCCGGCGATGTATTCCGTGGCGGTCTCCGGCTCGACCCAACCAGCAAAGAACACCTTGAAGAACAGCCAGCCCAATGCGGCCATCGTAAAAGGTTTGATCAACCAGTTGATGACCAGTGTCAGCAACAAGCCACGGGGATTTTTGCCCACCTGCCTGATTGCCGAGAAGTCGATCTGGATCATCATCGGATAAACCATGACCCAGATGAACACCGCCACGGCCAGATTCACATGAGCGTATTCAAACGCGGCCACGGCCTGAAACAGATCCGGCATCCACAAACCCAGACCAACGCCTGCGGCAATGGCCAGCCCTACCCAGACGCTCAGGTAACGCTCGAAAAGTCCCATTACAGATCACCCATCTGCTGATGAATCTCTTCACCACACTGCACCAGCCCTTTCTGATTGAGCTCATCCAGTGACACCGCAAACAATGCCTTCAGTCTTCTTTCCAGTTGCTGGTAGGTGGCCTCGAAAGCAGCGGCTATTTGTTCGTCTGTTCCTGTGGCGTGGGCCGGGTCCGGCAGCCCCCAATGTAGCTTGGGCGTGTCACCCAGCCATACCGGGCAGGACTCGCCGGCGGCGCTGTCACACACCGTAATGATCAGATCGATGTCTTCCCCTTCCAGATCATCCATGGACTTGGAGCCAGGGTTTTCAGGAACAATATCGTGACGGGCCAACACCGCCAACGCACCCGGATTAACCTGGCCAGTAGGATGACTGCCTGCACTCAGGCCGCGAAAACGCCCTTCGCCCAGGTGATTGATCAGTGCTTCACCAATAATGGAACGGCAGGAGTTGCCGGTGCACAGCACCAGGATGGTCAGTGGTTGCAATTGCATGTCAGGTCTCACAGCAGGAAGCGACGGATTGATTCAGTGCCAGCGCCTCTCTCGCCGCAGGCACCAGTTGTTTGAGGCTCTTTTTTGCCCAGTCGGGCAACTCGGGATTGATCCGATAGTGCATCCAGGTGCCCTGTCGGCGGGCGATGACCAGCTGACACTGACGCAACTGAGCCAGATGGCGAGACACCGTGGATTGCGGCGCCTGCATGACCTCTACCAGATCACACACGCACACCTCCCCCTGGCCATGGAGCAGGCAGATCAGGCTCAGGCGCGTGTCATCGCCCAGGCATTTGCAGAGTTGCGTCGGAGTCAGCATGGTGGCTTTGAATTCGTATATTCGGAAGTACGGATATTATAGCTGCAAGCTTCAAGCTGCAACGCGGGAAAGTTTTATGACAGAACGAGTTTCGAGTTTCGAGTTTCGAGTTTCGAGTTTCGAGTTTCCAAGATCAAAAGCGGTTTACTTTTCGCAACTCGACACTCGTTCTTCGAGACTTCCTCCTCGCCAAGGCTCGGATCGCCATGCAAGCATGAGCTCCTACAGCGGCTACGTTTTTGAGGCACAAAAAACCCGGCCTGCTGACCGGGTTTTTGCGTGCTACATGAAGCGTGTTGCGTGCAGCGTCTATTTCTTCAGCTTCGCTTCGATTTCATCCACGCTGATGTGGCGCACATCCTTGCCTTCCACCAGGTAAATCACCTGCTCGCCGATGTTGCGGGCGTGGTCACCAATACGCTCAAGCGCACGCAGGGACCAAATGATGTTGAGCACCCGCGAAATGGCGCGGGGGTCTTCCATCATGAAGGTCACCAGTGAGCGCATGGCGCTGCGGTATTCCAGATCCACTTCCTTGTCTTCCGCCGCCACTTCCAGTGCCTTCTTGGCATCGAAGCGAGCAAAGGCATCAAGGGTATCGCGCAGCATGTTGCGCACGTGGTTACCGATATGCCGCACTTCCACGTAGCCACGGGGAGACTCACCCTCTTCCGCCAGCTGCAGGCCCATGCGGGCAATCTTGGCGGACTCGTCACCGATGCGCTCCAGATCGGATACCGCCTTGGTCACGGCGATGATCAAACGCAGATCGGAAGCGGCCGGTTGACGCAGGGCCAGCACCTTGGTGCATTCCTCGTCGATGAGCATTTCCAGCTTGTCGACCTTGTCTTCCGTTTCCAACACTTTTTCTGCCAGCGCGGAGTCGGCTTGCAGCAGGGACTGGAGGGCATCCACCACCTGTTTCTCCACCAGGCCACCCATTTCCATCAGGTTGTTGCGGATGGATTCCAGCGCTTCGTTGAACTGGGATGAGCTGTGCTCACCAAAATGCATGCGATCCATGGGGGTCTCCTTGTCCTTAACCGAAGCGGCCGGTGATGTAAGCTTCTGTCAGATCGTGCTCGGGCTTGGTGAACACGGTCTCAGTGTCATTCATTTCCACCAGACGACCCAGGTGGAAGTAGGCAGTGCGATTGGAAACCCGCGCGGCCTGTTGCATGGAGTGGGTCACGATGGCAATGGTGTATGACTCACTCAGCTCGGCAATCAGCTCTTCAATCTTGGCCGTAGCAATGGGATCGAGTGCAGAACAGGGCTCATCCATCAACACCACTTCCGGGCTTACCGCGATAGTGCGGGCAATACACAGACGCTGTTGCTGACCACCGGACAAACCGGTGCCCGGCGAATGCAGGCGGTCCTTCACTTCATCCCACAGACCCGCCTTGCGCAGACTGGTTTCCACGATCTCATCCAGATCATATTTTCTGTTGGCCAGGCCGTGGATGCGCGGCCCATAGGCCACGTTGTCATAAATGGATTTGGGAAACGGGTTGGGTTTCTGGAACACCATGCCGACACGGGCACGCAGCTCCACCACGTCCAGTTTGGGGTCGTAAAGATCCTGATCTTCCAGATGCAGGTTGCCCTTCACCTGACAGATGTCGATGGTGTCGTTCATGCGGTTCAGGCAACGCAGGAAGGTGGATTTACCACAGCCAGACGGGCCGATCAGTGCCACCACTTCGTTCTTGCCGATATCCAGACTGACACCGTGGATGGCCTGCTTTTCGCCGTAGAAAACGTCCACATCGCGCATGCGCATCTTGGGGTTTTCTACATAGGGGGTTCCCACGGTCTGATCCGGGTAGCGGGTAGTGTTGTCCATTGCCTGTTCACCTTCAATCTGGCTGGCCGGCATCTCGCTGCGCGGCGTCTTGTCGTCAATCTTTTGTGCAGTATCCATGATTCAAGTCCCGTTAACACTCATTGTTACCAGCGCCGCTCAAGGCGCTTGCGCAGGAACACCGCCAACGTATTCATGGCGATCAGGAACGTCAGCAGTACCATGATGGCGGCGGAAGTCAGCGCCACGAAGGACTGCTCCGGGCTATCTGCCCACAGGTAAATCTGAACCGGCAACACCGTGGCAGGATCCAGCGGCCCGGCGGGCACATCCACAATAAAGGCCACCATGCCAATCATCAGCAACGGGGCGGTTTCCCCCAGTGCCTGGGCCATACCGATGATGGCGCCGGTGAGCATGCCCGGCAGCGCCAACGGCAACACGTGGTGCAGCACGACCTGCATGTTGGAGGCACCCAACCCCATGGCCGCCTGACGAATGCTCGGGGGCACCGCCTTGATGGCGGCACGACTGGAAATAATGATGGTCGGCAAGGTCATCAGAGTGAGCACGATCCCGCCCACCAGCGGCACGGAGCGAGGCATCCCGAACAGACCGATGATCACCGCCAGGCCGAGCAGACCGAAGATAATGGAGGGCACCGCGGCCAGGTTGTTGATGTTGACCTCGATGAAGTCCGTGAACCTGTTCTTCGGTGCAAACTCTTCCAGATAGATCGCCGCTGCCACGCCGATGGGAAAACTCAACATCAACGTGACCAGCATGGTAAAGAAAGAGCCGGCGATGGCACCGCGAATCCCAGCCATTTCCGGCTCGCGGGAATCGCCATGGGTGAACAGGGACTGGTTCCACTGGAGCTCGAGCTTGTCCTCGGCTTCAAAAGTTTCAATCCAGGTTTTCTGGTTTTCGCTCAAACGCGACTCGAGACGATCATCGCTACCGGATTTGACGAATACATCCACATCATCATCCGCCAGCAACCACAGCGTGCGTGTCTGGCCCAGCAATTTTCGATCATCACGCAGCATGTCACGCAACTGGTAGCCTGCACCCGTGCTGACCAGGCCATAGAGCTCACGCTTTTCCTGGCGACCCTCGACTCCGGGAAATTTTTCTCGCAGGGCATTGCGGATCAGTCCGTCGTAGTTGGCATAATTCAGCTCTTCATCATCATTCACATCCATGATGTCCAGAGTGTCACGGTCGAACGTCACATCCATCTGCACATAACTTTCGAAGAAGGCGCTGTGCCCCTTGCCAATGATGTCGGTAAACAGCAGCACCAGCGCCATCAGACCAAAGCCGATGGCCGCCATGCCATAGGCCTTGAAGCGGCGCTCGGCGCGATAGCGTCGGGCCAGTGACTTGCGAACCTGTTCAGTGGTTTTGCTCATGGCAGATTCCCCTAGTCGTATTGCTCGCGGTATTTCTTCACGATGTGAAGCGCAACCACGTTCAGCAGCAGAGTGGTAATGAACAACATCAGGCCCAGAGCGAATGCTGCCAGCGTCTTGGCGCTGTCGAATTCCTGGTCACCGGTAAGCAGGGTCACGATCTGTACCGTCACCGTGGTCACCGCTTCCAGCGGGTTCACGGTCAGGTTGGCTGCCAGACCCGCCGCCATGACCACGATCATGGTTTCACCGATAGCCCGCGACGCAGCCAGCAGAATGCCGCCCATGATCCCCGGCAGGGCTGCCGGGAAAATGACTTTCTTGATGGTTTCAGAACGGGTGGCACCCAGCCCAAGCGACGCATCCCGCATGGCACCCGGCACGGCCGTGATCACATCATCCGCCAGAGAAGAAACGAAGGGGATGATCATGACCCCCATCACCAGCCCTGCCGCCAGCGCCGACTCCGACGCCACATTCAAACCAAGGGATTCACCGATCTGACGGATCACCGGCGCCACCGTCAAAGCAGCAAAGAAGCCATAGACCACCGTCGGCACCCCGGCCAGCACTTCCAGAGCCGGCTTGGCAAAGGAGCGTACTTTTGCCGGCGCATATTCCGCCAGATAGATGGCAGACATCAGACCCACCGGTACCGCCACCAACAGGGCGATGGCAGAAATGAGCAAGGTGCCCATAAACAGCGGAATGGCACCGAAGGCCCCTTCTGAGGCCACCTGGTCAGCACGCAAGGCCGTTTGCGGACTCCATTGCAGACCAAACAGGAATTCGGTGGCCGGCACCTTGCCGAAGAAGCGAATGGATTCAAACATCACCGACATGAGAATACCGACGGTGGTCAGAATCGCGATGGTGGCGCTAAGCATGAACATCGTCTGCAGCACTTTTTCAACCTGCTGACGGGCGCGCATCTGTGGAGAGATCTTCACCCAGCCCCAGGCGGTGCCCAGCATGGCCACCACAATCACCACAACAGCCACTGCCATGCTGTTCAGCGAACGCAGGTTATTCAGCTTTTCTGCCGCTGCCGCCACCGCCGCAGGCACTTCACTGGCCGCAATGGCGCCGCTGGCCACGTTGCCAATCTGGTTGAGCAGCAAGTTGGCCGACGATGCATCAGCAGGCAGACTGTCTGCCGGCAGACTGTCCATCACCATGATCCGAATCAGGGTGTCATCAAAAATCAGCCACGCACCCAGCACCGCCAGCGCAGGAATGGCACACCAGATGGCCGTGCGCATGGCGTAGTAGAACGGCAAGGAGTGCAGATGGCGGATGCCACCCAACGGCCGCGCCAGGGTAAAGGATCGGCGATGCCCCAGGTAATAGGCCCCCGCGATCATCACCACCAGTAGCAACAGCAGATTACCGGTTTCCATGGTGTTCTCCGATTAGGTTTCTCTCCAGTAAAGGCAACGAAAGTGACGAATCCCTTACTGCAAAAAAAATGTCATAAATTCAATTGTTGGTTAAAAAGCCCGGTGGCGAAATCGCCACCGGGCCAAAGCATCCTTGCTTGTTTTTCTCTTCCTGACTCAGTGCTTAGTGCAGACCTTCTTCGCCGGTCATGGACTTCAGGCTGCGGGCCTGGGCCATCATGTCCTTGCGCAGATCATCGCTCAGCGGAATCATGCCCTTCTCAGCCAGGTAACCTTCCTCGCCCCAGGCTTTCTCGCTGGTGAACTCTTTCACGTAACCCTTGATGCCCGGTACTACACCGACGTGGGCTTTCTTCACGTAGAAGTACAGGGAACGGGATACCGGGTAGTCGCCAGAAGCGATGCTGTCGAAGGTCGGCGCTACGCCACCTACGTTAGCGCCCTGTACCTTGCCACGGTTCTGATCCAGGAAGGAGAAACCGAATACACCGAAGGCGTCCGGGTTCTTCTCCAGCTTCTGAACGATCAGGTTGTCGTTCTCGCCAGCTTCTACATAGGCACCATCTTCACGGATGCTGCGACAGATTGCCTTGTACTTGGACTTGTCCTGCTTCTTCATGTCTTTCAGCCAGGAGAAAGTCTTGCAGCCACCTTCAATGGCCAGCTCGTTGAACGCGTCACGAGTACCGGAAGTGGGCGGCGGACCGAGAACCTCGATCTTGGTGTTCGGCAGGGCCGGGTTCACTTCTTTCCAGGTCTTGTAGGGGTTGGCTACCAGCTTCTCGCCACCCTTCGGATCCGGAACTTCCTTGGCCAGGGCCAGGAACAGATCACGCAGGGTAACATCCATGTGCTCGCCTTTGGCAGAGTTGGCGAACACGATGCCGTCGTAACCGACTACCACTTCAGTGATGTCCTTGACGCCATTTTCCTGGCACTGATCAAACTCGGACTTCTTCATGCGACGAGACGCATTGGTGATGTCCGGGTGCTGGGTGCCCACGCCGGCGCAAAACAGCTTCATGCCGCCGCCGGAACCAGTGGATTCGATTTTCGGGGTCGAGTTGTTGGAACCGCGACCAAAACGCTCAGCCACAGTGGTAGCGAACGGGTATACGGTAGAAGAACCCACGATGGAAATGTAATCACGGGTGTCGGCAGTGGCCGGAGCGCTGGCAAAGGCCAGAGCGGCAGCGACGCCAGCAAGAGTTGCTTTAATCTTGAAGTTCACAATAAGCCTCCAGGTTACACATGGAACCGGCGATGTTGATTATTGGATCCACCCCGGTTTTTTCTAACTGTAAATAGCCAGTTCATGTCTCAGCACGACGCATCCTAGAGAGGCAATGTGACAGCCACATTACAGGAAGCCGGGATTTCCGGTTTTTTCTCTCTCCCGGCACGCCATGATCCTTAGGCTGAAATCAGTCTGAAAGCCCCGTATAATGCGCCCTTTCGCGGATTTACCGGCAGCCTGAAGGGTGCCTGGAAAACTATGACAACAACATTATTACGCTGGCAGCGCAGGCTGACCGGCTTCACCACCCGCATCGGGCAGGCCTCCGCCTGGCTGGCCCTGCTGTTGGTACTGGGGATGGTACTGGTGGTGGCCCTTCGCTACGGCTTTGGCATCGGTAACATTGCCCTTCAGGAATCGCTGACCTATCTGCACGGCAGCCTGTTCATGCTCGCCATCGCCTATACGCTGGCCGAGGACGAGCATGTCCGCGTGGATGTGCTGTACCAGCGCTTTTCGCCACGGACCAAAGCCTGGATCAACCTGCTCGGCACCCTGTTCCTGCTGCTACCCATGTGTGCGGCGATCTTCTGGCTGTCACTGGACTATGTTGGGAGCAGCTGGCGCCAGCAGGAAGGCTCCGCCAATGGCGGCCTGCCCTTCGTCTATTTGCTCAAATCCCTGTTACTGGTGCTGCCAGCATTGCTCAGTATTCAGGCGCTGGCCGACGGCCTGCGGCAGTTGCTGGTATTGCTGGGCACCCAAGTGGACCAGCCCAGCAAGCATCCGGAGGACCATTTGTGATGGAGTGGATCCCCCTGCTGATGTTTGTCGTGGTCTGCCTGGTACTGCTCAGTGGTTACCCGGTGGCCTTCGCCCTGGGAGGGACCGCGCTGCTGTTTGCCGGTGCCGGCATGGCGCTGGGCGGCTTCAACCCGGCCGACCTCACCTTTGTCCCCAACCGCCTGTTCGGCATTATCGAGAACACCACCCTGATGGCCGTGCCATTGTTTGTGTTCATGGGGGTGATGCTGGAGAAGTCCCGGGTGGCCGAAAACCTGCTGTCGAGCATGGGCCGCCTGTTCGGCCCGCTGCCGGGCGGCATGGGCATTGCCATCATTCTGGTGGGCGCCCTGCTGGCCGCCAGCACCGGCATTGTGGGCGCCACCGTGGTGACCATGGGCCTGCTGTCCCTGCCCACCATGCTCAAACAGGGCTACCAGCCACAGCTCTCCACTGGCCTGATTTGCGCCACCGGTACCCTGGGCCAGATCATTCCCCCTTCCATCGCCCTGGTGCTACTGGGGGATGTGCTTGGCAACGCCTACCAGGAAGCCCAGCTCAAGCAGGGCCTGTGGTCGCTGGATACCGTGTCCGTGGGCGACCTGTTTGTCGGCGCCCTGATCCCCGGCCTGATGCTGGTCGGGCTGTATCTGCTTTATGTATTGGGGGTGAGCCTGTGGAAGCCGCATTTGGCGCCAGCCATGCCCACCGACCAGAACACCGCATCAGGCTGGGGCACCGTGCTCAAGGGGCTGGTTCCGCCGCTGCTACTGATTCTTGCTGTGCTGGGCTCTATTCTCACTGGCAAGGCCACCCCCACTGAGGCCGCCGGTGTCGGCGCATTCGGCGCCCTGCTGCTGGCAGCCTTCAACCGGCGCCTGAACCTGGCCATCCTGCAGGAAGTGGTGCGCTCCACCAGCCGGGTCACCGCCATGGTGTTCATGATCCTGATCGGTGCCAGCCTGTTTTCGTTGGTATTCCGGGGGTTTGGTGGCGAAGAGGCAGTACACCACCTGTTCGACGCCATGCCCGGCGGAGTGATCGGCGCCACCCTGATGGTCATGCTGCTGATTTTTCTGCTTGGCTTTATCCTCGACTTTATCGAGATCACCTTTGTGGTGGTGCCGATTGTCGGACCGGTACTCCTCGCCATGGGGCTCGACCCGGTATGGTTGGGGGTAATGCTGGCCCTGAACTTGCAGACATCGTTTCTGACGCCTCCCTTCGGTTTCGCGCTGTTCTATTTGCGCGGCGTCGCGCCAGCGGAGGTCCAGACCGGCCAGATTTATCAGGGTGTAGTGCCGTTTATCTTGATACAACTGCTGATGCTGGCCATATTGGCTATGTTCCCGGCACTGGCAACCTGGCTACCTGAACAGCTGTACGGCTAACGTCAGCCTGACAATTACGGATAATAAAGATGACTAATCATACTGACGACTCACCGCAACCGATTGGCGAACTGGCCATCCAGACCATCGCCATGCCCCAGGACTCCAACTGGAATGGCGATATCTTTGGTGGCTGGCTGGTGTCTCAGATGGATCTGGCCGGCGCAGTCACTGCTCGCAAGAAAGCCCGTGGCCGGGTAGCTACGGTTGCCATTGATTCCATGGCCTTTCTGCGCCCCGTACCGATCGGTGCCGTGGTCAGCTGCTACACCCAGCTGCAAGACATCGGACGCAGCTCCATGCAGATTCTGGTGGAAGTATGGATTCGTGAGGATACCGGCACCCTGTCGAAAGTGACCGAAGGGCATTTCACCTTTGTCGCGATTGATGACACCGGGCGCACCCGGGCGGTACCGCGGGACTAGTTTCAAAATCAGTTTCGAGTGTCGAGAAGCGAGTTTCGAAAATCTGAACACCGCCCCATAACGATGGGGGTTTTCGCAACTCGAAACTCGTCACTCGCTTCTGTAACCCTTACCTCGCCTGCGTCTATCAGCCTTCCAGCTCACTACGCACATTCAGGTAGGGCTGCTCTGCCACGCCCATATACTGAACGGATTCATCACGGAATTTGCGGTAGGACTCGTACACCTTGCGGGCGTCCTTGTTGTCCGCCACCAGTGCTTCTACCACCTCGTCGCTTGCCACCTTCAATGCCTTGAGTACATCGTCAGGCAAACGACGCAATTTCACCCCGTGCTTGCCGATCAGCTCATTGAGCGCAGCATTGTTGCGTGCGGTGTATTCATCAAGCATATCCTGGTTTTCGGACTGGGCCGCATAGCGAATAATCGCCTGCAGGTCCGCCGGCAGGCTGTCCCACACCTGCTTGTTGATGGTCAGTTCCAGGGTAGGGCCCGGCTCCTGCCAGCCCGGGTAGTAGTAGTACTCGGCTACGCGATGCAGGCCAAAGGTCAGATCGTTGTAAGGCCCAACCCAGTCGGCGGCATCAATGGCACCCGTCTGCAGGGAAGTGAACACTTCCGCACCGGGCAGCTGCACTGGTGTCGCACCGACCTTGGCCAACACTTCACCCGCCAGGCCCGGCATACGCATCTTCAGCCCTTTCATGTCTTCGATGCTGTTGATTTCCTTGTTGAACCAGCCAGCCATCTGGGTGCCCGTATTGCCACAGGCAAACGGTTTCAGGTTGAACTGGGCATAGAGATCATCCCACAGCTCCTGGCCGCCACCGTGGTGCAGCCAGCCGTTCATTTCCTGGGCGGTCAGACCAAACGGCACCGCGGTGAAAAACGGAGTAGCCGGGTGCTTGCCCTTCCAGTAGTAGGCCGCGCCATGGCCCATCTCTGCGCTACCCTGCCGGACGGCATCGAACACCTCGAAGGCCGGCACCAGTTCTTTGGCCCCGTAGACCTTGATCCTGATACGCCCGGCAGACATCTCTTCCACCCGCTTGGCAAAACGGTTGGCACCGGCACCCAGGCCCGGGTAGTTCTTCGGCCAGGTGGTCACCATCTTCCATTCATAGGTTTGCGGAACCGGCTTCTTGTTGTCCGGCTCAACGCTGCCCTGCTGACCGTCCGCCGGAGGGCAATCTTTCTGTTCGCAACCGGCCAGTGCCAGCCCGCCCAGCCCCAGTCCCAGGGCAGAAACGAATTTACGACGATCCAATTTTTCTTCCTCCGATAAAGGGCGGCAGTGATCTGCCGCTTTCGGGTTATTTGTTGTGGCCTGACAATACTGGCGTCAGGCATCCAGCGTCCTGCTTCAGGCGGGCCGAAGGCCCTATATCACTTCCAGACGCGCGTACTGGCTGACCAGCCATTTGGTACCCGCACCATCAAAATTGATCTGCAGCCGCGCATTGGGGCCCTGGCCCTCAAAGTGCAGCACGGTGCCCTCCCCGAATTTGGGATGCAGCACCCGGGCGCCCAGCACGATACCGTTGGATTCGGTTTCCCGGATCGGCTTGGCCGCGCCGCCCATGGGACGGCTGTAGCCGGCACGGGCGCGGATCTCTTCCATGGCGTCTGCGGGTATCTCGCGCAAGAAACGGCTGGGCGGGTTGTAATTCTCGTTACCGTACAGGCGCCGGCTTTCCGCGTGGGTCAGGTACAGCTCGCGCATGGCACGAGTCAGGCCCACATAGCAGAGACGGCGCTCTTCAGCGAGGCCGCTCGGGTCTTCACTGGAGCGCTGGTGAGGGAACAGCCCCTCCTCCATGCCACAGATAAAGACTACCGGGAATTCCAGCCCCTTGGCGGAGTGCAGGGTCATCATCTGCACCGCATCCTCATGGGCATCGGCCTGACCTTCACCAGACTCCAGGGCCGCATGATCAAGGAAGGCCGTGAGGGAGTCCATTTCGGAATCTTCGTCTTCTTCACCAAACTCGCGGGTAGCCGAAACCAGCTCGCGAAGGTTTTCCTGACGCTGCTGGCCTTTCTCGCCTTTTTCCTTGCCGTGGAAGGCCACCAGGCCACTGGCCTCGATGACGTGTTCGGCCGTCTCACCCAGATTCAGCCCTTCACATTGCTGCGCCAGCTGCTCAACCAGATTAAGGAACAACGCCAAGGCATTGATGGCACGAGCAGTCAGCAACTGCTCACTAACAATGGCCTGTCCCGCGTCCCAGAGGGAGCAGCGGCGCGCCTGGGCCACCTCGCGCAGGGTTTCCAGGGTCTTGTTGCCGATCCCGCGGGTGGGGGTATTGACTGCCCGCTCAAAAGCGGCATCCGCATGACGATTGCTGATCAGGCGCAGGTAGGCCAGCGCGTTCTTGATCTCGAGTCGCTCGAAGAAGCGTTGGCCGCCATAAATACGGTAGGGAATCCCGGCTTGCAGGAAGGCTTCTTCCAGCACACGGGACTGGGCATTGGAGCGATACAGCACCGCCATCTCGCTACGCGCCGTACCTTCCTGGAACAGCTTGTCCACGCGCCCGGCAATGAAGCGGGCTTCATCCACTTCATTGAATCCGGAGTACAGCCGGATGGGGTCACCATCACCGCCCTCGGTCCACAGCTCCTTGCCAAGACGATCGCTGTTGTTGTCGATCACCGCATTGGCGGCCTTGAGAATGGTGCCGGTGGAGCGGTAATTCTGCTCCAGGCGGATGGTGCGGGTGTCCGGGAAGTCGCGGCTGAACTTGTGAATATTCTCGATCTTGGCGCCACGCCAGCCATAAATGGACTGGTCATCGTCGCCAACGATGGTCACGGCGTTGTCTTCATAGGCCAGCAGCCGCAGCCAGGCGTACTGGATGCTGTTGGTATCCTGGAACTCGTCGACCAGGATATGCCGGAAGCGGCGCTGATAGTGGCCACGCAGACTGTCGTTATCGCGGAACAGTTCCAGCACCCGCAACAGCATTTCGTTGAAGTCCACCAAGCCACCGCGCTCGCAGGCTTCTTCGTAGCCGTAGTAGATCTTCTGCATGGTCTGGACAAACAGGTCGCCATTGGCATCCATATGCCTGGCGCGCAGACCTTCGTCCTTCTGACTGTTAATGAACCAGGTGGCCTGGCGCGCCGGCCAGCGCTGCTCATCCAGCCCCAGCTCCTTGATCACCCGTTTGACCAGTCGCTGCTGGTCATCGGCGTCGATGATCTCGAAACCCTGAGGCAAGCCGGCCTCCTGCCAGTGAGAACGCAGCAGGCGGTGGGCAATGCTGTGGAAGGTACCCACCCACATGCCTTCGGCCGACATATCCAGCAGCTGCTCGATCCGCCCGCGCATCTCGGCCGCCGCCTTGTTGGTAAAAGTTACCGCCAGAATGCCAAACGGCGAGGCCTGCTCGGTGGCAATCTGCCAGGCGATGCGGTGCACCAGTACCCGGGTCTTGCCCGAGCCTGCACCGGCCAGCACCAGCAAATGGCGATCATCGGCTGCCACCGCATCGCGCTGGGCCGGGTTCAAACCATCTATAAGGGAAGTCACGTCATCCATGGCGCGGCAGTTTAGCAGAATGTAGCCCGCGAGGACTCCTCAATCCCACCGGTAGCAATCTCTATACAGACTGACCGATAAAGGCTGTTCCCCTCTCTCATCCCTGTCGGTACACTGATAAACAAAAACACTCGGCCAAAAGGCCAGAGGATAATAATCAAGGTGTCTTTGCAGTCTCCGAGCAACCGCGCGTCCGCCCCGTTCAAGGGCATCCTCACTGAACAATGTCAGTTATTGTTCAGCGGTATCCTCGTGCTTTTTGTGCTGGAATCCATCAGCGCGGTCGTGCTGGGCAGTTTCTACTGGAACAGCCCGGTCCCCCGCTCCATGTTGCTGGGCTGGATCACCGTCATGGGCCTGGTTCAGATTGCACGGGTTCCCCTGCTGATTCTGGCCCGTCGCAAAATGGCACGGGACGAGATCAACGCCAGCTGCCGAACAGCACTCTCTGCCCTGGCCCTGACCACCCCACTGATCCTGGGTATCGCCGGCTACATTTTCAATCCGCTGGAGCTGCTGTTCCGCCCTGACATGCTCAGCACTCAGCTGCTGGTCGCCTGTATCGGTCTTGGCCTGAGCACCCTGGCACTGGCTGCCTACAGCAGCCATTTCCCCACCGTTTTCCTCTATCTGGCCATGCTACTGGGCCCGACCATGGTGCGTCTGTCCCAAACCCAGACCGATAGCGAGTTGTCCCTGCTGGTATTGATGCTGGTGCTAGGCCTGTTCTTCCTGCTGGCCGCCCGCCGCATTCATAACACCGGCCACCAGGCCATGATGCTGCAGGCCAGCAACCGTTCCCTGATCGACTATCTGAACCGGGCCCGCAGCGACGCCGAGTCACTGAATGAGAAGCTGGCTCAGGAGATTTACGAAAGAAAGGAAGCCCGGCAGCGCCTCCAGGAAACCAACGAGCGACTGGAAACCATGGTGGCCGAGCGGACCCAGGCGCTGGAAGAAACCAACCAGGCGCTGGGTGCCACCAGCGAACGGCTGGAGCTGGCACTGGAAGCCAGCAACATTGGTCTGTGGGACTGGATGCTGGATACCGGCCGCAATTACCACACCAATTTCGATCGCCTGCTGGGCTACGACAGCGCCTACTTCAAGAACTTCTTCGGCGACCTGGAAACCCTGGTTCATCCGGATGACTTGACCCGGGTACGCCGCGCCATGGTCTCGCACTTCAAAGGCGACAGTGACCGTTATCATGCGGTTTACCGGCTGCGTCATGCCGACGGCGACTGGCGCTGGATTGAGGATGACGGCCGCGTGGTGCGCTGGTCTGAAAAAGGCCGCGCCACCCGCATGATCGGTACCCGCCGCGACATTACCGAAGACCGCCAGGCCCAGGAACAGCAACGACTCGCCGCTACCGTGTTTGAGAATGCCCCGGAAGGGATCTTTATTCTCGATCACAAGTTCCGCTTCCTGGCTGTCAACGCCCGCTTCGAACAGATCACCGGCTATTCCGAGTCCATGGTGCTCAGCAAGCAGGTGCTTGATCACGACGAAACCCACCCTAACCGTGAAACCTACGTTGGCATCACCAACGCTCTGAAAGAGAGCGGTTTCTGGGAAGGGGAAATCAGCGAAAAACGCCGCAACGGCGAAGCTTTCCCTGAATGGCTTCAGATCAGTGCGGTACGGGACGAACAGAAGCGGGTGATCCGCTATGTGGGCATGATTTCGGATCTGACCACCCGCAAGGAAACCGAACAACAGCTGCAGTTCCTGTCCAACTACGATCGTCTCACCGGGCTGGCCAATCGCTCCCAGTTCCGCGAACACCTGCACAAGTCGCTCACCCTGGCTCGCCTCAATCGGGAAAAGGTGGCGCTGCTGATGATCGACCTGGACCGCTTCAAGCCCATCAATGAATCCCTTGGCCACGAAATCGGTGACCGCCTGCTCAAGGCCGCCGCCGAACGCCTCAGCCACTTTGCCGGCGAAGAAGAACATCTGGCCCGGGTAGGCGGCGACGAATTCACCCTGCTGGTGGAGAAGTACACCAGCGAGGCCGCCATCAGCCAGCTCTGTCAGAAGCTCATTAATGCCATGAAAAAGCCGTTCCATATCGACGGCCACGAGCTGCTGCTGGGGGCCAGTATCGGCATCAGCGTATTCCCGGACAGCGCCAAGGAAGCGCAGAGCATGATCAACCAGTCCGACATGGCGGTGTATCAGGCCAAGCGCAGCGGCGGCAACAACTTCCAGTTCTACCGCGGCAACATGCGCGTGGCCTCGGTGGAACAACTGGCGCTGGAAACCAGCCTGCGCAAGGCCATCTTCAAGAACGAGTTCGTGGTCTATTACCAGCCGAAGATGGAACTGGCCAACAACCGCATTACCTCTGTGGAAGCCCTGGTGCGCTGGCAACACCCGACCATGGGCCTGATCCCGCCATCTGAATTCATCCCGCTGGCCGAGGAAACCGGGTTGATCTCTGCCATCGGTGAGCTGGTACTGGAACGTTCCTGCCGTCACGCTCACAAATGGTACAAACAGGGACTCGGCGACATCACCGTGTCGGTGAACCTGTCTGCCCACCAGTTCCGCAAGGGCAACGTGGCCGAGATCGTCGACCGCGTCCTGTCCAGCACCGAGCTGCCACCGCAGCTGCTGGAACTGGAGCTCACGGAAAGTCTGATCATGGAAGACATGGAGCAGAACATCGAAATGCTCCAGCAGCTGCGCAAGCGCGGCATTGAACTGGCGCTGGACGATTTCGGTACCGGCTATTCGTCCCTGAGCTACCTGAAACGCTTCCCGGTAGACACTCTCAAGATCGACCGCTCGTTCATCATGGATCTGGACAAGAACCCCGACGATGCCGCCATCACCCGCGCCATCATCGACATGGCTCACAGCCTGCAGATGAATGTAGTCGCCGAAGGCGTGGAAACCGAAGAGCACCTCGCCATCCTGCGCAGCATGGCCTGCGATACCATCCAGGGTTTCCTGATCAGCAAACCCGTGCCGGAAGAAGAGCTGGTGCAACTGCTGCACACGCAGGCGTATAGACAGGCGATAGACAGTTAACAATTAACCGTGAATAGTGAACAGCGGCGCGTTCAGCGCCAGCTGTTACTGAAAGCAAAGAGGCCGCGTCCATAGTCTGGACGCGGCCTCTTGCGTTTGCGAACCCTGCGCAACATCACCGCGCGCTGTTCACTGTTAACTATTCACTGTTCACTCAAAAGCTGGAGCGTCTCCTCCGCCTCAAAGAACCCGCTGAGGTGACGTCGCAACCAGGCCTCGAGCAACCCTTCCTTGCGCAGTTTCTCGATGATCGGCGGCCCAAAGCGACGGGCATCATCCAGCATCATGGCGCGGCTGACGCCCAGCTCGTGGAGAAGCTCAGTCAGTGAGGTCTCGCCATACTTGTCAAAGAACGCATTCACTCCGGATTCCAGCAGACTGTTGAAATAGTCGGTATGACGCAGCTCCCGCCAGTATTCGAAGCCAATGACGAACAGTTCCTGAATATCCTCACTGCTGAGCAGCTCGCGTAGCTCTGCCACTGGGCGCTGGGCGAAATCCTGCCAGCCCACCAGAACCAGTTCACGCAACTCATCCAGGTTTTCATCGCGGTATAGCCAGGGATCGCTGAGTAGCTGTTCGGTGCGCCGCAACAGCCATTCCTGCATGCGCGTGTCGAGACTATTGACCCAGCGATCAGGCAGACGACGAGCCAACTGATCACGCAGGGCCACCGGCATGCCCTGATGCAGCAGGGTCTTCAGGCCCATCTGCGCCCCTCCCGCCAGCAACGCCAGTAATACCGGGTTTCGACCCAGCCAGGCCATTCCCTGACGGGAAAGCGGAATTTCCAGCACCTTGTCCAGCAGGGCCATGACCACATCCTCATCGACCACATCGCCCACCAGCCGTTCGCTGTCCACGGCCTGCTGGTAAAACTCCTCCACCATGTCGCCTACCAGCTCGGGAATGGCCCCGCTGATATCCATTTCAATGGCGTACTTGCGCGCCGTTTGCTGAATCTGCAAAGGCGTGACCCAGGCATTAAGGGTGTAGTCCGATGCCTTGTCCAGCAGGAAGTCCAGTTCCGACTCGAGAAAGCCATCCAGCTGTTCCGGTGCCATGCGCGCCAGCAGGTATTCAACCAGACCGTCCAGCAGGCGGTTCGCTGTATCGCGGGGAGATGTCGTCATTTATGTCAGTCCTGAAAGAAAAAGTCCTTGATGCCGATCTTGGCCATTGTATCATTGAGCGATGTAACAGTATTGGAGGTACGCAATTATGGCGCTATCCATTCTACCTATTCGTCGCAATCTGAAGTTCAACCTGAACCCGGCAAAGGCGCTTACCTGGCACAAGGACGGGCTCAATGTCAGCCAGTTCCTGAACACCATGAGCCTGTTTTTCCCGGTCGGTGAACGCTTCTTTATCGACAGCGTACGCAAATACCGTGACCAGATCACGGATCCAGACCTGCAAAAGGCCGTCACCGCCTTTATCGGCCAGGAGGCCATGCATGGCCGTGAACACGACGAGTACAACAACTTCGTCGCCGACGCCGGCATTCCACTCCATGCCCAGGAAGCCTTTGTCGCCCGTCTGCTTCAGGCTGTTCAGGACTATACCCCGGATGCCTTCCAGCTGGCAGCAACGGTAGCGCTGGAGCACCTGACGGCCATCCTCGGTGGTGGCCTGCTGGATCTGCCCGAGATCATGGAAGGGTCAGACGAGGGCTACAAGGCTATCTGGAACTGGCATGCGCTGGAAGAAACCGAGCATAAGGCGGTGGCCTTCGACGTGTATACCACCGTGATTGGCGATGACAGCAATCTAGGCGCTTATGCCCTTCGCACCAGCACCCTGGTTGCTGCCACCGGCATCTTCTTTGCGCTGATGATCCCCTTCTACCTGCATAACGTGCGCATCAAGGGTGGCCTGTTTGATTTCAAGGGCTGGCGAGCCGTGGCCAGACACACCTGGGGGCGCAAGGGCATCTTCCTGAACATCACCAAGCCCTGGTTCGACTGGTTCAAGCCCGGCTTCCACCCGTGGGACCACGATAACCGCGAGCAGCTGGAGAACTTCGAGAAACTGCTCGGCAACATCCTCCGGGATGCGGCTTAAGCGTTCTAATCACCTAGCTTTCCCTTTTCTACGGTGATTCTTGGGCCGGCACTGTGTGCCGGCCCTTTTTTTGGAGCTACGAGCTGCAAGCCTCAAGCTACAACGCGCAGATGGCTCGGAGAGTGGCTGAAAAGGGGGGGCCCCGCGCTGATACCTGGAGGTTGTAACTATGGCTGCGGCGCGGCTAGGGCGTTTGATGGGTGGCTTCGGATCACTGTTCGTGTTGTAACTTGTAGCTTGCAGCTCCGAAGCTGTTGACCTTTACATTGGCCAATGTAATGATCTGGCAACTCAAATAACAACCCGGAGGCGTCATGACCGCATTCTGGACTCCGGACCAGCAAGCGCTGGCCCCCTACCTTGAGGCGAAAAGTCTCGCCGAGAAATGCTTACAGATTATCGCCGCGGCCCTGCAGCCGGGCATGAGCGAAGCTGACTGCCAACTGCTGATTCGGGACTGGCTGCGCGCCCATCGCGTGTTTGATCCTGCTCGTCCACCTCGGGTTCGTTTCTCCGGCGGCCCAGCCCGCCGTCGCTTTGGCCTGAACAGACCCGGAAAGCGGCGTTACCGGCCCGGCATGAGCTATATACTCCAGTGCGATGCAGTGCTAAGCGGCTATGCCGCCAAAGCCTGCCTCAATGGCCCGGACGGCCACAGCCAGCTGGCACCCCTTCAGCAACAGCTGAGCGCCTGGCAGCAGGCCTTGCCCTTGGCACTGGCCCGGGGCGAGACACCGCAACAGGTGGCCGAGCAATTCCCGGCCATCCGTCAGCAGTATCGTCTGGCCCCCATTACCGGCAACTTGCCGGAAGGCAATCGCATCGGCGAAGGCCCCCTGATTCCTGGTCTGTGGCAGTGGCAATTCAGCCTCAACCAGTCAGGCCATGGGGTGGCCGGCAGCGAATTTCTGATCGTGGATGACCTGGGACCACGCTGGCTGAACGAAGCCACCAACGCCCTGGTGATCGACACCCATACCCTGACACAGTAACCAGGAACAAAGAGGCCCGGCATGGTGCAATGGCGCGACAGCAAGGTAAACCGCAACGGCGTAGAGCTGGCAGTGCGAACCTGGAGCGAAAACAAGAGCCCCAGCGTGGTACTGGTCCACGGCTACCCGGACGCCAATCATGTCTGGGAAAAAGTGGCAGAGCGGCTCAGCCAGAACTTTAAAGTGGTCGCCTATGACGTGCGTGGCGCCGGGCAGTCTTCTGTTCCCAAAGGGCGGGCCGCCTACAAGCTCCGAGAGCTGCGTAACGACCTGCACGCCGTGCTGGACGCCACCTGCCCCGGCGAGAAAGTCCACCTGGTCGCCCACGATTGGGGCTCCATACAGACCTGGGAATCGGTTACCGACCCCGGCGCCGAAGAGCGCATTGCCTCCTACACCACCCTCTCCGGCCCTTGCCTGGACCATGTTGGCCAGTGGATGAAGCGCAACCTCAAGGACAACCCGGCCGCCGTACTCAACCAGCTGACTCACTCCTGGTACATCATGGCCTTCCAGCTGCCTGTGCTGGCACCAACCCTGTGGAAAGCCGGGCTCGCCAAGGCCTGGCCCAATGTGCTCAAGCGCACCGAAAAACTGGTCAGCGAATCCAGCCCCACCCAGCTGAAGGACGGGGTGCACGGCATCGAGTTGTATCGGGCCAACATGTTGCCCTGTCTGCTCAAACCCCGTGAACGCTTTACCAGGGTCCCGGTGCAATTGATCGTGGCCCGCCAGGACAACTACGTGCGCCCCGCCATGCTGGAAGATCTGCCGAATTGGACCGACCAATTGTGGCGTCGTGAGCTGGATACTGGCCACTGGGGGCCACTGCTTCAGCACCCGGAGATTACCGCCCGCTGGATTCGCGAATTTATCCAGCATATTGAAGGCGCACCGGCCAGCGGCCCCCTCAAACGTGCCAAGGTCAACCCGGACCAGAAACGTGGCCCTGACAGCGGCAAAGTGGTGGTGATCACCGGTGCCGGCTCCGGCATCGGCCGTGAAACCGCCCTGGCCTTTGGTCGCCGTGGCGCCCTGGTACTGTGTACCGACATCAACACCGACGCCGCCGCCCGTACCGCCAACACCATTGTGGCAGAAGGTGGTGAGGCACTAAGCCGCAAATGCGACGTCAGCAACACCCGCTCCATGGAAACCCTGGCCGCCTATGTGGAAAAGGAACTGGGCGCGCCGGATATCGTCGTCAACAACGCGGGCATTGGCCTGTCCGGTTCCCTGCTGGATACCAGTGTGCAGGACTGGCAGCAGGTGCTAGGCGTGAATCTGTGGGGCGTCATCCACGGTTCCCGCCTGTTCGCCCGCCAGATGGTGGATCAGGCCAAGGCCGGGCACATCGTCAACGTGGCTTCCGCCGCAGCCTTCCTGCCCTCACGAATGCTGCCCGCCTATGCCACCAGCAAAAGCGCAGTGCTGATGTTCAGTGAGTGCCTGCGCGCCGAGCTGGCCGATCAGGGCATCGGCGTCAGCGCCATCTGCCCCGGCATCATTGATACCGGCATCGCCGGCAGCACCCGTTTTGTGGGCGTTGATAACGAGGAGCAGCAGCGTCGCCGGGAGCATGCCAACAGCCTCTATCAGCGTCGTGCCTTTACGCCGGACCGGGTCGCTGCCGCCATTATCAGTGCGGTGGAAAACAACCGCGCGGTGGTTCCCGTCAGCCCGGAAGCCTGGGGCATGCAGTGGCTCGGCCGCTTCACCCCCAGTCTGGCGCGCAATCTGGCGCAGGTGGAAATCACGCCCTAGAAGAGAGGCGCAACTCATAACTCGCTTTACGCAACGCGCAAGCCGCCCCCGGAACTCAACAGCCGGAAAATCGCGGTCGAACGACAATTCCTGCAGCGCCACCAGCGCGGACACAGGCAAGTGAAGGCCACCGCCCAGCCTTGTCCGCGTTGTTGCGTGATGCGTGATGCGTGTAGCGTGTTGCGTTTCGCGTTCTAGCGCCTGTGCAAAAACCGGGCTATCATCGCAGCCATGAAAACCAGTGACCGTAACCCCGCAGCAATCCTGCGCAGCCTGAAGAAATACTCCCAGCCTGACGCAGAGGAAGCCCCGGCAGAAGCCGGTAATCACAAGGAATACACCATTGACGAACTGGCTCGCGAGGGCGGTTCGACAGTGCGTAATGTGCGCGCCTACCAGGACCGCGGCATTTTGCCGTCCCCGGAAAAACGTGGTCGCACCGGTATCTACACCGACGTCCATCTGGCCCGCCTGAAAATTATCGGCGCCCTGCTGGAACGGGGCTATACCCTCAACAATATCCGCGATCTGCTCAGTGCCTGGGAACAGGGCCGCGAGCTCAACGATATTTTGGGTCTGGAAGTCGCGGTCACCACCTGGCAAACCCCCAGTGTGCCCTCCTACCTGGACTACCAGGACCTGCTCAACGACTTCGGCGAAGACATCACCCCGGAAGTGATGACCAAGGCGGTGAAGCTGGGCTACATCATTCCCGAAGGCATGCGCCTGCGTATTCCCTACCCGCGCATCTATAACGCCGGCAAGGAACTGAGCGAAGCCGGGGTACCTCTCGATGCCGTCCTCACCCATGTGACCCTGGTCCGTGAGGAAGTGGACAAGCTGGCCGAGCGTTTCATCGGCATGATCATCCATCACCTGGTGGACGAAAAGTACGGCGACGAAGCCCTGCCGGAAGGCGAAGACGTGCCCAAGCTGGCCGATTTCATTACCCGCATTCGTCCCCTGGCCGATGCCGTGGTCAGCGACGAACTGGGCCGGGTGCTCGAAAAGAGCATCAACAAGATCCTTGTCGATCGCCTTGCCAACGTGCTGGCGCATATCGAGAAGAACGGCTGAGAAATCAGTCGCGAGATACGAGTAACGAGTTTCGAAGATCAAAGCCCATTCTTCCCAGGCCAGGTTTTCGCTTCTCGTTACTCGCAACTCGGAACTCTTGTTGCTCCCTCGATGGCAGCCGTGCCTTGCCCGGACTATTACCCGTTTTTATTGCCCCCCATCCACCCCATTCATTTGTCTAATGCGCCCATCGGCGTTAGCGTTTCTCCTTTGAATAAAAAATATTTCGGGAGAGCTACGCATGCGCGCGATTCTGTGCAAGGAACTGGGGCCGGCTGACAAGCTGGTGGTGGAAGACATTGCCTCCCCCGAGCCCGGCAAGGGCCAGGTAAAGATCAAGGTCAAAGCCGCGGGGCTGAACTTTCCGGACACCCTGATCATTGAGGGCAAGTATCAGATCAAACCCGAGCTGCCGTTTTCTCCCGGCGGAGAAATGGCCGGTGAAGTCATTGCCGTGGGTGAAGGGGTGAAACGCTATCAGCCCGGCCAGCGTGTCATGGGCCTCACTGGCTACGGCGCCTTTGCGGAAGAAATTCTGGCCCCGGAAAGCAACCTGATCCCGGTGCCCGATGGCATGGACGATCACACCGCCGCCGCTTTCTCCATGGTGTACGGCACCAGCTATCACGCCCTTAAACAGCGCGCCAACATCCAGCCCGGCGAAACCCTGCTGGTACTGGGCGCCAGCGGCGGTGTAGGACTCGCCGCCGTGGAGCTTGGCAAAGCCATGGGTGCCACCGTGATTGCCGCCGCCAGCAGCGCAGAGAAACTGGCGGTGGCCAAAGAGGCCGGCGCCGATGATCTGATCAACTACGTCGAGGAAGACCTGAAGGATGCCCTCAAGCAGCGTTACCCCAAAGGCGTGGATGTGATCTATGACCCGGTGGGTGACAAGTTCACCGAAGCGGCGCTGCGCAACATGGCCTGGAACGGTCGCCTGCTGATCGTTGGTTTCGCCGCCGGGGACATTCCGAAAATCCCCGCCAACCTGGCATTGCTGAAAGGCTGTTCCATTGTCGGCGTGTTCTGGGGAGCCTTCACCCAGCAGGAACCACAGGCCAACATCCAGAACATCATGGAACTGTTCCAGTTGTTTGGTCAGGGCAAGATCAAGCCCCGCATCAGTCAGGTGTTCCCGTTCGAAGAATATGAGCAGGCACTGGCTGCGCTGACCTCGCGCACGGCCAAGGGCAAGGTGGTGCTGGAAGTGAGCGGCGACTAAGACGTCACAGACCATCAAGGTGACAGCCTGCTGGCGAGGTAGAGAAGCGAGTTTCGGGTTGCGAAGAGCAAAAGCACTAACCTCTGCTCCTCGGAGGCGGTTGCCTTTAGAAACTCGCTACTCGTAACTGGCCTCAGACCCCGCTGTCACCCGGACCGCCATGCAAATACGGGTTATTCGCGGCGCTCACCCTTGGGTTAAAACGGTTTTGGTATCGGCTCTTGGCGTCAGGCATCCCGCGTCAGGCGGCCGCGAAGCGGCCAAAAAATGCCCCTTCATCCCCAATATGGGTGATGCGGCCCTTGTCCCCTCCCCCTATAAATAGCCAACACAGAAATATGCATAGCCACAGGTGCAAACCTTGGCAGGGGGAAACCATGTCTCGGCCGTCTTCATTTTCTCGCTACTTACTCGCCGCCAGCACCAGCCTCTGGCTTGCCAGCCCCGCTGCAGTCGCCGCTCCGGGAGATCCGGATACGACGTTTGGGGTCGGCGGCCTGGTACTGCACACCCCGGGAAGCCAGACACTCAACATCACCACCACGCCTGACACGGTGATTGAGCTCAGTGACGGCAAACTGCTGGTAGCTGGTTACAGCGAGAACGGCCAGGAAGTTAACGGCTTTGCCGATACCGACATCCTGCTGGCCCGCTACCTCCCTGACGGTCAGCTGGATACCAGCTTCGGCCACCAGGGCATTGTCACCAACGCCACCTCCAGCGCCCTGAGCCAGGTCACAGGGATGCTGGAGCTGGCCGACGGCAAGCTACTGGTGTTTGGCGTGCATTCCGAGGTCAGCGCCTACCGCAAGGGCATGGTGGTCCGTTATCTCCCCGATGGTCGCCTGGACACCAGCTTCGCCAACGGCGGTGTGCTCACCCTGGATCTCGGCAGTCTCGGTGACCAGGTCAATGCGGCCATCCAGCAAGCCGACGGGAAGATTGTGATTGCGGGTTCCGGCAACAACGGCGCAGGCACGGATTTCGCGCTGGCCAGAATCCATGACAACGGCAGCCTGGATACCAGCTTTGGTACCAATGGGGTCGTGATCACCGATGCCGGTAACGGTGAGGTGGCCCAGGCTCTGATCGAGCAGAATGGCAAGCTGGTGGCCGTCGGCTCGGGCGGCAGCGGCATTATCATCATGCGCTATCTGGCCGATGGCAGTCTCGACACCACGCTGGATGGCGACGGCATCGTCGATCTGGATGTGGGCAGCGGGCTGGACAGTGGCATGAGCGCCTTTGCCCTCAGCAATGGTCAACTGCTGGTGGGTGGCGTGACGGGTAACACCACTTCATCCCTGCTGCGCTTTAACGACGATGGTTCGCTGGACCAGAACTATGCCCTTCTTGGTATTCATAACCTTTCCGGTCAGTCCGGCGTCGTCGCACTACGCGGCCTTGCCAACGGCAAGATTGTCGCCCTGAGCCGCAACAGCCGTACCGCCCAGCTCAATGCGGATGGCACCCTGGACACCGGCTTCGCCAGCAACGGTGAAACCGGCACGCTGAGTTATATGCTGGAAGGCAAGGATATCATCGAGCTGATGGATGGCCGTCGTGTGGTCATTGGCAGAACCTCTGCAGGCGAGATTGTCATGGCCCGCAGCCTGAGCGACGGCGTACTCGACGACAGCTTTGATGGTGACAGCGGCAGCGGCGACGGCATCGTGATCAACCAGCCAAGACGGCTTGGCCTTTTCAACATCGTTCGCACGGTGTTATCACAACCGGATGGCAAGACCATTGCCGTTGGCTACGCCAACAACAATAGTGACAACGACATCATCCTGAGTCGCTACCTCGCCAACGGCCAACTGGACAACAATTTCGGCAATAACGGGGTGTCCACCCTGTCTGGAAACGGTACCAACGACATTGCAACGCATGCCATCTGGCAAGGCGACAAAATTCTGGTGGCCGGCAAATTTGGCAGCTTTGCAGTTGTTGCCAGGCTGAACAACGATGGTTCGCTCGACACCAGTTTTGGCAGCAATGGCATTCGGCAAGTGACCGCACCCACCAGCACGACCCTTTCACAACTTCATTTACTGGATGATGGCCGCATTCTTGCGGCGGGAGAATGGAAAGACAATGCAGACAGTGATTTCTATGCAGTGATGCTTTCCGCCGATGGCGCACTCGATAGCAGTTTCGGCGGCACCGGAACCATGAGATACCCACTGTCCGGCCAGGAGTATGCAAAAGGAGCGATCGCTGCGGGCAACCAGTTCATGTTGTTTGGGCGGACTCGCACCAGTTTCTCCTCTTCTTATGTCACGGTAGCTCTGCGCCTCAACAGTAATGGCTCTGTGGACGACACCTTCGGCAACAATGGAAGAATTTCCCTGGGTAGTGCAAACATCTCGCAGGTCATTACTGACCACAACGGTAAAGCACTCATTGCCGGTGATATTAACGGGGACATGCACGTCATGCGGCTCAATGCAGACGGCAGCAAGGACCTGAATTTTGGCAACTATGGCGCCGCAAGCATCGACATCAACGGACTGCCGTCTTCCAGTCGCAGCATTGTCGAGCAGGCCGACGGAAAGATTGTACTCGCCGGCGAAACCAACAACGGCAGTGCATCCAACTTTGTCATGGCAAGACTCGATACTAACGGTACACCCGATGCTTCCTTTGCCGACAACGGGATACTGGAGGTTGATCTCAAGGGTCAGGAACAATTCATGTCCGTTACTGAGCAGACCGACGGCAAGCTGATTGCAGGGGGACATGCCAACGGTCAGCGCCAGTTCGCCCTGCTGCGTGTGGAGGGCCTGCTCGACAGTGACGACGACGGCACACCGGATATTAACGATGCCTTCCCCAATGACCCGACCGAAACCACCGACACCGACAACGATGGCACAGGAAATAACAGCGATGCCTTTATCGACAACAATGCCGCCGCCGTGGATAACGATGGTGATGGCCTGCCCGACAGCTGGAACCCGGATTGCGATATCAGCTGCCAGGAAAATTCCGGCCTGACACTGGACCCATCGCTCAATGATTTTGACAACGACGGCCTGATCGACAGCGAAGACAACGACAACGGTAGCGACAACTATCCACCCACCGTCATCGCGCCGCCCGCGATTCGTGTTGATGCCACCGGCAGCACCACCGAGGTGTTCCTGGAACTGAACGGCAGCGCCAGCGCCAACGACCTGGTGGATGGCCCACTGACAGCGGTACCGGTCGGAGGCAACAGCACCGTAGAACTGGCCCCCGGTCGCCACCAGATTCTCTGGCAGGCCACCGATGCAGCCGGCAACACCGGCAGTGCCACACAGCAGGTGGACATCGTGCCGCTGGTGAGTTTTGAAACAGAAAGTCAGATGAGTGGCGAAGGTAATGTTGTCACCGTTACCGTCACACTCAACGGCAACGCGCCGGAATATCCGGTGGTGATTCCACTGGAAGTTTCCGACCTGTCTACCGCAACACCTGGCAATGATTACAGCGCCATCCAGGCCACGATTGTGATCAACGAAGAGGACGAGCCAGCCAACCAGGGCAGCCTCACTTTCACCACCACTGACGATGGTGTCGGCGAATACGATGAAACCGTCATCCTCGATCTGGTGGAAGACAACGGCACGGACACACTGGAGAACGCCGTGATCGATGACACCCTGTTGCGGCACACGGTCACCATCACCGAGCTCAATGTGGCTCCGACGCTGACCTCGCTCACCGTAAGCCAGGGAGACGACAGCTACGAGATGCCGGCAGGCACACCGACAATCTATGATCGCTTCCGCGAAGATGGGCTGGTCACGCTCACCGCCAACCTGACCGACCCCAACCCGCAAGATAGCCATACCTTCGAGTGGATCATCAACGAGGTCGTGCAACCGGAAACCGGGGCCACCCTGCTCATCGATCCGGAGCTGTACGCCAACGGCGAATACCTGCTGTCTGTCACCGTCACCGACAATGGCAACCCGCCCCTGAGCAGCGAACCATTACAAGGTGGCGTCAACCTGCTCAACACCCCAGCGCCCTACGGCAATAACAGCGGCGGTGGTGGTGGAGGCGGTGGCGGCAGCCTGGGGGGCTGGCTGCTCCTGCTTGCCGCCATCGGCGGGTGGTGCCGCAGCAAATTGGGCTAGCGGGCTTTCCAGCACCTTTCCCAAGCCCACAGCACCGCGAACGGGCAAGAGCGATCTTGCCCGTTCAGCGTTGTTACCCGCAACACAGACCAAACCATAAACCCTAATGAAATCAGACTGATATCAAACACCACGACTCAAAAACTGGACGTGCGTACTGGTTCACAAATTCCCCAGTCCGCGCCATTTATATGCAGCTTTTTTTAGTTCTTTTGGATAGGTTTTCCCCGGGAACGTTAAACAATAATCAGGCAGGGACGCCGATCATGCGCAGTGAACGCACCGCCCCCTGCCAGACTCGGGGAACCTGCATGTTTCTGACACCTGGCACCACTTTCCGTATCTCTCTACTCCTCTCTGCCATGCTGCTGACCGCCTGCGGTGGCGGTGGTGGTAGCAGTGGTAACGGTGGCAATGATGACAGCTCAGGGAACAAGCCGCCCTCACCACAAAGCCCGCTGACAATCGAGTCACCTGCCAGCAAATCCCTGCAACTCAGCTGGGAACCGGTTGAGGGGGCGTTGAGCTATCGTTTGCTGCTCAACATCGATGGCCAATCCGGCTATGAGCCTGCCACCGATTTGCTCGACAGCCTGGAACCGGATCCGGAAACCGGCCGGCTCTCCCATACCTTCGAAAACCTGTCCCTGCATACGCTCATCAATGCGAGCTACATCCTGCAGGTCTGCGACAGCGAAGCGCTGTGCACCGACACCCCTTCCCGTGCAGTGGCCGAGTACCTGCAAGGCGCCATTGGCTACCTGAAAGCCGCCAGCCCCCAAAGCGGCGCCGGTATGGGTTACCGGATGGTCATGTCCGCGGACGGCTCCACCATCGCCACCAACGGTGGTCAGCGTGTGCTGGTGTTCGCCAAAGACGGCAACGGTATCTGGCAACAACAAGCCAATCTCACCCCGGCGGTCACCGAGCTCGGCAGCCCCTACGGCATGGCACTGGATATCTCTGACGACGGCAATACGCTGGCCGTCAGCAACTACACTGAAGACAGTGCTGCCAGTGGCATCAATGGCAACCAGATCTACAGTAACTGTGACGACGCGGATACTGAAAACGACGTTAACTGCCTGGCCAGCAGTGGCGCCGCCTACGTGTACATCCGTGATGGCGGTGGCAACTGGTCCGAGCAAGCCTACTTCAAGGCGGATGTCCCCAAGGAAGCCGGCTTCTTTGGCAAGTCCATCACCCTGAACGGCAATGGCAATGTGCTAGCCGTGGGCTCCATGGGCTATGGAATCAATCGTATTGGCGCGGTGTACCTGTTCGAACGCGCCGACAGTGACTGGAGCCAGACCGATGTGATCGAAGGCTTCACCTCCAACCGTCGGCTGGGTTACTCCGTGGCCCTGAATACCGACGGCACCCGGCTGGCCGCTGCCGAGTACTCCGGCGCGAATGCTTCTGTCTATGTGTTTGCGCTGCAAACCGGTAACTGGGTGCAGCAGCAGCAACTCAACCCGCCCAGCGTAGGCAGCACTGGCGAATTTGGCACTGCCCTCGACTTTTCATTAGACGGCAATACCCTCGCGATTGCTGATCAGGCAGATCGTTGTGTGGTCAGTCACATTAACAACCCTGCCGCCGACAGTTGCGCTGTCACCGAGTCCTTCACCGGCGCGGTGCATATCTATCAGTACGACAGTAGCTGGACTCGCCAGGCCTACATCAAACCCTCCAACATGGATGGTGGCGATTACTTTGGCCACGGCATTTCACTCACCGCCGACGGCAACCTGCTTGTGGTGGGCGCCCCCCGTGAAGGCGCTATCGGCAGCGGTTTCACTGCCAACCAGAACAATAATGACGGCAACCTGGTCGGCGCCGCCTACCTGTTCAAACGAGAAGATGGGCAGTGGCAGCAAAGCGCTTACCTGAAAGCGCCCAACAGCGCGGCAGGCGACCAGTTTGGTGCCAGTGTTGCACTGTCCGCCGATGGCAGTCAGTTGGTCGTCGGGGCGCGCTATGAAGACGGCAGTGGACCCGGCATGGCCGGCGATCAGAACAGCAACGGCAGAGCCGACTCTGGTGCTCTGTATCTGTATTGAGTTTCCGCACTTGAAAGGTGGTTACTAGACGCGACCACTTTGATCCATCACCACCCCCGGCGCCCCGGCCTGCAATTTTTCACGCAGGTCGTCGGGCACCGGGGTTTTCGCAAAAGGTTCCGTGGTCATCATTACGTACACCGCTTGCGAACGCGCTATCGCGCGGCCCTCGTCGGCATGAAGGATATCCGCTTGCAGCGTGAATGATGTATTGCCCAAGTGCGTTAGCGATACGAATACCTCCAGCACATCATCAAAGCGTGCCGAAGACTGCCACTCGGTGGTCAACTTGACCACCTGGTTATCCAGCCCACGCGCCAGCAGGTCCTTGTAATCGCAACCAATGGCACGCATGAATTCTGTCATGGCGATATCCACGTAATCCCCATAGCGGGCATTGAACACCACCTGCTGGGCATCACATTCGTTATAGCGAACCCGAAAGCGAAAACAAAAATGGGCAGACACGATCACTCCTATTCCAGTTGCAGCGGACGCTGGTGTCGCTGCCTTTGTTCTTGCCATTGCGCCAGGGACGGCGCCGCTTTGTCTCCCGGCAAGCTATGCAGTATCTCGAAGAAGTTTTGCCGGTAAGCATCTTTCATCACCAGGCTGCGATCCTTCACTTTCACCGCATAGACAGTCTGCACATTCTGCTGATCGAATTCACGCCAATATTGTTCATCCTTCAATAGCTGGTAACGATGCCCTTGCAGACGCTTTCGCACCGCATCGCTGCTCAGACTGCCCGCCCTCTCCACCGCCTCCTTCCACTGATAAACAATGCTGTAGGCGGACGCTGCCGAAGACGAAGGTCGGGTACGAAACTCGCGGGAAAACGCCTCAACAAATTGCTTGCCGCGAACGTACTCCCGCTCATAGGGAATATTCCAGGCCCAGGGCACCGCACCAATCACCCCGGCCATGATGAAAGGCCCGGCCTGCTCAACCATACTGAGTGTCAGGTTCGGCACAATGATCTGGGCGCGTTGCGTCAGCCCCTGCTTTTCCGCCAACGTCATGCCCTGCACCATCTGCTCGCCGAACAGCACCATCACAATCACTTCGGCACCACTCTTAGCGGCGGCGTCAACAGCGGCACCGATCTCCCGATAGCGGGCACCGGGGAACGGTACCTTGACCGCTCCATGCTCCTGCACATCGGTGGTACCGGTAAATTCCCGCATGGAGGCCTCGGTGGTCTGGCCCCAGGTGTAATCGGCGGTGATATAGAAATAGCGTTTACCTGGCATCTCCTTTTTCAGGTATTCCCCGAGCACCCGAGCCGCCATCCAGGCGCTGTAACATTCCCGGAACATATGGCTGTGGCCATCCTTTCCGGTGGTGTCATTGGAGTAGGTCAGGGTACCGAAATACAACAGCCCGTGGCGCCGGGCCTGCTCACTGGCGGCAATGGCCACGCTGCTGGACGCGCCACCGAACAACATGGCAGCCCCTTCTGCGGCCAGCGCATCCACATTCATTCGCGCCTGATCGGCATCGGAGTGAGTGTCTCTTTCCAGCAACTCGAGAGGCCTGCCGCGCACCCCGCCAGCCGCGTTGATCTCTGCCACAGCCATCAACGCGCCTCGCTTCTGCATCAGGCCTTCTTCTTTGTATTCTCCGGTGAACGGATAATTCAGACCGATCTTTATCGGCGTCGCGGCATGAGCCAGTGACACCAGACAAAACACACATGACAGGCACAACCTGAGCTTGAACATGCCAGCACTCCCCCTGTTTGTTATTGTCACGGCCACAGCATCGATGCGTGGCCGATCAATAAATAAACACAGGCGGGGTTTGGCGTTTATTAGCCTTTGGTCTAGCCACCCCGAAAAAGGCGCCGAGATATCCGGCTAAACGCAAGCGCTCAAAAAAAACGAGAAATCGGCAGGATAGATAAAAAGGCAGCGAAGGCGCGTCGTAATCGGGTTGCACCGGGCTCATGTTTCAACAGCACGGGAATGCCCTGCTCATCCACGCCACCCCAGCGGATTTTTCTCTCTTCAAGTTCCAACCGGTAACTGTTCACCGGCGACAACCCTTCTTCGATAAATTCTGCCACCTGCTTACCCAGCGTTTCCGATACCACGTAATAACCCATTTCGGTATTCAGGTGCAGGGAGCGCGGATCCATGTTGAACGAACCGATAAAAATTTCCCGACGGTCCAGCACCATGGCCTTGGTATGCAGGCTGGCCATGGAGCGGCCACGGAGCAAACGAATCTGTCGCTTCATGGCCCGGGCATGAGGCTGTAACTCATGCAACTCTACCCCTCCCCGGATTAGCGATTCGCGGTAAGGAGCGTAACCTGCATGGGCAGCAATGATGTCGTTGGTCGCAAGGCTGTTGGTCAACACCGCCGCCCGACCGCCCCGCTGTTTCAAACGTGACAGCGCCGCCACAAAGTCTTCACCGGGAATAAAATAGCTGGCTTCCAGTAAAAACTCGCGATGGTCATCACGGTCCAGCAGGCGAGCCAGCTGATCGCCCATCATGGAGAGTTTTGCCCCGGAGGCTTTTTCCGGACTGTCGAACAGCAGTACTGCGGGCGCATGTTCACAAAGCAGTTCCTGCTTGGCCAGATAATCGCGAAAGAAACCTTCATGCTGAGGAAAAATATACGGATACTTTTTCAGTGTGCTACGCCAATGTGACAACCACATCCAGATCTGTTCTGCACGTTCAGGGCGATAGCGGCGCAGGGTTTTCAGCGGCATGGCCAGATCACTATGCCAGTAGGCGTCAAACGCATCCCGGGTATCGGCCACGATAGGGCCGCTGGCGAACCAGTCCAGATCCCGGAAGTTACTGGCGGGATTGACCCCGAAGTAATGATCAGAAATATTCCGTCCACCCACCAGGCAACGCTCGCCATCGGCAATCCACGCCTTGTTGTGCATACGGTGGTTGAGCAGCGGGGCGTGGTAAAGCCACTGATGAAAATGCTTGAAGCGGCCATGAAAGGGATTGAACAACCGCACTTCGATATTAGGGTGGGCATCCAGTGCCGCCCACTTCACATCGCGCCCCAGCTGGTTGGCATGATCGAGCAACATGCGCACTTTTACGCCCCGGCGGGCAGCTTCCAGCACACGATAGATCAGCAGCTTGCCGGTGGTATCGTCATCCCAGATGTAATACTGCACATCCAGAGTGCGGGTGGCGAGACGCGCCAGGGTGACCCGAAGGGTAAACGCCTGATCGCTGTCAGCCACCAGGGACAGTGAAGAAAGCGGTGTTGTCAGGGGTTCCACAACCCCTCCGGGATTCGATGCATGATCGACCAGTCACCTTGGCAAACATCAACGTCTCACCATGCAGTAAAGCCGGGTCAGGCTCAAGCCGTCATCACGTCATTTTGCAGACGCCCCCTGGCTGGCAGGGAAGTCCGCTCTCACCCGCAGAAAGCTGGCAAACCGGGGCAGACCCGTGGCGGTCAAGCCTGCGTATTTGTATGTAACACGACTACCAATGGCAGGTGGGTGGGCGCGTTCTTCATCCGTAAACCCGCTGCCCAGCCGGAAATGACGGCCATCAGGCGTTTCCACCTCCAACGCCCCCAGCATGCCCTGATATTTACCTTTGCCCTGCCGATGCCCCACCACGCGGGCTTCCGCATCCTGCCAGATTTTCACCTTGAGCAGTGCCTGACTGCGACCGTCGTGGTACAGGCTGTTGCCATGATGCAGCATGAGCCCCTCGCCACCACCAGCAACCACCTTGTCCAGCTGGCGCATCAGGTTGTCGTGGGTTGTGGCCGGTTGTTGATCGATCAGGGCCAGCGTGTAAGACGATGAGGCGGCAACCAGTGCCTGCATTTTCTCAATCCGGTCACTGAAAGGTGCCGGACTGGCGGGGAGATCAAAAATCATGAAGCGAATCTGCCGCCACTCTTCACTATCCGGCTCAACCCGTCGCACGGCTGCAGACACCTCGGAAAACCGGCCGCGTGCTATCCACAATTCACCGTCCAGCGGCTGGGACGGGAAGTCCCGTGTGAACCACGCCGGCGCAGTAATGCGGTAACCGCCCCGGCTATAAAGCGCGTGGCCATCCCAGCGTGCCCGCACGCCGTCCAGCTTTTCACTGACCCAGTAACCCTGCAGCGCAATCCCTTTCTGGTAGGTTGTTGCCAGCTGCAGATCGGCGGGGCCAGCAATGCTGGTGGCCGCCAGCGATACCATCACCAGCAGCAACAACAGGGGGTAACTGAAATGTGTACGTCTGCCCATGGCGCGCCTCCCCAGCACAGTCAGCAAAAGGCAAACTCTGACAGAACCGGGGCGACCCGCCTGTAGGCCGGGACAGTTGGCGGCTGTAGGAAAAAGGAGGCGTCAGCTCGACGTTTTCAGCCGGGGACGATTGAAGAGAATGGCCACAATGCCAGCCACGGCCAACAACCAGCAGTAATGGATACTGCCGATCAGCAGCAACGGTGAAATCCCGGCGATGGAGCACGCCAGCAATACCTGGGCACCGTAGGGAATCAGCCCCTGCACCACGCAGGAGAAGATATCCAATACGCTGGCGGAACGACGCAGATCCACGCCGTGATCTTCGGCAATATCCCGCGCCATCTCCCCCGTCAGCACGATAGCCACGGTGTTGTTGGCGACAAAAATGTTCGCGAACACCACCAACATGGCGATGCCCACTTCGCCGGCTCGCTGCAGCGGCAGCTTCAACAGCCGCGTCAGCCCATGAATGCGTTCGATCACCCAGCGCGTACCGCCCTGGTCGGTCATCAACTGGGACAGGCCACCGATCAACATGGACAGCAGCATGATTTCAAACATGCCTTCGAAGCCCTTGTAGATCGCCCCGTTCATTTCAGCCAGGCCATACTCGGGCTGTATCACCATGCCGGTGACGCCAGCCACCACAATGCCGATGATCAACACCGCCAGCACATTCAGGCCACTCAACGCGAGGGCAAACACCAGCAGGTAAGGCAACACACGGACAAACTCGAACGGTTTGTGCTCCACCGCATGTTCACTGCCACCGGCCATCACCAGTACCACCATCGTCAGCAATGCCGCCGGCAGCGCGATCCAGATGTTCACCCGGAACTTGTCTTTCAGTGACACGCCCTGACTGCGGGTAGCCGCGATGGTGGTATCGGAAATCATCGACAGGTTGTCACCGAACATGGCGCCACCCACCACCGCACCCAGCGCCATGGCCATGGACAGGCCGGTGGCAGAAGCAAAGCCCACCGCAATGGGAGCCGTCGCCGCGATGGTGCCCATGGAGGTTCCCATGGCGGTAGCAATAAAGGCAGAGATCAGAAACAGCGCCGGTAGCACCCACTCGGCCGGAATGATGCGCAGCCCCAGCTGCACTGTGGCCTCCACACTGCCAATACTATCACTGACACTGGCAAAGGCCCCCGCCAGCAGGAACACCAGGCACATGAGGATAATGTTGGAATGTCCGATCCCGGTCAGCAGCCGTTCCACACTGGTATTGAGATGCTGCCCGGCAATGCGCGCCAGCACCATGGCCAGCACAATCGCCGCCATGGCCACCACCGGCGCCTTGATCTGGTAGAAGGCGAATTCGGTTCCTGCAGCCGTGTAGTACATGCCGCTGCCAAGAAAGGCCACCAGAAAGAACAGCAGGGGAAGCAGTGGCCAGGCACGGGGTGTCGGAGCAGATGGGGTCATGCTGGATCCTGATCTATCAGTAATCAGCCCAGTGTAGGGATTTCAGCCCCATGAAGGTAGCAACAGCGCCATACTCTGTAGGAGCCAGCCTGCTGGCGAAAAAAGTCGCGAGTTGCGAGTTGCGAGTTGCGAAAAGCAAAACCTTCAAACCACTCCGGCCGGGTTTTCGTTACTCGAAACTCGTCACTCGCTTCTGATTCTAGAACGTATCCACAAACGGTCTTCCACCGTGGGTCCCGATCCTGAACCCCGACGCATTCAACCCGCGCAGAATCCACTGGCGACTTTCCATGGGATCGATTACCGCATCGATCTCCAGGAAGCTGGCCATGTTCAGGGCCTTGCCCTGCTGGTACGCCTTGGACACCAGCTTGTCGAACAGACGCTGCTGACGCTCCGGCGTCGGCTGGGCCGCCAGCTCCTTGGCGAAGCCAAGCCGCACCGCGCCTTCCAGGCCCATGGCGCCAAACTCACCGCTGGGCCAGGCGGCAATAAACAAGGGCGAATGGAAACTGCCCGCCGCCATGGCCTGCGCTCCGAGACCATAGCCCTTGCGCAGCACGATAGTGAGGAACGGAATAGTCAGGCTGGCGGCGGTGACAAACATGCGCGACACATGGCGAACGGTGCCCTGCTCTTCCGCTTCCGGGCCGACCATGAATCCGGGGGTATCGCACAGAGACACCATGGGTAGTCCAAAGGCTTCGCACAGCTGCATGAAACGCGCCGCCTTGTCGCCACCGACGGCATCAATGGCACCCCCGAGATACGTAGGGTCGTTGGCGATCAGTCCGAACGGTTTGCCTTCGATACGGATTAGCGCGGTGATCATGCCCTGCGAAAAGCCGCGGCGCAGTTCCAGTACCGACCCGCTGTCCGCCAACGTTTCGATGACCTGGCGAATGTCATAAACGCGGGTGCGTTTTTCCGGGATGCGGTGGCGCAGCTCGCGCTGGTCTGCTGCCTGCCAGTCGCTCACGGTGCCCTGGAAATAGGAGAGATACTGTTTGGCCACGGCCACCGCGTCGGCTTCATCCGCCACCGCGATATCCACCACGCCCGTGGCAGTATGTACGTCGACAGGACCCACCTGTTCGGGTGTATAACGGCCCAGGCCACCGCCTTCGATCATGGCCGGCCCGGCCATGCCGATGGTGGCGTCCTGGGTGGCGATGATTACATCGCAGCAGCCCAGCAGGGCCGCGTTACCGGCAAAGCAGCGACCGGAACCGATACCCACCAGTGGTACCTCACCGGATAGCCTGGCCATGGCCGCAAAGGTCGGACAGTCCAGGCCGCCCACCCCGACAAAGTCGGTATCCCCCGGACGACCGCCGCCGCCTTCGGCAAACAATACCAGCGGCATCTTCCATTGCCCGGCCAGCTGCAGCAGCCGGTCCGTCTTCTTGTGGTTCATCATCCCCTGGGTACCGGCGAACACCGTGTAGTCATAGCTCATGGCCATCACCCGCGCGGCGGATTCGCCGAACTGGGCTGCGTTCACCGTGCCGGTACCACCAATCAGGCCATCTGCCGGACTCATTTCCTGCAGCTCGGCAGCACTGCGGCGACGGCGCTGGGCCGCCAGCGCCATGGCGCCGTATTCCTGGAAGCTGCCGCTATCCAGCAGGTCATCCAGGTTTTCCCGGGCGGTGCGCTTGCCCTTGCTGTGACGTTTCTCCACCGCCTTCGGGCGGCCTGCGTCACTGATGGCATGATGACGATCCAGCACCTCGCCCAGGTCCTTGCGGATATGATCCAGATCCACACTCTCTTCCGTGGCGATGGCAGCCCCTTCCACCTCGCCGGGCTCCAGAAACAACAAGGGCGAACCCTCATTGAGCGCATCGCCCTCTTGCGCCGCCAGCCCCTGCACACGGCCTGCCACCGTAGCGCGCACTTCGAATTCCATCTTCATGGCTTCCAGCACCGCCACCACCTGGCCCATCTGCACCGTGGTGCCTTCGTTCACCAACAACGACACCAGCACTCCCGTGGTGGGACTGAGCAGCGCATCGCAACCGGGCGGTGTGGCCAACCTCTCCGCTTGCGCAGAGGCGACCACGGGAAGCGCCACGCCCTCCTCCTCTGGCAGGCGCGCCAGCAACTGATCCAGATGGGTTTCCACGTAACGGGTGGTCACCGCATTGCCTTGCACATCAGCGCTGGCCAACAGCGCCTGCAGCAACGGCAGGTTGCTCTGCACACCGGCAATACGTGTCTGTTTGAGCGCACGATGGGCACGCTGCAGCACGGCAGCGTAGTCCGTGCCAGTGACAATCAATTTCGCCAGCAACGAATCGTAGGCCGGGCTCACCGGGTAACCGGCATAACCATAACCGTCCACACGAATACCGGGCCCGCTGGCAGGCTCATAGGCACTCAGCGTGCCCGCCGCAGGCGTCGTGCTGCCGTCTGCCTTGAGGGTTTCCAGATTGATGCGCAGCTGTACCGCCATACCCTCACACACCGGGGGCGTATCCAGCTGCAAATCAGCAAGGCTGGCCCCGGCCGCCAGACGAATCTGGCTCTGCACCAGATCCACCCCGGTGACCTGCTCGGTCACGGTGTGCTCCACCTGCACCCGCGGGTTGGCTTCCATGAAGTAATAACGGTCCTGTTCCGGCTCCACCAGAAACTCGAAGGTGCCGATACCGAGATAGTTCACTGCCCGTGCCAGCGTTAGCGCGCTGTCGATAATCCGATCACGCAGGGCCGGATCCAGCCCCGGCGCCGGGGCAAACTCCACCAGCTTCTGGTGCCGACGCTGCAAGGTGCAATCGCGCTCCCACAAATGGCTCACCGCCCCGCTGCCGTCGCCCAGCACCTGTACTTCAATGTGCCGGGCCGCCGTCACCAGCTGCTCCACGTACACGGCATCATCCCCAAAGGCCGCGTTCGCTTCGGACTGGCAACGTGCGTAGGCGGCCTCCAGTTCTGTCGGGTCAGTGACCGCTCGCATACCTCGCCCGCCGCCGCCACTCAGCGCCTTGATCATCACGCCACGGCCCTGCAGCGAGGCCATGAAGGTCTGAGCCTGTTCCAGCGTTACCGCCTGATCAGTGCCTTGCACAAGCGGTACATCACATCGGGCCGCCAGCGCCCGGGCCGATGCCTTGTCGCCAAACAGTCGCAGGGTGTCCGCCCCCGGTCCGATCAGGGTGAGGCCCGCCGCCACACACGCCTCGGCAAAGCCGGCCTTCTCTGCCAGAAAACCGTAGCCCGGATGAATCGCCTCACAGCCCTGTGCCTTTGCAATCGCAATCAGCTCGCCTCCATCCAGATAGGCCGGTACGCCCCAGCCCGGCAACGCCACCGCCTGATCCACCCGGCGGGTATGCAAGGATGCCTGGTCGTCTTCCGCAAACACCCCCACAGAACGAATCCCCAGGTCCGCACAGGCATTGGCAATACGGATGGCAATCTCGCCACGGTTGGCGATCAGGATGGCAGTAAAGGGGATGGACACGGCGGACTCCAGGCGGTGAAAACGAAGCCACAGTGTAGCCAGCTGGAGGAAGGGATGACATTGATTGCCCTGCATGGGGCGCCATGCATTGGGTTAATGGACCTGGTCAACCATGGCCCCGCCTGAACACAAAGGGAGATAAGGATCAGAGCTGCCATGCAAGCAAAGCTCGTGCAAAAAACCGCAACCTCCCAACAAAAAACCCGAGCGTGACGCATTGTCACCGCTCGGGTTTTTACCGCAGGGATCGGTTTACGGCGCCGGGATAGCTACCGTGAACACACCCATGAGATCTTCGCTGCTGGAAGCCAGAGTCACATCGGCATTCTTCACCGCCGACACTTTCCAGCGGTAGGTTTTTCCATCTTCCAGGGGCACATAGTAGTCATCCATGTTATTGGATGAGATCACCATGGAGGTGGTGTTCTTGCTGATGACAGCATGTTTGCTGGCCACCTCACCCGTACCGCTGTCGATCACGTCATAACCACCAAAAATGCTGGTGCCGTCCTGATCAAACACCTCGACAATGTACTCCCCTGCAGCTGAATACGACTGCCAGCTCAACGTCGGGGTCAGGGTAGTCACCACTTCCGGCGTCAGGTTCGACGGGGAATTGGTAGGAGACTCCAGAGTGATGGCTCGTGTTACGGAGAAGTCCTTCAGGGTGTTGGCATCATTGATCGTGACTTCGATCGCTGCTGGCATTCCGCCATTCTTCACGATCCAGTCCGGGTCCATCACATAGCCGTCATTCTTGAGTGTCGCCCAAGCCAGATAAGTGCCATTGGCCACGCCTCCCAGTGAATAGCTGGTGCCGTTGTTGAATACCGTCAAGCCCGGGATCGGCTCCTCTGTTTCGGGGTGAACCAGCGTGATATCCACAGTGCCATTGGTCACGGACAGGAAGGTGATCTGACCGCTGACGGTATACCCTTCCTGCGCAGTGGCAACCAGATCCTGGGTCATGTCCGGATCATTGAGGGCCACGGAGGCCACCGGCGTGATATCAAACCCTTCCACAAATGCCGAGAAATCATAGGTTCCCGGCAGCAGGTTATAGATCACATAGTCGCCATTATCATCCGCTGTCGCCGAGTAGAACGCGTTGGTGGTGGTATTTTCAATAATCACCAAGGCACCGGGCGCACCTGCATTGCCACTGACATACGCAGTGGCATTAACATCACCAAAGGCACTCAAGGACACGGCCTTGGTAACGGTTTTGTCCTTCAGCACCTGTACCGGTACCGCAGGCACGCCGCTGGGCGGGGAAGACTCGAAGCCCTGGGCACGGACACGAACAGTGTAGCCCTTGGGTCTCAGCTTGACGGAATAAACACCGTCAACATTGCTGGTAGCGGTTTTCACTCGCTCACCCACATCGTTATAGATTTCAATGATGGCGCCTTCGACCGGCATGGTGTCCGCGCTGGCCTCAACAGTGACCTTCAGGGTTCCTTTGGGTGGCGGCGTTGGCGCAGAGCCACCACCACCGCCTCCACCACCACCGCCACAGGCAGCCAGGATCATGGAAAGAAAGGCGGTCGCAAGGGCAGGAAAGAGTCGTCGCATGATAGAGGTCCGGTTATTGTTTTGGTCATCCAGTACGGTGCAAAGTGAATCAGAAAACCGAACGTCAAAATGCGAACATTCTCAACTAGTACTAAATTATTAGCACTGAATTAATACTTTTGAGCAGGTCGTCACAGTTCTTGCCCAACAAGGCGGCCGCTCACAGCCCGAGGAAACTGCTAACCCCATGGATTTACAACTTAACGGCAAAACCGCCCTGGTCAGCGGCGCCAACCGCGGCACCGGCAATGTGATCGCCACCACCCTGGCAGAGGAAGGCGCTACCGTGGCACTGCATGCGTTCACGCAGGCGGATGCCGATGCCGCCATGGCTGCGATTACTAACACTGCACTGAAGATCATTCCGGTGGTGGGCGATCTCCTCACCGATGAGGGCGCCCGGCAGGTAATAGATCAGCTCGCTGATCAGGGCCTGCACGTGGATATTCTGGTGAACAACTATGGCTCCGCCCTGATGGGCAAGTGGGACTCCCTGACCATCGAACAGTGGATCGAGGCCAGCAACGTGAATCTGCACAGTGCCGTGCGCCTGATTCAGCACTGCACCCCAAACATGAAAGAAAAGCAGTGGGGACGGGTTATCAATCTCAGCACCATCGGTGACCACCAGCCCAACGCCATCATGCCGCACTACTACGCCGCCAAGGCGGCGCTCTCCAATGCGTCCGTCAGTCTCGCCAAGGCACTGAGCCACACCGGCATCACCGTCAACACGGTCTCCCCCGGTCTGATTCACACCCCCGAAATCGAACGTGCCTATCAACTCCGCGCGCACAAGAAAGGCTGGCCAACAGACTGGGAATCCCTGCAGGACAAGATTGTAGAAAATGACTTCCCCAACCCCACCGGCCGCCTGGCCACCCGTCAGGAAGTGGCGGACCTGGTCGTGTTTCTGGCTAGCCCGAGGGCCGGATTTATCAATGGGCAGAATATTCGCGTGGATGGAGGGGCTGTACGCTATGCATGAAGACGTGAGCCCCGGATAGTGCAGACAACCAAACCTGTCATCTTCACCCTGCCCGGCGGCTAACCGATCACCATCGCCAGCAGAAACAGCACCAGCACAATGGCCGCGGCCAGGGCCAGCCAGATTCGATAGCCATGCACTCCCTGAGGACGCCCCATTATTACCGCCTTGATAAACCCGCGATGAGTAAAAAGGTGCGTGGAAATCAGCGCCAGAAACAACAGCGAGGCGTAATAGTGCCACTCCCCCCAGCCATGGCGGGTTAACCCCAGTAGCTCACTCCTGCCGCTACCCGGTGGCAGGGAGTACTCGATCAATAGCCCCGTCACCATCATCGCCACCAGGGCGAGAAAGGAGATCAGGTCGATGAGCTTGACGATTTTTTGATGCTTCATGGTGTCCTGCTCCATCAGGTTTCATGAACCGCACGGAAAACAACCGGCCAAGGGTTCAGCCACTTTCCTTTACACCGTTTGCGAATTTTAACGCCTGTAGCCTGGTGGATAGCCGATTCCCTGCCGTCATTATCCTCACGAGCCCAATCCCACTTTCCGGCCCGACGGTAAATGAGAAACCTGATCCGCTTTTTCGACAGGAACCCCCACCCTTTGCATCCTCTTCAATATGGGCCAATATAAAGAGTGGCCTTTTGATATCGCATTGCATAACTCACTGAATTTAATATAAAAACTTTTGTCTTCACTGTGTCTACAACCGCTTTCTTACGCTGAATCAAATGATGCATCATGCCGCGCGAACACGGAACAGGGGGTGATCTGTGTTCGGATCCGACGGGTAGCACCTGGCCGGAAGCCATTCCGTATGTGCATCGCAACAACGGGTAGCTGGAGTCTGACCGAGGGCGCCAGTTAAAAGGGAATGCTGGGCTGTCTCAGCGGAGGGAATCTTGAGATTGCAGAATCGATTTCAGGGTGTGCAGTGGTTTCTGTTCAGTGCCACCGTGACGGCCATGGCGCTGGCTGCCGCGGCCTACTTTGTCGAACGCCAGGCACGGCTTACCCAACAAGTGAACGCGGAAACCCATGTCCAGGAGCGTCTTTCGATCGTCCAGGCTCGGCTGGAAGGCTTGCTCAACGAAAGCATCCAGCTCACCTATGGGCTGGTTTCCGTTATTTCCTCCAACCCCGACCTTACCCAGGCCGAATTTGAGCGCGCCGCACAGCCACTTTTCCATGGCCGCTCACTGGTACGCAATATCGGCGCGGCGCCGGACATGGTGATCCGCTACATGTATCCCATGGAAGGCAACGAAAAAGCCATTGGACTGGATTACCTGAAAACACCCGAGCAGCGCGAGGCCGCCCTGCGCGCCAGGGACAGCGGTGAACTGGTGCTTGCCGGCCCCCTGGATCTTGTCCAGGGAGGACGCGGGCTGGTGGCGCGCATTCCTGTGTTTGTCGGCCAGAATGACCGACCTCGCTTTTGGGGACTACTGTCTGTAGTCATCGATGCGGACCGGCTTTTCGAAGGCAGCGGCCTCGTCGATGACACACTCCCCGTCACAGTGGCATTACGCGGCAAGGACGGTAAGGGTAACAATGGAGAGGTGTTCTTTGGTGACCCTGACCTGTTCAAGGAAAAATCCGTCACACGCCCCGTGACACTGCCCCACGGTGACTGGGAGCTGGCAGCCCAACCCATCGGCGGTTGGAACCCTCATCACAATACGGGAGTGATCGTCTGGACGGGGTTCGCTGTCGCACTCTTGCTGTGCGTCGGCCCCATGTTGCTGCTGGCCTACTACGCCGCCCAGCGCAAGAAATCCGAGCTACAGCTCGCTGCCTATTATCGCGAACTGGAATCCCAGGTGCAGGCGCGTACCGCCGAACTGTCCTCCGCCAAGGAAGAGGCCGAAGCCGCCAATGTGGCCAAGAGTGCGTTTCTCGGCAAGATGAGCCATGAACTGAGAACCCCCCTGCAGACGATTCTCAGCGTCGAGCAGCTGCTCCGCTCCGATCCACTCACCGAAGATCAATTATCATTGCTGAACACCCAGCATATCGCCAGCGAGCACTTGTTCAGTGTCATTGCTGACCTGATTGATCTTTCCAAAATCGAAGCAGACAAGCTTGAGCTGGATCAGCAGCGTGTGGACGTGGCGGAACTGCTTTCTGATGTGGTACGGCTCGTTGAAAGCCAGGCTGAAGAGAAAGGACTCATTGTGCACGTGGAGTCCGATCGCCTGCCCGATAACCTGATTGGCGACCCCGGACGCCTGCGGCAGATCCTGCTTAATTACGCCGGTAATGCCGTGAAGTTTACCGATGCCGGAGAAATTCATATCCGCACCCGGGTAGAGTGGCAGGACGCCAGCAACGTCATGCTCAGGTTTGACGTGACCGATACCGGTGTCGGTATTCCCGCTGACGATTTACAACGCCTGTTCTCTCCCTTTGAGCAAGCTACCAACCTGACCGGCGCAGCGCGCTTCGGGGCCGGCCTTGGGTTGGCGATCAACAAATCCCTGGCACAACTCATGGGCGGAGAAGCCGGCGCCCACAGCGAACCCGGCAAAGGCAGCACCTTCTGGTTCACCGCTCGCCTGCAGCGGAGCGAAACATCCGGCAACCCCGCGAAATCCACCAACCGCCAGGCCGCACTCCAGCAACTGCGATCAGCCCATGAAGGCAAACGGGTATTGATTGCCGAGGACACCGCGGAAATCCAGATGATCCTCAGCAAGATTCTTGGCCAGGCCGGGCTTGAAGTGACGGTCGTCAACGATGGCCGTGAAGCCATCGAACAGTTCGCACGCACCCCCTTCGACCTGGTACTCATGGATCTGCAAATGCCCAACGTGGATGGCCTCACCGCCACCCGTGAAATCCGGGCCATGCCATCAGGCGCACAGGTGCCCATTCTTGCCATTACCGGCAATGCCTTCGACGGCGATCGAACCCGCTGTATCAACGCCGGCATGAGTGATGTGCTAGTCAAGCCGATCAGGGTGGAGAGGCTGTGTGAGTCGTTGGCGTTTTGGTTGTCGGAAACGTCTGGCTGATGGCCAGTGACAAGACCCGCCATTAACTCTTTAACAACACATATATCAGAATTTGGGTCGCTGCAGCTTTGGTTCGCCTTCCATCGCCGAGCAACTGCCCCGGTAATAAAAAACGCTCCCAAGATCACTGGCAACACGATAGTCACCACTTCTTCTATTTATGTACACTCTGCTTGCACTGACGTCACTGCTGTATTCAAAAGCGCCCTCTTTTATCTGCATTCGGCCAAATTCCTTTTCCCAGCCACCCTCATCCTCGTTGTAAACAAACCGAGAGCCTCGGCCAGGCCCACTAGTCTGAATTTTGTAATGGCGCGTCTTATCCAGATCATCAGGGACGTTATCTGACCAACCCTTCACCTCAGCGTAATCACATTTGAGAATGAGATAATCTGATGCAAAAGCCATATGTGGAGCCACCAAGAAAATCATCAAGGCAATTTTAATCCTCACCAGGTTCTCCTCTTCCGTAAATCACATCGTTCAAACTCACCTTAAAGCACCTGATTTTCCTTAACAAACCCATCACCAGAATTCCAATTCAGGAAATGTCATAACTGCTTGCATCCCCCATTTGGGGGGTGGCACCAATCCATTTCCGCTCTATGTACAAAGCAGACCGCTCTTAACCCTTGACCTTGAGCATCACTAAAGTGGAAGCTTCATTTACAGGAAAATTCTCCCGTACAGAAGACAGACAGGGCCTGCAGATTCTGAAAACGCTCAGGCAATTTAAACGGCCCATCTGATAATGAATCACTTTTGAGCTCACCTAATCATGATCAAAATGGCGCCCTTGTTCAGCTTGCTGCTTATCCCCTTCCACGTTATGGCCGATGGCCTGACCGGCCTGTGGGTGGGCTACTACAGTTACAGCGAGTCAAGCCGCGTGCCCATGTCGATGGTGATTCAATCCAACGGAGAGGAGTTTTTCGGGCAAATGATTGAGCCACAGACCCGTGGCGAAAATATTGAGGTTGGCCGGCCTTCGGCTGTTGTTGGCGATATCAATGAGTATTCCGTGATTTTCGACAAGACCTACTACTCCGATCTTGAAAGTTTGCAGCCATTCAAACTCAAGGAAGGCGCCCGAAGTGTTAACTACATGCTGGATCTCTCAGCCGATAGCAACACAATGACGGGTAGCTGGTACATCGGCAATATCTCAGGTGGCGCGGTATTCAAGCGCGTCACACCTGGCAGTGTCGATAGCTTGCGCTGATCGTTCGGCCACCACTTCTCTCGTTTGATCGATAGTCTCTGCGGGAAATGTCACCTGTTAAAGCAAGGCCTGCCAGCCGGAACCCTATAGATAATGACCTGGAATAACGATACCCGTTGCCCTTATTGTGGCCACATTCATGAACAAGACTATGTAAAGTCGCCCAAGAGAAAGCAGATCCGGTGCCTTGATTGTCGTAAGGATTTCTACAGAAGCGCGAGGGGCAGCCTGACCTTTGCCGAGATGATGAAGCCCGCCACCGACACCGGCATCATCCTGATTATTCTGATCGCGTTTGTCGTTCTGAATTCGATCTTTTCCCGTTAGGGCACTTACAAGCCTGAGTTCAAGGCGAAAAGCACCAGCCAATACAAGCCGGGGCACGCATCGATCAACGTCACAGCAAGTGACATCAGTCCCAGTGATAGCAAGAAACGCAATGCAGGGATGCCAGCGCATATCGCCCAATGGTAATGGCGAGCCCTTGCTTATCTATCATTCATGCGTGTCCCCGATTACCGCACCCGATTACCACAGATTACCGATTTAGCCTTAGCTCGCTCTCTGCCGCAATGCCTCGGCGTCCTTGGCGAGCTTTTCGGTGAGTTCATCCAGGGATTTGAGTCGGTTAGCACGCTCCTGATGTTCCGCGGCTTTAAAATTGGCATCAAACTTTTTCTGATAGGTCGCAGCCATGACTTTGGCTTGCTGTAGCTCTGCGGCACTCATATCCGGCTGGAGCATTTCCATACGTCGTTTGGAAGAGCTGTCCCCATTGAGGGAAAGGTAGGCATAGCCTTTTACCCGGTCACACAGATCACCCAGAGCCTTCTGGCTGCGAGCATCCATACAGCTCATAAAAATCCCCAGAAATTTGGCTGCGCGTAGGGCGTTTTCTTGACTGTTCACGGCATCGTAATTGTCTTTGGCAACAAAATTACGCACCGAATCTTCCAGCATGGTCAGGCCGAGCTTCGGGTCGTGCGGGTAACCATAGCGGGCGTGCGTCAGGTTGATGCCAACAGAGACTTTCGCCTGGATATCGTATTCGGCCAGCATGATATTGTAATGCCTTTGCTGGTCGGTACTGTCCCCAGCCAATTCCTTTATCGCGCCGGTAAAACCATTTTCGGCAGAGAGCCGCAGGTATTGGTTGGCCTTGGAGTCATTGCTGTTCTTATACAGATGATAAAGCACCCAGCCTGCGGTGCTACTGCCATCATGTGCCCGGTCTTTTAGATAAGCAATCAATTCCTTTGAATCGGCAAACGCTTCCAAATAATAGACAGAGGTGCGCTCGGTAAAATTATTACCGAAGGTGCCCATTAATCCAGGCTTCTGGTGGTATTCCGATTTATTTCTGTCGCCAACTAACAGTACGTAGTAAGCGGCCTTCAATAGCTCTTCACTGCTACCGGTTTGCTTGGCACTTTGTGAATAATACTGTGCCAGCAGTTTTTCCTGTTCTTCGTTGCCCTCCACCACCTTGAGCAGGTCCTCGGCTCTTTCCCATACTCCTTGATCGCGGTAGTAATTAAGCGTGATCTGCAGCGCTGTCGTGTGGCCGTTCCGGGCGGCAATCTCATACCACTGATAACCCTTGTCTCTATCCTGCTCCGGGTTTTGTGGGCAGCGCGGTCTGTTGGGATCCATCAACGAGCCGCTGAGGCCGTGATAGTAACGCTCGGCCACAAACCAGGCAGACTGGGGGTAACCTTCATGGCCAAGCTGCTCCAGCTCTGCCAGTGCGCGCGACCTGTCGCGTTTCATCCGCTTCTCCACACCGAAATAACGCATTACCGCGTTGCGATGCCGGGTGGCATAATCGCTTTTCGCGGGGCTTTCATCGCAATGACCGGTCAGACAGTAGAAGCCTGCTTCTTTAATGTCAGGCATCCCACAATCACTTGATGGTGGCCCCGCATGCGCCGTGAAGGTAGCCAATAACAAGGAGGAAAACAGAAAGCTGGATTGTAAAGACATATCACTCCCGGCCCGAGCACCCGGGCGCCCAAGCATGAACCTTTTCAGAAATAGCCAGTATACATTCACGATCCTGAAGGATTGATCAGACAGGCGCATCCCCTAAATTAGGGATGTTCAATCCGGAAGCCGCGTTACTCAATTACCCGTCGTTCAGGAGTGTGGCCGGCTGCTCGATCCTTTACCCCTGATCCCTTTACCAGCTACCACCCTACCAGGCGTTGCCCAGAGATCCATTTTCGACCCGTGAGCTGCGCATACTGCTGCAACTGCTTCAAGGCACCCAGGGCCACTGGTTGCCGCTGCTGTCGAGGCTTCATATGCGCAAGCCATGCCCCTTCATCGATTCCCAACCGATCCAGCACCCCCGCTGCAAACGCCGAAATGGCCCCGCGTTTGTCGTCTCGGACCGCACGGCCAGTACTATCCACAAGCTCCAGATAATCCATTAATCGAAATCGGCATACCGTATCGTCATCTGCCGTTTCCGTGCTACTGGCATCAACCATGGGTAAAAGAGTGGGCTTTCGCTTGTCGTCAGCACATCGGCCAACCGCTACCGAACGTTGCTGGATAGAGGTGTAATCAGAATGTTCTGGCGTTTCTGCTATATCTGCCCGTACCGGATTGAGATCCACATAGGCCATACACTGCAGCACTGCTTTTTCATCCAGCAAAGCCTGGCACTTGTAGCGACTTTCCCAGAATCGTCCCTTGCAGCAATCTTCCTCGTTAGCTTTGCGAGCAAGATGTTCATTCAGGCACTTCATGAACCAGCCAAGGTCATACAGCCGCTCCCGCCAGATTGCCACGAACTCCAACGCCTTAAGCGTTTCCGCGGATTCCGTCTCTCCCTTGAGCCAACGTGTGACGATCAAAGGTCCTCTGAATAACTGCATCCACCGCTCTGCCACTTCCTGATCAGACCACTCCAATGCCTTCTTCTGATTGATTCGAAGCACCACATGGTAGTGATTGGACATCACCGCATAGGCACAAAGATCAATGGCAAACACCTCGCCAAGAACAGCAAGACGATCCACCACCCACTGGCGTCGATGCTCATAGTCCTGACCGGAATAATGATCCTGGCCACACAGAAAGGCCCGCCGCACACAGCGGCAGATACAGTGATAGTAAGACGTGGAATCCAGCGATACCTGGCTATAACGCGCTCGAGTCATGACAAGCCTCCTTGCTTATCCATCACCCAACACTACTGACTAAACCAACGCTCCCAAATCAGAAAAAAACCACAAACCGCGTAGGACATCCTCCAATTCATGCGTGTCCCCGATTAGGCTTCCATGCTTATCCATCACCCAACACTACTGACTCAACCCACACTCCCACATCAGAGAACAACCACAAACTGCGTAAGACTTTCCCCAATTCATGCGTGTCCCCGATTACCGTGATCAAAATGGCGCCCGTGTTCAGCTTGCTGCTTATCCCCTTCCACGTTATGGCCGATGGCCTGACCGGCCTGTGGGTGGGCTACTACAGTTACAGCGAGTCAAGCCGCGTGCCTATGTCGATGGTGATTCAATCCAACGGAGAGGAGTTTTTCGGGCAAATGATTGAGCCACAGACCCGTGGCGAAAATATTGAGGTTGGCCGGCCTTCGGCTGTTGTTGGCGATATCAATGAGTATTCCGTGATTTTCGACAAGACCTACTACTCCGATCTTGAAAGTTTGCAACCATTCAAACTGAAGGAAGGCGCCCGAAGTGTTAACTACATGCTGGATCTCTCAGCCGATAGCAACACAATGACGGGTAGCTGGTACATCGGCAATATCTCAGGTGGCGCAGTATTCAAGCGCGTCACACCTGGCAGTGTCGATAGCTTGCGCTGATCGTTCGGCCACCACTTCTCTCGTTTGATCGATAGCCTCTGCGGGAAATGTCACCTGTTAAAGCAAGGCCTGCCAGCCGGAACCCTATAGATAATGATCTGGAATAACGATACCCGTTGCCCTTATTGTGGCCACATTCATGAACAAGACTATGTAAAGTCGCCCAAGAGAAAGCAGATCCGGTGCCTTGATTGTCGTAAGGATTTCTACAGAAGCGAGAGGGGCAGCTTGACCTTTGCCGAGATGATGAAGCCCGCCACCGACACCGGCATCATCCTGATTATTCTGATCGCGTTTGTCGTTCTGAATTCGATCTTTTCCCGTTAGGGTACATACAAGCCTGAGTTCAAGGCGAAAAGCACCAGCCAATACAAGCCGGGGCACGCATCGATTAACGTCACAGCAAGTGACATCAGTCCCAGTGATAGCAAGAAACGCAATGCAGGGATGCCAGCGCATATCGCCCAATGGTAATGGCGAGCCCTTGCTTATCCATCATTCATGCGTGCCCCCGATTACCGCATGGTTGTCGGAAGTGGCAGGCTGAGTGGATTCGCACTCATCCCGTATAGAGAACTGGCTTCGGGCTAGTTAGGAAATGGGATACCTGCCCCCCATTCATTTGTCCAGTGATAGCAAGAAATGCAATGCAAGGATGCCGATGCATATCGCGTAGCGGTAATGACAAGCCTCCTTGCTTACCCATCACCCAACACTACTGACTACTCAAACCCAACTACATCAGAGAACAACCACAATCCCCGTAAGACATCCCCCAATTGATGCGTGTCCCCGATTACTCGCCCTGTATAGCGGAACAGGAACCCTGCCGAAAACATCTAGCCCAAAACTAAAGCCATATCCATCAAGTATAGATTGCACTGTTCTATTCATTTTTTACACATCGACAAAGAATGGGTGACGCCTTGCTCTGTATATCCAGACACACGATGCAAGACCTCCCCCCGAATTTTATTTCAAATCCCTATCCACAGGCTCTTCGAAGCCTTTTCCCATAAGGTAGTCGCCACAGGAAGGGCAGCGCGGTACCCCAATTCATGGGTGTCCCCGATTACTTTTCCAAGCAGACCAAGAAGGGCGGCGGGCAAAACTACAACTAATGCAGATCTGGCTGAAAAATTCGAGTTGGGTCTTGCGCCTGCTGCAGGCGCACGATGCAAGACCTTACCCCAACTTGTCCTGACCCCGGATCTCTGACCCCGGGCTCAGTTAATCGTACATGTGAATTCCATCCTCCCGGAACACGACGTTGGGGTCCACGTAACCATCACCTACCACATCGTCATCAATGTCGATGTCACTTTCAAATTTAGGCATAGCTTTAACTTTTCTAACCACTTTTTTGTCAACATGACCAAGAAAGAGGACACCTACAAATGCCAGCAAGGGCAAACCAATCAGTAGTAGCAAATTTGCAGTCTGAATATCCATTGTTTAACCCGCTTTAATCATTTTTGATTCAATAGTTACTGCGGCATACCAGCGGTTATCAATTTCAGAATCTCTCTTAGAGCATGGGGCCAGATCCAACTCCGTGCATCCGGGCGCACGGTGCGAGACCTTACCCCAAATCCGCGATGCACATCGGCATCGTATTCATATGATGACCCAGTCTTAGGTATCGGCGGCAACCTCAACCGTGTAACTCGCAACCTCACCAGCATCAGTTCGGTAGCCTTTTAGAAACTCCCGAAGGGCGTGCTAGAGCTTTTTGGCTTCTGCATACTCGTCCTCATCACCTTGAATGGCGAAATAACCATTGAAATCTAATTTTATCATTGCTGCTCTCAATGTCTGTTAAACTTACTAATCCCCAATTCGTGCGTGTACCCGATTACTGTCCAGTTACTGAATGTTCTGTTTGCGCCAGTTATCAACCGCTACTGATAAACGCGTATCTTTGACAGGTTTCTGCCATTCATCCCAAAAGTCAACCGTTCCACTATTTGGCTTATTCTGCGGCTCATCAATTCTAATTCGGCTTGGCAATAGACTAGCATCGCCCACGACAAGTGCTTCACCAGTATCGAGTGTCGGTAAAACGTCGCTAAACCCACCGAGACTATCTGGAAGTAGACGCTTGATAACCCCCTGATCCTCAGCGTTAGTTAGCCTCATGGATACAAAATTGCTGCACTGGCTTAGCATCGTCTTATTTACTTCGGACGGACGCTGGCTTATCACCACTAGGCTGACTCCATATTTACGGCCTTCTTTAGCGATACGTTCGAAGATATCAAGTGAGATATCATCGGCAGAATCAGCCATATTTCGCTGTGGCATATAAAGGTGTGCTTCGTCACACAGAAGAGCGATAGGGTGGCGTAGTTCAGAAGGAGTCCATTGCTGAACAGAGAACGTGACCCTTGCGACCAGCGATACGATCAGTGGCAGAACGTCTGACGGGACTTCTGAAAAGTTTATTATTTTGATCCCGGCTCGACCATTCTCATCAGTGCTACCGAGTATGGCAGTAGTAAATTTCTCAAGCCAAGTGAAATCCAGCACGTTTCCACCGCCGCTGAACATAAATCCGAGGCGCCTATCAGAGATTTTGTTCTCAAGGCGAGAAATCATGCGGGCAAGCTTCCCAAAAAAATCGCCCTGTTTCTCTCCGCGCGCTCCAGCGACCATTTCAACGTTAATCTCGTTCAACCTGCTCATGAGGAAATCGAGATCAAATGGAACCGGACTATCAACAGTGAAGTGCTTCAGCAGGTCTTGCTGGCCGTTATCTTCCAAGTATTTGCGCTTCGCGTGGTTGATTTCACGCGCCATAATCATCGCCTGATTGGGCGCGTTCTGGTCGCTACGATCTACAAACATTGAAACAAGAGCCTCATAAGAAAGCAGCCAGTACGGGAGGTAGATCACAGCGTCATCAATGGTACGTTTGGCTTCAACGTCTGCGGGACCTGCCACTTTGAAATGCTGCATGCCTTCACCAACCAGAGGCGCGTATTCGCCATGAAGATCAAAAACGATAGCGTTAGCGGTGGAGAGCCCTGACATCTGCTCAATGATTCTGGCTGTCGTCCAGGATTTACCCGAACCGGTACTACCTCCAATAAAGGCGTGGCGTTGGAAAAATTTGTTGCCGTTGAGGTAGGCGACAGCATGTTCGTCCAGTGTGTATTTGCCGAGAGTTAGGGCATTTCCATCGGCAGATACGCTGGAAAGGGTGCGCATGAAACCTGTAAGGTTTTCGCCTTCCAATGAGAAGCAATTTGCGTCGATTTCAGGAACGCTTTCGAGAGTACGACGGAATACGTTTTCTTTTTCTCCGTCACGATCCAGCATGGTTCCAATAAGTGAGATACGACACAGATTTAACTCTGGCGAGAGATCATTGATACCATCATTGATTATGTCTTCGATGCCACGTTTGCGGGTCACCTGCGTAATTAAACCGATGAGATGCTGTCCGGGCCTGCTACTTTGCAATACAGCAAGATGATTAACCTGCAACCTTTTGAGCTGGCTGACGTTCTCCACATCTACAATCACGGTTGTGGTATCGACGGACGCAACCTTACCAAGCGCTTCCTCATCTTCAAACCTAAAAATCGGCATATCATCTTCCTATATGATGAGTGAAAGGTAGCCTTCAAGGCTCCAGATATCCATATCTACTGTAATTGATGACTTGTTGAGAGAAGAATAAACGATAGATTGATCGTCTTTTTCTCCCCGTTCTATTGCGAGGTAGTTCTGCGCGCCACCATCAATAATTAGCTTTTTAGCTGACTCAGAAAGCGCATAAGTGATAATGGTTACAGGTGTCTTTTGCCTCAGGCACTTCACCATAAGCTTCGGTTGGATATGCTCATCATTAAATCCGTAGCCAATACAAAGGTAAGAACCAGCCTCACTGATAGCCAGATCAGAATTGTTGATAATTGATCGGAAAGGCTCCAGATGAGTTTTTTGGTATTTCTGGGTACCAGGGGTGACGATCTGCGGCTTATAGTCTTTCGGTATCTCTGGGATATTTGAAAGTGCGACAGTATCCCCCATAGGTGACTGGAACCAATCCAGAGATCCATGGACTTTCCAGATATTAACCCTACGGGAAGATGTAATTTCTGTTGGAGCTGCAAGTTGCCGGAAGAAGCCGTGTGTAAAACCGGTGTAATGATGAATACGCATATGATCGCAAGCGTACTCAATCAAGCGATCATAATTTGTAGTGATTATATTTATCTTCCTGAGACTGCTTCTAAACATATGCTCAAGAAGACGACTCAATGAAAACATCCCGCTATCCTGAAGACTCTTCTGAAAAATTTCTATATCCTCAGAATTGATTAGCGACCAAGTTGCTTTAACTATTCTGGACGTCAGCTCTTCAGAAGTTGCCACTTGGTGCAGGGCGGATTCTAAGTCTACGCCGCTATCCAAAACCTGGCAGAAATGTTTCCAGGCCTCTAACTCAGGAGATGATAGACCTGAAACGTCGGTTTGCGCGATGAGATGCTTTGCAAGCGACCGCATTCCGGACATGCCATATGCAGCCGAAGCACCACTGCCCATAATAATGACTGGTGCCTTTCCGTAATATTCCTGCGCTTGTTTTTGATAGTTCAAATCAGGCATGTCATTTTCCTTATTATTGCCCCTGCATCTTTCGGTCAACTGTATTCCGCTTCGACAGCGCTTACTTCCCCTATCTCTTCAAGCCCCCTCTCGAATGGCACTCACTCTATATCAAAAAGTTTACATCCGCTGTAAGCCATCTCTTACAAACCCGACCCCCCATGTCTACCAACCCACCCATGAAATCATTACGCCATCAACCACCCACAAAAAAGCCCGGCATCGCCGGGCTTTCGCTATTAACTATTCACTATTAATTATTAACTGCTTTTATTCCACCGTCACCGACTTCGCCAAATTCCTCGGCTGATCCACATCCGTCCCCCGCAGCACCGCCACGTGGTAGCTGAGCAACTGCAACGGCACGGTGTAGACGATCGGGGCAATGGTTTCCGGTACCGCTGGCATGTTGAGCACGTGGATGCCTTCGCCTTCTTTCACGTGGGCGTTTTTGTCGGCGAAGACGTAGAGCTCGCCGCCACGGGCACGGACTTCCTGCAGGTTGGATTTCAGTTTTTCCAGCAGCTCGTCGTTGGGGGCCACGGAGACCACGGGCATGTCGCTGTCGACCAGCGCCAGGGGGCCGTGCTTAAGTTCACCGGCGGCGTAGGCTTCAGCGTGGATGTAGGAGATCTCTTTGAGCTTGAGTGCGCCTTCCAGTGCCACCGGGAACTGGACGCCACGGCCCAGGAACAGAGCGTGGTGTTTTTCCACGAAGTGTTCGGCCAGTTTTTCGATGGGTTTGTCCAGTGAGGCGGCCTGTTCAATCAGGTTGGGCAGCTGGCGCAGTTCGGCGAGGACCTTTTCAATCTCGCTGTCGGCCAGGCCTTTCTGGCGGCCCAGGGCCAGCACCATCATCAGCAGGCCCGCCAACTGGGTGGTGAAGGCCTTGGTGGAGGCCACACCGATTTCCGGGCCGGCCTTGGTGAGGAATACCAGTTCGGATTCGCGCACCAGGGAGGAGCTGTCCACGTTACAGATGGCCAGACGGCCCACGTAGTTGGGGGACTGGGTATCACGCAGGGCCGCCAGGGTGTCGGCGGTTTCGCCGCTCTGGGAGATGGTGACAAACAGGGTGCCTTCCGGTACCACGTGCTTGCGGTAGCGGAACTCGCTGGCCACTTCCACCTGGCAGGGAATGCCGGCGATGTCTTCCAGCCAGTAACGGGCCACCATGCCGGCGTGGTAGCTGGTGCCACAGGCGACGATCTGGACGGTTTTGACCTTGTCGAAGATGGCTGGGGCTTTTTTGCCGAAGGCGTGGATGAGGGTCTCTGGCGATTCGATGCGATCTTCCAGAGTCTTCTGGATGGCGGCCGGCTGCTCGAAGATTTCCTTCTGCATGTAGTGGCGGTATTCGCCCTTTTCGGCATCTTCGTGGGTGCCATCGAATTCGTGGGCTTCACGGACCACGGAATCGCCGTCGGCATCGACGATGCGCACGCCGTCGATGCTGATTTCTGCCTGGTCGCCTTCTTCCAGGAAGATAAAGCGGTTGGTGACCGGCAACAGGGCCAGCTGGTCGGAGGCGATGTAGTTTTCATCGATGCCGAGGCCGATCACCAGCGGGCTGCCTGAACGCACGGCGATGAGTTTGTCGGGTTCGGATTTGTGGATCACGCCAAGGGCGTAGGCACCATCCAGTTTTTTCACCACTTGCTGTACGGCGGTGAACAGATCCACCCCGGTTTCCAGCGCCTGATGCACCAGGTGCACGATCACTTCGGTATCGGTTTGCGAGGTGAACTCGTAGCCTTGCGCCTGCAGGTTGTCTTTCAGTTCCTGGAAGTTTTCGATGATACCGTTGTGGACCAGGGCCAGATCGCTGCCGGACATGTGTGGGTGGGCGTTGGCTTCGGAGGGCTTGCCGTGGGTGGCCCAGCGGGTGTGGGCCACGCCGGTAAAGCCGGCGGCACTCACTTCACGAACGGCGTCTTCCAGGCCGCCTACCTTGCCCTGACGACGCACGCGGGTGATGCCCTTGTCGTTGAGCAGCGCGACACCGGCGCTGTCGTAGCCGCGGTATTCGAGGCGCTTGAGGCCGGTGATCAGGATGTTGCCTACGTTACGCTGGGCGATGGCGCCGACGATTCCACACATGTGTTTTCCCTAATATCGCTCGTTGGGCTGGCAGGCTTCGCCGTGTTGCCAGTCCCATCGCCATGCAAGCATGGCTCCTACAAAACCGATTGTGCCCTTATTTCTTGCTCGGGCGTTTCCAGTTGGCCACGTTGCGCTGCTGGCCACGGGCGACGGCCAGGCCATTGTCTTCCACGTCCTTGGTGACCGTGCTGCCGGCGCCCACGGTGGCATTTTCGCCGATGGTGACGGGCGCCACCAGCGAAGAGTTGGAGCCGATGAAGGCACCGTCCTTGAGGACGGTCTGGAACTTGTTCACGCCGTCGTAGTTGCAGGTAATGGTGCCGGCACCCACGTTGACGCCCTTGCCGATCTGGCTGTCGCCGATGTAGGTCAGGTGGTTCACTTTGGAGCCCTCACCCACGTAGGACTTCTTGGTTTCCACAAAGTTGCCAATCTTGGCCTTGTCGGCCAGTTCGGTGCCCGGGCGCAGGCGCGCATAGGGACCGATGGTGCAGGCATCGCCGACCACAGCGCCGTCGATAAGGCTGTTGGCTTCAATCACGGTACCGGCGCCGATGTTGGCATCACGGATAAAACAGTTCGGCCCAATGCTGACGCCCTCTTCAATGGTCACGTCGCCTTCCAGCACCACGTTCACATCGATGATCACATCGCTGGCAATCTGCACGCTGCCACGGATATCCAGGCGGGCCGGATCACGCAGGGTTACGCCATCACGCATCAGGGATTCAGCCTGGGCCAGCTGGTAAATGCGCTCAAGGCGGGCCAGCTGGACACGATCGTTGACGCCATCCACTTCCCAGGCGAATTGCGGCTGCAGGGTTTCCACGGTAAGACCGGACTGCACCGCCATGGCGATTACATCGGTAAGGTAGTACTCACCCTGGGCATTGTTGCTGGACAGCTTGGGCAGGCAATCGGCCAGGAAGCTGCGCGTGCAGGCGAGTATACCGGTGTTGATCTCGGGGATGGCCAGTTCGTGTTCGCTGGCATCTTTCTGTTCAACGATTCGCTGCACGTTGTTCTGGCCATCGCGAACGATACGGCCATAGCCGGTGGGATCGTCGAGGGTCAGGGTCATCAGGGCGAGGGTCTTGTCGTCCACGCACTCGACGAAGTCACGCAGGGTTTCCGGGCGAATCAGGGGGACGTCACCGTAGAGTACCAGCACGATATCTTCGTTGATGGCGGGCATGGCCTGGGCGACGGCGTGGCCGGTGCCGAGCTGCTCGGCCTGTTCGGCCCACTGCAGGTTGTTCCCGGTGACAGTGGCCTGCACCTTGTCACCACCGTGTCCGTAGACCACCACGGTGTTGTCGGCATTCAGGCTGCCTGCTGCATCGACAACGTGCTGCACCATGGCTTTGCCCGCCACTTCGTGCAATACCTTTGGCAAGGCGCTCTTCATGCGTGTGCCCTTGCCCGCTGCCAGAATAACTACTGCTAGACTCATACCCTGTCCTTCTTGTTGACCCGCGTGATCCGGCCCGTTCCTGGTCCGTGTTCGATCCCGCCTCAAACGTTATCCCATCACACAAACAAAAAAGGGTAGCACTCGGCTACCCCCTTCTGTGTTGAAGAATTGCAAAAGATGCTTACCGCCCTTTTTTCTTCAACTGTTGTATTGCACGCAACTGGGCAACCGCCTCGGCCAGTGTAGCGGCGGCACGGGAGTAATCCATTTCGGAATTCTTCCCTTCCAGCGCTTCTTTGGCGCGCTGTTTTGCCTGCTCGGCAGCAGCTTCGTCCATGTTGTCGGCACGTTCTGCCGTATCCGCCAGTACAGTCACCAGCTTCGGCTGCACTTCCAGGAAGCCGCCGGATACGTAGAACACTTCTTCTTCACCATTCTGCTTCTTCACCCGTACCGGGCCCGGCTTGAGCCGGGTCAGGAGCGGGGCGTGGCCCGGCATGATACCGAGGTCACCTTCCACACCGGAAGCTACCACGATTTCAACCAGGCCGGAGAACAGCTGGCGTTCTGCACTTACAATGTCGCAATGCACGGTCATCGCCATTTGCTTGTCTCCCGGTGGAGGTTACTTGCTACGCTTGTTGTAGGCTTCTACCACTTCGTCGATAGAACCCTTCATGTAGAAGTCCTGCTCCGGAATGTGGTCATAGTCACCGTTCAGGATACCGCGGAAACCTGCCAGAGTATCCTTCAGGGAGACGTATTTGCCCGGGGAACCGGTAAATACTTCTGCCACGAAGAACGGCTGGGACAGGAAACGCTCGATCTTACGGGCGCGGGATACGACCTGCTTGTCTTCTTCAGACAGCTCGTCCATACCCAGAATCGCAATAATGTCCTTCAGTTCCTTGAAGCGCTGCAGTACAGACTGAACGCCACGAGCGACTTCATAGTGCTCGGTACCGATAACCAGCGGATCCAGCTGACGAGAGGTGGAATCCAGCGGGTCGATCGCCGGGTAGATACCCTTGGAGGCGATGTCACGGCTCAGTACCACGGTCGCGTCAAGGTGAGCAAAGGTGGTGGCCGGAGACGGGTCAGTCAAGTCATCCGCAGGTACGTATACGGCCTGTACGGAGGTGATGGAACCTACCTTGGTGGAGGTAATACGTTCCTGCAGAACGCCCATCTCTTCCGCCAGAGTCGGCTGATAACCTACCGCAGAAGGCATACGACCCAGCAGAGCGGATACTTCGGTACCGGCCAGGGTGTAACGGTAGATGTTATCTACGAAGAACAGTACGTCACGACCTTCGTCACGGAACTTCTCGGCCATGGTCAGACCGGTCAGCGCCACACGCAGACGGTTACCTGGCGGCTCATTCATCTGACCGTAAACCAGGGATACCTTGTCCAGTACGTTGGAGTCCTTCATTTCGTGGTAGAAGTCGTTACCCTCACGAGTACGCTCACCCACACCCGCAAACACGGAGTAACCGGAGTGCTCGATCGCGATGTTCCGGATCAGCTCCATCATGTTTACGGTTTTACCTACACCCGCACCACCGAACAGACCAACTTTACCACCCTTCGCGAAGGGGCAAACCAGGTCGATTACCTTGATGCCGGTTTCCAGCAGTTCGTTGGTGGCTGCTTGCTCGGCATAAGTCGGAGCAGCACGGTGAATCGGCATACGCTCTTCTTCACCGATAGGACCGGCTTCGTCGATCGGGCGACCCAGCACGTCCATGATACGGCCCAGGGTCTTGGTGCCTACCGGAACCTGAATCGGCTCACCAGAGTCAGTCACGCCGAGACCACGCTTCAGACCTTCGGTGGAGCCCATGGCGATGGTACGGACAACGCCGTCGCCCAGCTGCTGCTGAACTTCCAGCGTAGTTTCAGTACCGTCCACGGTGAGGGCGTCATATACCTTCGGTACGTTTTCGCGCGGGAATTCCACGTCGATAACAGCACCGATGATCTGAACAATACGACCGCTACTCATGCTTGCATCCTCTTAACTTGCGTTTTTGCCGCGTCTATCTGCTGACAGATCAGACCGCAGCAGCACCACCAACGATTTCGGAGATTTCCTGCGTAATTGCAGCCTGGCGTGCCTTGTTGTACACCAACTGCAGATCACGAATGATGTCACCGGCGTTATCGCTGGCCGCTTTCATCGCGATCATACGCGCTGCCTGTTCACAGGCGTTGTTTTCTACTACGCCCTGATACACCTGGGACTCGATGAACCGAACCAGCAGTTCGTCGAGCAGCTCCTTGGGGGCAGGCTCGTAAATGTAGTCCCAGTGACGCTTCAGTTCTTCATCTTCTGACGCTTCAAGCGGCAGCAGCTGAATGTTCTTGGGCGCCTGGGTCATGGTGTTCACGAACTCGTTGTACACGATGTACAGACGGTCGATCGCACCGTTGTCATAGGCATCCAGCATTACCTTGATGGAACCGATCAGATCGTTCAGGTGAGGAGTATCACCCAGACCGGAAACGGTCGCTTCCACCGTGCCGCCAACACTCTTGAAGAAAGAGACACCCTTGGAGCCCACTACGCAGTACTGGGCCTTGGCGCCTTGTTCTTCCCACGCTCTCGCGCTCTTGACGACATTCTTGAGCAGGTTCACGTTGAGGCCACCGCAGAGACCCCGGTCGGAGGTCACTACGATGTAGCCAACGTTCTTTACTTCCCGCTCTTGCAGGTAGCTGTGCCGGTATTCCAGATCAGCATTGGCCAGATGGGCAACCACCTGACGCATGCGGCTGGCGTACGGCTTGGAAGCCGCCATACGCTCTTGTGCCTTACGCATCTTGGAAGCTGCCACCATTTCCATTGCACGGGTAATCTTCTTCGTGCTCTGGACGCTGGCAATCTTGCCTTTGATCTCTTTACCGCTGGCCATAGGAAGTACCTTTTATCAGCGAATTACCAGGTCTGGGTGGCTTTGAACTGATCGAGAGATTCCTTGATCTCGCTCTCGATGTCGCCGTTGTAGTCACCCTTCTCGTTGATCTTGTCCATCAACGCTTTCTTTTCGCTGTTCATGTAGTCCAGCATGGCCGTTTCGAAGGCGCCGATTTTCTCGATCTCGATACCTTTCAGGTAACCTTCGTTAGCGGCGTACAGTACAACACCCATTTCAGCAACGCTTTGCGGGCTGTACTGCTTCTGCTTCATCAGCTCGGTCACAGCCTGACCATGCTCCAGCTGCTCGCGGGTAGAATCGTCGAGGTCTGAAGCGAACTGGGCAAATGCAGCCAGTTCACGGTACTGGGCCAGTGCCAGACGGATACCACCGCCGAGCTTCTTGATGATCTTGGTCTGGGCTGCACCACCTACACGGGATACAGACACACCGGCGTTCATGGCCGGACGTACGCCGGAGTTGAACAGGTCGGTTTCCAGGAAGATCTGACCATCGGTGATGGAGATCACGTTGGTCGGTACGAATGCGGAAACGTCACCACCCTGGGTTTCGATGATCGGCAGTGCGGTCAGAGAACCGGTCTTGCCTTTCACCTCACCGTTGGTGAAGTTCTCAACGTATTCTGCGTTAACCTTGGCGGCGCGCTCCAACAGACGGGAGTGCAGGTAGAACACGTCACCAGGATACGCTTCACGACCCGGAGGACGACGCAGCAGCAGGGAGATCTGACGATACGCCCACGCTTGCTTGGTCAGGTCATCATAAACGATCAGGGCATCTTCACCGCGGTCACGGAAGTATTCGCCCATGGCACAACCGGAGAAGGGTGCCAGGAACTGCATGGAAGCCGGGTCAGAAGCAGAAGCGGCAACGATGATGGTGTGATCCATTGCACCGTGCTCTTCCAGCTTGCGTACCACGTTGGCGATGGTGGACTGCTTCTGGCCAACCGCAACGTAGATACACTTAACGCCAGTGCCCTTCTGGGCAATGATGGCATCGACGGCTACCGCAGTCTTACCGATCTGACGGTCACCAATGATCAGCTCACGCTGACCACGACCGATCGGAACCATGGAGTCGATCGCCTTGTAGCCAGTCTGAACCGGCTCGTTAACCTCTTTACGCCAGATAACGCCAGGCGCTACCTTTTCAACGGCGTCGGTAACGGCGGCGTTAACCGGACCTTTACCATCAATGGGGTTACCCAGGGCGTCAACAACGCGGCCCAGCAGCTCCGGACCTACCGGAACTTCCAGGATGCGGCCAGTACAACGTACCTTCTGGCCTTCGGCCAGGCTCAGGTAGTCGCCCAGTACCACGGCGCCAACAGAATCCTGCTCAAGGTTAAGGGCCATGCCATAGATGCCGCCCTCAAACTCGATCATCTCACCGAACATTACATCGGCAAGACCGTGAATACGCACAATACCGTCGGATACGGATACCACCGTACCTTCGTTACGTGCTTCGGTGGAGGTATCAAGTTTCGCAATGCGCGACTTGATAATCTCGCTGATTTCGGACGGGTTGAGTTGCTGCATCTCTAATCCCTCAAACTCAAGAGTTCAGTTGCTCTGCCAGACGGTTCAGTCTGCCACGCACACTGCCATCAATTACGGTATCGCCGGCTCGCACCAGCACGCCTCCAATCAGGGACTGGTCCACAGACGTGGTGACATTCACGTCGGTGCCAAGGCGTTTTTTCAAAGCGGCTACCAGCTTTTCGGTAACAGCGTCGTCCATCTCGAAAGCGGAGATCAACTCCACATCGGTGAACTGCTGTTCCGCAGCAAGAAGCTCGTGGAACAGTTGCAGGATGATCGGCAACAGCGGCAGACGCTTGTTCTGCGCCAGCTGCGCAACGAAGTTGCGCCCGCTTTCGTCGAGTTCTTCACCGCAGACTTCTGCAAAGGCAGAAACCTTGGCGGCGTCATCCAGTTCCGGCTGGTCAAGGTAAGCACGCATGCTGGCATCACCTGCCACTGCTGCTGCCAGGCCCAGCATCTTTTCCCACTTATCCAGGGCGCCCTGTTCCTTTGCAAAAACAAAGGCGGCCTTGGCGTAGGGGCGTGCGATGGTGGTCAGTTCAGCCATGGGTTACCCGTAGTCTCAGAGTTCAGCCGCCAGCTGCTCAAGCATCTGCTTGTGCGCATCCTGGTTTACTTCGCCGCCCAGTACCTTCTCGGCACCGCTCAGCGCCAGGGCTGCCACTTCTTTACGCAGCTGCTCGCGAGCCTGATTAACTTCTTGGTCAATCTCAGACTGGGCCTTGGCTACCAGACGCTCACCTTCGGTGCGCGCGGCATCTTTTGCCTCTTCCACAATCTGATTAGCCCGGCGATTGGCCTGATCAATGATTTCGGCCGCCTTCTCTTTAGCTTCTTTGAGATTGGCGGTCGCCTTTTCCTGAGCCAGCTCCAGATCGCGCTCAGCACGATCTGCGGCGCTCAGGCCCTCGGCAATTTTCTGCTTGCGCTCTTCCAGTGCCCGGGAAATGGGCGGCCAGACGAACTTCATGCAGAAGAATACGAACAGTGCGAACCAGATAGCCTGGCCGATGATCGTCATGTTGATGTTCATGCCATCACCTCAATCGCGTTAGGTAATTTACCGGATCAAACGCGATCGATTACTGGAAGATCAGCAGGAACGCGATAGCGATACAGATAATCGGCACAGCATCCAGCAGACCAGCGATGATGAACATGCGGGTTTGCAGCATCGGAGCCAGTTCCGGCTGACGAGCTACAGACTCGAGAAAACGGCCACCCATCATGCCGAAGCCCAGACCTGCGCCGATGGCCGCCAGGCCAGCTACGATAGCAGCAGCAAGAAATTGAATGCCTTCCATCTTTACACTCCCGTTAAGTGCTTGGTTGGTTTAATTAAAAACCGGTTTAAAAAAACTTAGTGGTCTTCGACCGCCATGCTCAGGTACACGATAGTGAGTACCATGAAGATAAATGCCTGCAGGGTGATAACCAGAATATGGAACACCGCCCACGGCCAGGCACCGATAAACTGCCAGGTGCCCATCATGGCGGCCAGCAGAATAAACACAAACTCACCGGCATACATGTTGCCGAACAGTCGCAGACCCAGGGAAACCGGCTTGGCCAGCAGACCAATGGTCTCCAGCAACAGGTTTACCGGGATCAGAATGGTTTTCACGATCGGGTTGCTGGACTCGAAAGGATGCAGAGCCAGGGTACCGATAAAGCCGCCAACGCCTTTGGTCTTGATGGTGAAGAAGATCACCAGCAGCATCACAGAGAAAGACATGGACAGGGTAATGTTCGGATCGGTGCTGGGCACGATCTTGAAGTAGGCTTCCTGGGCAGTCCAGCCGAAGAAGGAAGTCATGATCCAGCTAAAGGTGCCCGGGATAAAGTCAACCGGTACCAGATCCATCAGGTTCATCAGGAACACCCAGCAGAAGATCACCAGTGACAGCGGCGCCACCAGCTTGCTCTTGCCGTGGAAAGAGTCACGAACCTGGGTATCAATAAATTCGATGATGGTTTCGATGAAGTTCAGGAAGCCGGAAGGAACGCCAGCGGTCGCCTTGCGAGCGCCCATCCAGAACAGCAGGCACATGATGATGCCGAGGCCGCCGGACCAGGCAAGGGAATCCACGTGGAATGCCGCGAAGCCCATGTCTTTGGCTTCGTTGCCGTTACAGGCAAAGGTCCAGGTGCTTTCGGTCAGGGCAACCGTTTCACGCCCGTCACACTCACGAACATAGCCTTCGGGCAGTTTGCCATAGGTCAGATTACCCAAATGGTGCTTGATGTACTCGCCCGGAGAGCTACCAGCCATATTGATACCTACAGTCTCAGTCGTTTTGCCCGTCTTGCCCTGCTGTGCGCCCGTCGAGGCGCGCTACCTGAATCCAGCCCACGACCTGGGCGATCAGGAAGCCTAACAGCAGAACCATTGCAATTTTCATTTCCCGGGTTTCAGGGACCTTGGAAAATGTCAGCCAGAACAGCAATAACATGATTGCTATCTTGCCCATTTCCGCCCGTACTGCCGCGGTGGCCATGCGCTTTGGTGCATGGTTTCCGGGGTGCATCCAAATCTGGAAGCCGCCCCAGGCGTATGCGATCAGGCTGATAGTGCCTCCCCAGGCCGCTACCAGGCCGGAAAGCGTTCCGGCCAGCGCCGTTACCAGCAGCGCGAACACCACAATTGCGGCTAGCTGAGCGCGCATTAACCCCCAGAACAATGCTCTGTGGGGCTGGAATTCGTTACTGGTGGTCACCGTGAAGCCTCTGGCTGATGCTATTTGATGCCGCACCAGGCGCAAGGTCTTGGGCACCCTGATCGTTAGCGCGGCGAAGTATATGGAGTTGACACGCAAGTGGCAACCGTAGAGCGTGGATTGTTAGTCAAAGTTAGACCTTGGTGGAAGGCCCGCTTGCTTCAAGGTGTTGCCAGGCCCGAATGGAATGCCATTCACGGACCTGGAAATTTATTTGTTTACCCCGTGCAAGACTTTTCATTCTTCAGGCGAAGGGCGGGGCTGTAAGGTGCTGCTGTGGGAGCGTGCCCGCACGCGAATGGCGGAAATCGCTTGCAGGCACGCTCCCACAAAAGCCAGAGGCAGATTGGGGTTTCAGCGTCTGGCGTCAGGCATCCAGCATCTGGCGTGCTACTTAATGTGCGCCAGGATGCCGTCCAGCTCATCCAGGTTGTTATAGCTGATCACCAGCTTGCCTTTGCCGCCCTGACCGGACTGCAGCTGCACGGGGGCGCCGAGACGTTCAGAGAGATCGTTGACCAGGGCTTTGACGTTCGGATCTTCCTTGGGGGCAGCCTGTTTGGCGGGCTTGGCTTTCTCGAAATCGCGAACCAGCTCTTCGGTTTGACGCACCGACAGACCTTTGGCCACCACGGTCCTTGCCGCTTCGATTTGTTTGTTGCCCTCCAGCGCCAGCAGGGCGCGGGCATGGCCCATTTCCAGATCGCCATGCTCCAGCAGCTTTTTCACATCCGACTCCAGTCCCATAAGACGGAGCAAGTTGGTGACCATGGCGCGGGATTTCCCCACCGCATCAGCCACTTGCTGGTGGGTAAGGCCGAATTCTTCTTTCAGCCGGCCCAGCGCAATGGCTTCTTCCATTGGATTGAGGTTTTCCCGCTGGATATTTTCAATCAGCGCCATGGCGATGGCGGCTTCGTCCGGCACTTCGCGGATGACCGCCGGGATGGTATCCAGCTCGGCCATTTTGGCCGCGCGCCAGCGGCGCTCACCGGCGATAATTTCGTAGCGCTTCTCGCCGAGAGGGCGCACCACGATGGGCTGCATCACGCCCTGGGCACGGATGGATTCGGCCAGTTCTTCCAGCGCGTCCGGGGACATGTCACGGCGTGGCTGGTAACGGCCACGCTCCATGTATTCCACCGGCAGGTGGCGCAGGTCGCCGTCACGGGGCGGCTGGCTGGCCGGGTCCTGTTGCGGCTCTGCCTGAATACTGACTTCTTCCTGGTGACGCTGCTGGTAGGATTCGTTGCTGCTGAGCAGGGCATCCAGGCCCTTGCTGAGACCGCGCTTACGCTTTACCGCCATGGTTAATCCTTAAATTACGCTGGACGCCAGGCGCCGGACGCCTGACGCGCAAAAACGATTCCGGTCGGCTGCCATCATGATGCCGCGGCCGGGGGACTCTTGAGCGCCTGTTCGCGGCGCAGGATCTCGCCGGCCAGGGCCAGATAGCTGACCGCACCACGGGACTTGGGATCATAGGTGATCACCGGTGCGCCGTGGCTGGGGGCCTCCGCCAGCCGCACGTTACGCGGAATAATGGTGCGGTAGACCTTGTCACCGAAGTGGCTGATCAGCTGATTGGACACATCGTTGGACAGACTGTTGCGCGGGTCGTACATGGTGCGCAGCAGACCACCGATGTGTAGCTTGGGGTTGAGCACCGTGCGGATCTTTTCGATGGTGTTCATCAACGCAGTGAGGCCTTCCAGGGCATAGTACTCGCACTGGATCGGCACGATCACCGAGTCCGCCGCGGTCAGCGCATTGACGGTGAGCATGTTCAAAGACGGCGGGCAGTCGATGAGAATGTAATCGTAACGATCGCGAATCCGGGCCAGCGCATTGCGCAGGCGGAATTCGCGCGATTTCATATCGAGCAGCTGCACTTCTGCCGCGGTCAGATCCCCATTGGCGGTGATCAGGTCGAAACCGCTGTCTTCCGGCGTGGCCACGATGGCCTGCTCGGTGGGCACCTCGTCACAGAGGACATCATAAATGGTGTATTCGGTGTCGAACTTGTCTACCCCGGAGCCAGTGGTCGCATTACCCTGGGGGTCAATGTCCACCAGCAACACCCGTTTGCGGGTGGCGGCCAGTGATGCGGCCAGGTTAACACTGCTGGTCGTCTTCCCCACGCCGCCTTTCTGGTTCGCTACGGCAAATACGGTGGTCACGCTGTTCTCCTTGATAGTACGCCTGACGCCAAAGGCTGGTCGCCGGACGCGAAATCCCCTGCGAATCAGGCCTTGTTCACCACCACCAGGGTACGCGGCTCGTCCAGCCCGGGAACCGTCAGGGTGTGGTGATGCCCTTGCCATTGCGCGGGCAAGGTGGCCAGCTCCTCTTCCGTACTGGCCGCTTTCATGGCCAGCAGACGGGTATTGTCAGTCATTATGGGCGTCATCAGCGCCAGCATGTCCGACAAGGAGGCAAAGGCCCGGCAAATAATTTGTGATGGTGCTTTACGGTACTGTTCCACGCGACCGTGTACAACCTCCACGTTATCCAGACCCAACTCACGTCGCGCCTGACGCACAAAACGGGTCTTCTTGCCGTTGGAATCCAGCAGCGTAAAGGACTGGTGCGGACGGGAGACGGCCAGGATGATGCCGGGAATGCCCGCACCGGTGCCCACGTCCAGGGTGTCGCCCTCTTCTCCGTCTGCCAGGTAGGGCAGCACCGCCAGGGAATCGAGCAGGTGGCGGGTGACCATTTCCTGCGGATCACGGATGGCGGTCAGGTTATAGGCCTGATTCCATTTCACCAGCAACTCCACATAGTTGAGCAGTAGTCGCTGCTGATCGTCGCTGAGGGACAGGCCCAGGGCATCAATGCCCCGGGACAGGGTGCGGGCCAGTTGTGCAGGAAGGCTCATGCTTGTTGGGCGGCCTTTTTCTGGTGGTGGTGTTTTTTGAGGTAAATCATCAGCAGGGAGATCGCCGCCGGCGTCACACCGGGAATACGACCGGCCTGACCCAGGGTTTCCGGGCGCACGGTGCCGAGCTTCTGTTTCACTTCGTTGGACAGGCCTTTCACCTGCTCGTAGTCGAAGTCCGCCGGCAGCACGGTGGTCTCCGCGGCGCGCAGCTTCTCGATTTCGTCGGTCTGGCGATCAATGTAGCCGGCGTACTTGGCCAGAATCTCCATCTGCTCGACCACGTCGGCGGCCGGGCGATCTTCCAGCGCCACCGCATCGGCCAGGCTGGCGTAATCCAGCTCGGGACGCTTGAGCAGATCCATCAGGCTGTATTCACGGGTCAGCGGCTTTTCGATCAGGGCATTCACCGCTTCCGCCTGGGGCGTTTGCGGACGCACCCAACTGTCTTTCAGACGTTGCTCTTCCTTGACCATGCCTTCGCGCTTGGCGTTGAAGGCTACCCAGCGCTCATCGTCGACCAGGCCCAGCTCACGGCCCTTTTCGGTGAGGCGCAGGTCCGCATTGTCTTCGCGCAGCAGCAGACGGTATTCCGCGCGGCTGGTGAACATGCGGTAAGGCTCCTGGGTGCCCATGGTGATCAGATCGTCCACCAGCACACCGATGTAGGCTTCGTCACGGCGCGGGGTCCAGGCCTCTTTCTCCTGACTCAGCAATGCCGCATTCAGGCCCGCCAGCAACCCCTGGGCACCGGCTTCTTCATAACCGGTGGTGCCATTGATCTGCCCGGCAAAGAACAGGCCCGGCATGTGCTTGGTCTCCAGGCTGTGCTTGAGATCCTGGGGATTGAAGAAGTCGTACTCGATGGCGTAGCCGGGCCGAGTAATGTGAGCATTCTCGAACCCCCGGATGGAGCGCACCGCCTGCAGCTGCACATCGAACGGCAGGCTGGTGGAGATGCCATTGGGGTACAGCTCGTGGGTATCCAGCCCTTCCGGCTCCACGAAAATCTGGTGGGTATCCTTGTCCGGATAACGATTCACCTTGTCTTCAATGGACGGGCAGTAACGCGGGCCAGTACCTTCGATCACGCCGGTAAACATGGGGCTGCGATCAAAGCCACTGCGAATAATGTCGTGGGTCTGCGCATTGGTGTGGGTGATATAGCAGCAGATCTGGCGCGGGTGCTCTTCCACCTTGCCCAGATAGCTCATCACCGGTAGCGGGGTATCGCCCCACTGCTCTTCCATCACCGAGAAGTCCACGGTCTTGCCATCGATACGCGGTGGGGTACCGGTCTTGAGACGATCCACCCGGAACGGCAGCTCACGCAGGCGCTGGGCCAGGGCATTGGACGGCTGATCGCCGGCGCGACCGCCCTGATGGTTATCCAGACCAATATGGATAACGCCGCCCAGGAAGGTGCCCGTACACAACACCACCGCATCGGCATGAAAACGCAGGCCCATGTTGGTAACGGCGCCGACACAGCGGCCATTGTCCACGATCAGGTCATCTACGGGCTGCTGGAAGATGGTCAGGTTGAGCTGGTTTTCCAGGGTCTCGCGGATCGCTGCCTTATAGCGGATACGGTCGGCCTGGGCACGGGTGGCACGCACCGCCGGGCCCTTGCGAGCGTTGAGCACACGAAACTGGATGCCGCCTTTATCGGTGGCACGGGCCATGGCGCCGCCCAGGGCATCAATCTCGCGCACCAGATGGCTCTTGCCAATGCCGCCAATGGCCGGGTTGCAGCTCATCTGGCCCAGGGTCTCGATATTATGCGTGAGCAGCAGGGTGGACACGCCCATACGCGCAGACGCCAGGGCGGCTTCGGTACCGGCATGACCGCCACCGATCACTATCACGCCAAAACGCTGGGAATAATCCATCTGACAACAACCTCGCAGGCTTGCCTGCTGCTCAAAATATGATCAAAGGGCGCGATAGTATAGAAGGAACGCACCATGCTGCAAGCATCACGCGACACGCCACGCAAACCAGAGCGTAAAGCGAGTAACGAGTTTCGAGGAGCGAGTTGCGAAAGGCCAAAACCCTCAGCCTGATTTTCTTTTTTTCGAAACTCGACACTCGCGACTGAATCCATGCACCACCGCTTGCGTGTAAGCTATTCTACTATAGAACCCTGATCTCTCTTAACCGGAAAACCCCTTGGATTCTCTCAACCTGTTTCTTCTGATTGGCACCGGCCTGATGTTTACCGGCTTGCTGCTGGGCTCCTTGAGTGCCCGGTTCGGGGTGCCATCGCTGCTGATCTTTCTGGTGGTGGGGATGGTGGCCGGAGAGGACGGCCTGGGCGGGATTGAATTCGACGACTTTTCCACCGCCTATGTCATCGGCAACATCGCGCTGGCGGTGATCCTGCTGGATGGCGGCCTGCGCACCCGGCTAAGCACCTTCAAACTCGGTCTGTGGCCGGCCTTGAGCCTGGCCACCCTTGGCGTGGCCATTTCTGCCGGGCTGGTGGGTGCCTTCGCGACCTGGCTGATGGGGGTCGACTGGCGAGTGGGGCTGTTGCTGGGTGGCATCATCGGTTCCACCGATGCGGCGGCGGTGTTCAGCGTCATCAAGGGAGCCGGGGTGAGGCTCAATGAGCGGGTGGCCAGCACGCTGGAGATCGAGTCCGGCCTCAACGACCCCATGGCTATCTTTATCACCCTGATGCTGGTGGGCATGCTGGTGGATCCGGATGCCAATTGGGGCTTCGGCATGATCTGGACCCTGCTGCAACAATTTGGCCTGGGTGCCCTGCTGGGCCTCTTACTGGGTGTGGTGATCAGCGAATTGCTGCTGCGGGTACGCAGCAACGAGGGCTTGCATGCCCTGCTGCTGTGCAGCGGCGGCGCCATGGTGTTTGCTATCACCAACCTGGCCGGTGGCTCCGGCTTTCTGGCCATTTACCTGACCGGCCTGGTGGCCGGGAACCGAGGTGGTGGTACTGGTGACAACGTGCTCAAGTCCATGGATTCCATGGCGTGGCTGGCCCAGTCCGGTATGTTCCTGATCCTGGGTCTGTTGGTGACGCCCTCGCGGCTCACCGATCACCTGATGTGGGCCCTGGCCGTGGCCGGCTTCCTGATGCTGCTTGCTCGCCCCGTTGCCGTGTGGATCAGCCTGCTGCCCTTCCGCTTCAAGGCACGGGAAGAGGTTTTTATTGCCTGGACCGGCCTGCGGGGCGCCGTGCCGATTGTCCTGGCGGTGTTCCCGCTGCTGGCCGGTGTAGAGCAGACCTATCTGCTGTTCGATATCACCCTGGTGGTGGTGCTGATCTCGCTGGTCGGCCAAGGCGCCAGCCTGCGCTTCATGGCGCGGCGCATGAAAGTGTCCATCCCGCCCTCCACGGAACCCCGGCAAACGGTGGCGCTGGCTGCGCCGCGGGACCGCTACCTGTTGCAGTTCGAGGTAGAGACCGGCGCCAAGGCCGTGGGCAAACCCCTGGCCGAACTCTCTGAAGAAGATCGCACCCCGCTGATGCTGTATCGCGAGCACAAGGTGCACAGCCCCAGAGACGAGCCCGTGATTGAAGCCGGCGACCTGATCAGCTGGCTGGCACCACTGGCCCACAAACCGGCCCTGTCTGACCTCTGTCATTACATGAGTCAGGATGAAAAACGCTATTACGGCAACTTCTCTGTGCTCGGTAAAACCCCGGTGGCACAGCTGGTGGCCGTGTACGGCGTCGAATCCCCTCCTCCACTCTGGCAAGGCCTCACCGTGGCAGAGCTGTTTACCAAACAGGTAGGGAAACAGGCGGTGGTCGGTGATACGGTACGCATCAGTGGCCTGCGACTGCGGGCCAGATCGGTAGAAGACGGGCTGGTGGTAATGGCTGGCCTGAAACTGCCGGGGTAAAACATCAGTATCGAGTGACGAGACGCGAGTTTCGAAAGGCAAAACCGGTTTGGCTTTTCGCAACTCGAAACTCGTCACTCGCGAATCCTCACTCAACCCCTCAAGCACACAAGGATGGATCATGGCCCGTTTCGATAATCACCGTATTCTGATCACTGGTGCTGGCGCCGGCATTGGCGCCCTGATGGCGCATGAATTTGCCAGGCAGGGGGCCGAGGTTATTGTCACCGCACGGCGCATCAGTGCCGCCCGGGAAGTGGCAGACAGCATCAAGGCTGCCGGTGGCAAGGCCCATCCCTATGTACTGGATGTGAGCAAGATTGCTTCCATTGCCAAATTCCGCGACAAACTCCACGAGGAAGTGGGCCCAATCACCGCACTGATCAACAACGCCGGGGTTGTGTTCGGTGGCGAGTTCGAGCAAGTAGACCTGGAACAGCACCTGAATACTTTCCGCATCAACACCGAAGGGCTGATCGCCACAACCCATGCCTTCCTTGAGGATCTGATTCAGGCCAAACAGGGCTACCTGGTCAACATTGCCAGCGCCTCCGCCTTTGTGGGACTGCCCTATGGCAGTACCTATGCAGCGAGCAAATGGGCAGTGGTGGGTTTCTCCGAATCCATCCGTCTGGAGCTCAGTGTGCGCAAGATCAAGCACGTGTCGGTGACGACCGTCTGCCCCAGCTACATCTCCACCGGCATGTTCGATGGCGTGAAGACACCCATGTTCACCCCCATGCTGACGCCCGAGAAAGTGGTGAAAAGCATCATCAAGGGCATGCAGAAGAAAGACAGCTTTGTGATCGAACCTCCCATTGCCAAATCCACCGAGCTGCTGAAGGCCGCGCTGCCTCAAAAGATATGGGACGAGGTGGCTTACCGCATCGGCGTATCCACATCGATGTATAGCTGGAAGGGGAAGAAGTAGGGCAGCTGCGAGGAAAACCCTTGCTACAACGCCGCTGTGGGAACTTGCCTGCAAGCGATCCGAGCCTAGGCGAGGTAAGGATTCCAGAAGCGAGTTTTGAGTACCGAGTTTCGAAAACCTAAAACCGGTAGCCGGGCATCAGGTTTGGGGTTCTGCCTTTCAAAACTCGGTACTCGTGACTAGAACCTTTTTACCTCGCCCAGGCTCGGATCGCTTGCAGGCAAGTTACTCGCTGCGCTCCCCCCTTCGGGGCCGCACTCCGTGCGTTACTCCGCTTCGCTACGTTCCTACCGCGGCTTCGACGCAATGTTCCGTTTTCCTGTCTAGTAGCAGCTCGAAGCTCAATTCTCCGTGAACGCCCATTCACCGTAACGCCGACCCCCGGCCGCCTTGACAGTCAATGTCTTTACCCTGGCTTTCCCCAACAATGCGCCCCGTGATCCGCTGTCCCTATATGACAGCCTGACTGATTCTGACCGAGGGAATTCCGATGCCGAACTATAAGGCTCCCGTGCGCGACATGCGCTTTTTGATGAACGAAGTGTTCGATTTCGAGAGTCACTACAAGACCTTGCCGAACGGTGAAGACGCTACCCCGGATATGGTGGAAGCCATCATCGGTGAAATGGCCAAGCTGTGTGAAAACACGATTGGTCCGCTGTACCAGAGCGGTGATGAGGAAGGCTGTAAGCTGGAAAATGGCGTGGTCACTACTCCGAAAGGCTTCAAGGAAGCCTATGCCGAGTTCCAGGCTGGTGGCTGGCAGGGTCTGAGCCACCCGGTGGAGTACGGCGGCCAGGGCCTGCCCATGTCTCTGGGCCTGATCAAGCAGGAAATGATGGCCACCGCCAACTGGTCATTCTCCATGTACCCGGGCCTGTCTCTGGGTGCCATGAACACCATCCAGCTGCACGGCTCTGAAGAGCAGAAGCAGGAGTACCTGGTACCGCTGACCGAAGGTACCTGGGGCGGCACCATGTGTCTGACCGAGCCCCAGTGTGGCACTGACCTGGGTCAGGTAAAGACCAAGGCCGAGCCGCAGGCGGATGGCAGCTACAAGATTTCCGGCACCAAGATCTTCATCTCCTCCGGCGATCACGACATGGTGGAAAACATTGTCCACATCGTGCTGGCTCGCCTGCCAGATGCGCCGAAAGGCACCAAGGGTATCTCCCTGTTCATCGTACCGAAGTACCTGCCGGGCAAGATCGGCGAAGACAACGGTGTGAATGTGGGATCCCTGGAAAAGAAAATGGGCATCAAGGCATCCGCCACTTGTGTGATGAACTTTGATGAAGCTACCGGCTTCCTGATCGGCCCGGAAAACAAAGGCCTGGAGTGCATGTTCACCTTTATGAACACCGCACGTCTGGGTACCGCCATGCAGGGTATCGCCCACGCTGAACTGTCTTACCAGGGTGCCCTGCCTTACGCCAAAGAGCGTAAGTCCATGCGTGCGCTGTCTGGCAAGAAAGAGCCGGATGCCATTGCTGATAGCCTGATCCATCACGGTGACGTACGCCGCATGCTGCTCAAGCAGAAGGCCATCGCCGAAGGTGGTCGCGCCATGCTGTACTTCTCTGCCCAGTACGCCGATAACATGATTTCCGGCATCCTGGAAAACGACATGAAGAAGTACGAGCACTGGGATAGCGAGCTGGGCTTCTTCACCCCAATCCTGAAAGGCTTCCTCACTGAGAAAGGTCTGGAAGTAGCCAACGACGGCATGCAGGTGTTCGGTGGCCACGGCTACATCAAGGAACACGGCATGGAGCAGATCGTGCGTGACGCACGTATCTCCACCCTGTACGAAGGCACCACTGGCATCCAGGCACTTGACCTGCTGGGTCGTAAAGTACTGCTGACCACCAAGGGCAAGTGTGTCCGTGACTTCACCAAACAGCTGGTGGAATTCGGCACCAAGAACCTGCGTGATCCCAAGCTGCGTCCGTTTGCCTGGAAGCTGCTGAAGATTGCCGCCGAGTGGAACTACCTGACGACCCGCATCATGCTGGTAGCCGCCAAGGATCGTGACATCGTTTCCACTGCCAGCTACGACTTCCTGATGTACAGCGGCTACGCCATGATGGCGTACTTCTGGGCACTGCAGGCAGGCGTAGCCAAGGACAAGCTGGAGAATGGCGGTAACGAGCCTGCCGAGTTCTACAAGGCGAAACTGGCCACCGCCGAGTTCTACTTCGAGCGCATGCTGCCCAGCGCCAAGGGTCACGCGGAAGCGGCCCTGAAGCCGACCCGCAGCATCATGAAGCTGAAAGCCGAAGATTTCTCCTTCGACTATGAGTAATCTTCAGCGTTGATGCGCAGTGCAGTAAAAAAGGGCGATCTTCGGATCGCCCTTTTTTTCAGTCTCCAATCAGCCATTCACTCTCCCAAAACCGCAACGACACTTTTTCACAGCGAAATTTTCACCTCATGAAAATCACTGTTTCATAATCTGGAATCAAGCGACTCCCTTTGATCTAAAGATCCGATGGTTAGCAGGCAAAGCTGTAAATAAATCTCAATGACAGTCGCCAACCTCATAAAAATTATCATGATTTTTGATTCCTTTTTTTGGGAATGCCGCGCTTCCATTTGTGTCCTGTTCTTAGTCTTTGAAAAACTAATTGTTAATTTTTGTCCGTACCAAATTCCCAATTTCAGGAATGGGTTTTCCCCATTTGGGAATCTCATAAAAGACGAAAAAATTGACTCGGTTTTTTAACCTGTTAAGCGCCAATCTCTGATCCCCTCTGTCGCATTTCCCGGAAATCAAAAACCTCAATTTCCGCCTCATTATTTCTACCTATCATGCATTCCCTTCACGGCAGTTTTACTCTCGACGTAATCAATCTGGAACGAATAGGAATCGGTCTTTTCATTGCAGTTTGATGCATTTTTTCCGAGAGACCTCTGGGAAAGAACAAGGGGGAAACAGGGCCAGGACGGCTCTGCTCAAAAGGACGTGACCCAATGGATTTATGGAGAGAATCATGAAGCCGAAAATCTTCAACCACAGAACCTGGCTCAAGAGTCAGATAACAGGCGCAGGCAGAGTGCTGCTTGCTGCTTTCGTCTGCCTGTTGATGCCAACGCTTGCACAGGCATCCCATGACACCGGTGTTTTCGAACTGGATGAAAATGCCATTGATGAGGGCGGGGTACCGGGCGGTGATGCCAACCTCATCTACTGTGATTTTATCGACCCGGATCGAACGGGGGCCTGTACAGGCATTGCTGCCTCAACCCATATCGTGTCGGCCTTCCACATCGACAAGGTGAATGACGGCAGCGATGATATTTTTGCCGGCGCCAAGGATTCCAACGATATCCTCAACGGAAAGCGGGACTGGGGATGGAAGCTCGGCAGCGCCAATGACAAGAATGATATTGGCCATGTGTTCATCTCTCTGGAGCGCGCCCCGGGCGTGGATGTGAACCAGGACGGCAAGGATGACTACTTCCTGTTCTTCGGTCTCGATTCCTATGCCCCCAACGGAGATGCCGCCATCGGTTTCTGGTTCCTGCAGAACCCGGTCAGTGCCATTGAGGGCGGCGACTTCAGTCATGGTCATGTACCGGGCGACATTCTGGTTCAAGCGGATCTCACCAATGGTGGCCGCGTGGGTCGTTATGATGTCTATACTTGGGGCCCCAACAACAAGCTCAACCAACCCGTTGCGCCTTCACAGGGCGAGCTGACCCTGGCCATTGAAAGCTCTGACTGCGGCGACAGTGGAGCCAATGATCAAGCCTGCGGGGTTACCAACCCGATTGCGACGACGGCACCCTGGCCTTATACCACCAAAGGGGTAGACGGTATCAGCCCGGACTTTCCGGCGATTACCTACTTTGAAGGTGGCCTGAACCTGAGTGCCCTGTATGACGGCGAGATTCCCTGCATTGGTGCCTACATTGCCGAGACCCGCCAATCCCAGTCCGAAACGGCAGAGCTGGAAGACATGGTGATCAACGACTTCGATCTGTGCAGCCTGGATGTGCGCAAGACCGGTCCGGACCTGTCCAAGGTGGGTGATACAGTCAGCTACAAGGTCGAAATTGAAAACGACGGCGCCCTGCCCATCACCAAGAACCTGATCAATGACACTCTGGTGGGTGATCTTACCGATGGCAGCAATGCCGCCATCATGAAGTTCGAAAACTGCGGCTCCGCTCTTGAGGCCGGCGACATCTGTACTATCGAGTACGACTACACCGTGCCGGATGTCAGCAGCCCTTTGAAGAATACCGTTACCGCTACCTACCTGTTCGGCACAGATACCGCTTCTGATTCCAGCAGCCATGATGTCGATCTGTTCAGCCCCTCTGTGGATCTGGACAAGCAGGTGAGTGATGGTAACGGGGGCTTCAATGATGGCCCCGCACAGATTCTTCAAGGCGATTCGGTGACGTATAAAATTCTGGTGAAAAATACCAGCAGCAGTAATACGCCAACGCTGTCCTGCACCGTGACCGACAATACCCTCGCCATTGATCCCAATGACACTGATGGTGATGGTAATGCCAATACCATCGATATCATGGTGACCCCTGGCGCCACCCAGACCATCACCGCCAACTCCGGCGCACTCAATAATCCCGGCAGCATTATCAACACGGCATCAGTGAGCTGTAGTCCCGCCGGATTCGTCAATGTGGTGGCGGATACCGACACCGTGACGGTTCGGGTGAAACGTCGCGAGAGCACCATTACGGTCACCAAAACCGGCGACAACTTCACCAAGGCCGGTGATGCAGTGAACTACGTTATCACCATTGCCAATGGTGGCGGCTCCGATTCCAATCTGACGCTGGACAGCGTAATGGACAGCCTGTTGGGTGATCTGGCCGATGGCACCAATCCCGCCATTACCTCCAGCGATTGCCCGGTGTCGCCCGCGACGCTGAATATCGGCAGCAGCTGTACCATCAAGCTCACCCGCACCACCCAGGCCACTGACACCGATCCACTGGTCAACACGGTCACCGTCAGTGCCAGTGACACCTTTGGCAACACCGCTTCGGATAATGACAACCACAGTGTCACGGTGGTTAAGCCTGGCATTACCGTCACCAAGACCTGTCTGAGTGAACCGGTGGAACCAGGTACCTCTGCCAACTTCCGGATTGATATCACCAATACCGGCGACGTGGATCTGCTGGTGGACATCAGTGATCCCATACTCGGCATCAATGATCTGGACGTGATGTTTGGTACCAGTGAAAGCTGTACCTATGACAACAATGCGTCTGACGGCTGTTTGCGGATCGAAGCCGGTGTGATTGCAGGCACCAGCCCGGTGACCACCCAGGTGGATATCACTGCAACGCTACCCGCAATGACCGGCTTGCCGAACGTGCTGCAAGACTCTGCGGGTGACACTTGCGATGTGCAGCAAGGCGGTGACGCTACTCGCACCCTGGGCTTCTGGAAGTCCCATGGCAGCGATGGCGATCGTAACTACCCGAGTCCGGTCGATTTCGGTTACACCTGCCACGTTGCCCGTGACCATGTGGCGTTCCCCATCGATCTTGGCTGGAAGACCCTGCATGACTGCGCAGACGTGTTCGGCATCTTCTGGTCCAGCATGGGCAAACAGTCCGACGCTGTAGACGGTGCTCGCCGTACCCAGATCTGTCGAACCAAGCTGCACTCCTCCTGGCAACTGATGGCCGCCATTCTCAATGACGGACTCAGCAACGGGGCTACCGTACCCACCGATACCAAAACCGGTTTGTCCCTGATCGACGCTATGGTGAATGCACTTAGTGGCAACAACCGCAAAGAGATCAATCGTCTGCAAGGTCTGCTGGATGAGTACAACAACTCCGGCGACGACGTGAGTATCGAAGATGCGGATGGCGCCATCATCCCGCCGGCTGATCCCAACGGCACTCGGGATCTTGCGGACTACACCGCTGGAGATTGCTGACACAACAGGTAAGGAGGTAAGCCAAAGGGCCGATCTTTGATCGGCCCTTTTTTATGCTAAATCGCGCAATTCCGGGATCCTCTGTGCAAACGTTGGCCAGGTGCTATGATCAGGATATCGGTCTGGGTGTACCCAAAGTGCAACAGGGATTAAGGATAATCCAATGCCTTCATGGACCCGCTATGCCAGCCTGTGGATCGGCGCTGTTCTGGTCAGCCCCATTGCGTTGGCTCAGGAATTCATTGTGTCCCACCCGGGTGACAGCGGACCTGGCTCCCTGGCTCATGCCATTGATCTCGCCAATCAGCAGCCGGGCGAAGATATCATTCGATTTGTCAGCGACCTGTTCAAAGAACCGCACACGCTTATTCTCCGCCACCCCCTTCCCGATATTACTGATCCCCTGATCATCGACGGCTATATACCGGAGCGACTGTGGAGACCCACAGGCATCACTCTGGATGCAGGCAAGCACTTCAACCTGATACGGCTAAAGCCCGATATTGATCTCACGCTTCGCTATCTGACGCTAAGTAACGGCAAGGCAGACAAGGGCGGGGCCATCTTCAGTGAGGGTAATCTGGTACTCGACAGCCTGTTATTGATGAATAACCAGGCCACGCTGGGTGGGGCCATCTTTCAGCAAGGCGGTAGCCTCACCCTGATCAACAGCACCCTGCTCGACAATCATGCCAGCGAGCAAGGCGGTGCTCTGTATTCCGATCAAGGCAAACTCACCCTGACCCACAACACCATCATCGCCAACCAGGCACCGCAGGCCGCCGGATTATTTCGCCATGGAGCACTGCAGCTTTCCAACAACATTGTTGCCAACAATGTGCCCGGAAAGGATGCCGTGTGCCGCAGCCCCACGGAGCCAGACAGTCACGCCAATCTGATCATGCAGTCCGACGGCTGCGGTACACCTCGTTTTCAGGAAGACCCCAGACTGGATATGCTGGGTTACTACAACGGGCCAACCCGGTCACTGCCCCTGCGCGGCAACAGCCCGGTAATCAACCAGGCGGATAACGCGCTTTCCGTTGATGAGAAAGGTGAGGCACTGGAATGGGATCAACGGGGTAACGGCGACCCCCGTTTTGCCGGCGGCATCGCGGACATGGGTGCCTTCGAAAAACAGGCCGTGATCCAGCTGCAGGTGGACACCCTCTCCGACGACGATCTGCGCCGCTGCACCTCCCTGAGTGAGGACTGTTCACTGCGCGGCGCCCTTGCCCTGCTCAACGCCTCGAAACAGCTCAGCACCCTGACACTGGACCCTCAGGTCTTCAATGGTGAAACCACCCTTCAACTGCTCAAACCGCTACCGCGCGTGCAACGTGATGCAACCCTGCACCTCAAGCCGGGCCAATCGTTGCGCGTTAACGGCCATGGCGGCATCCAGACTCGGGAGGGCGTCCGTTTTACCATTCAGCCCCCGCCTTGAGCACAATCTGTATTACTGGTCCGTGTTTTCCTCAAGCGACAATCGCCACGGATATTGCACTGTTCGACTTTCCTCAATCACATGCAGCGTCATGGACGCCGGCACACCGGACAGACTCACCTGCGCGCGCACATTGTTTTGCTCGCTGCCCCATACTTGCAGCTGGTTACCCACAGGCTGACCGTCTGCATCGAACAGCTCCACCGCGACAAGTTGACCAATGCCGGTTGCCACATTCAGCTGCAGGGAATTTTCTGAAAGCGCCTGGGCCGTTAGTGAGACAGGGCCCTGAGTCCATTCTTCGCCCAGGGCAAGCGGGCCGTGCAGGGTGACGATCTTCTCGGGGATCTGCAGTTCCACCTGACCCGACAGCTCCGTTGGCTGCGCTCCCTCATACTCTCGGGTAGAGGCCACAGCCGAGCCAGTAAGATAGGCATGCGACGGCCGGAACTCATCATTGAAGAACATGCCCTCCTGCTTGAGACCAAAACCACCGCTCGCTTCGACCTCATGGCTGACGCCATTGCTATCGATAATTTCCTGCAACAGGATGTTGCCGGCCACCCGGTTACCCTCCAGCGCCGCAAGCTTCACCGTGCGCACATCCCACTGGGAATACAGCCCCTGAAAGCCCCCCGCCTGCACACTGGTCAGAGCCAACTGAACCGGCCCCGCCACCACCGTTCCCTTTGGTGGGTTACCGTAGTTATCGTATTGTGCGGCATCCGCAGGCAGAGGCTGTTGTAACGCTTCATCGACCGCGCGGCGATCAGTGATCTCCGGCAGACGCAGCGCTTGCGCAGAGAAATCCGTGTCCTGCCAGGGCTGAATGTTTTCGATCACGAAGGGGTAGCGCAACGGCTTCAGTTCAGTGGCGATCACCACTTCCACGCTCACCGGAGTGCCATGGTAGTCGTACTGATGCGCCTTGCCGGTTCCGAGCACCGGACCAAACGAAGAGTGACTCTGGCTGGCCAGCGGCTTGCCGTCCTTGTTAAGCGCACGGACCGCCAGAATTCGCGAAACATCCCCGCTGGTCACATAGGACAGGCTCTGCCCCTCACTGTTGCCAAACGCCACGCGTGCCCCGGCCAACTGTACGCTGGCACCGGTCACGGGCATCTGCACAACCCGGGCTTCAGTACGGGTAGCGACCTGTAACGTCATTTCCCCCTCAACCCGAGCCACGGCATCAAGAGACGTACCGGGCGCCAGCAGCACCTTCTTGTCTACCTCATGTTTGCCATAGTGCTGAAACTCGCCATCCGCATAATAGGTGCCATCCATGGTCTTGCTGAGCATGGCCGGATCCTGGTTTCGGTTCTGGCCACAGGACGGGGCAGGCATGATGGCGTTGCCACTCTGATCATAGATCCCGCTCACCACCAGGCTACCGCCCTGCTCTTTCGCGACATTGGTCAGGGAACGTCCCTGACCATTGAGCAACAGGTAAGAGCGGTTGTCGTTTTTTGGATCGACACCGATTTCCTTGATTCTTAACGCCAGCGGCCCCTGCTTCCATGCCGCATGAAAATGGTCATCCGGAATGTCATCAAAGGCCGCCAGGTTGGCAGGGTCGAACTGCAGGAAGAAACGCGCCGGGTTATCTTCCAGTTGCTCCTGGCGTTCTGTGTTTTCTTCACCGGCCATACTGGACGAGATGGAGAACATCTGCCCCATCACCGCTTGCCCCAGAGACATCAATTCTTCCCCGGCATTACCATCCAGCACCAGTGAGGCGCCCAGTTGATCCTTGCTGCGAACAACCGCAACGCGTTTGAGCAGTTTGACCGTCTCCGGCTCATGATGGGCAAGGGTGTCGGTAAGCTCCTGGAGCTGGTTGCGAAGCGCGTCAGCCTGGCTGTCCAGTGCCTGCGCGTCTGTGCCGCTGACGGTGGCTTCAAAGCGAATGCCCGGCGGCATGGCGGTAACACTTGCGCCCAGATAGGCTGCGGTCAACGGCCCCAGTGCCTGACTCGCCCCGCGCATCATCATGCCACTCATGCCACTCATGCCACGGGAAGATTCCGTCACTGCCGTTGGCGCAAATACCGTGGCGCTGGCCAGCTTGTCAGCCCGGTAAGTCTGCCAGGCAGCGAGGTCGATCGCTGCGGTACTGGATTGCCCGAACCGGGTTACCAACCCATCAATACGACTCTGTGTCGAAATCAGCAGACGATCTGTTTCGATCAATATGACCATTGGAGCGGAACGTTCACAGGTCATCTCATCCGTATAGTCAAACACCAGACGATTGGCCTGACTCTGGGATGGGTCAAGATCATAACGCTGTTTAACCAGCGCTTTGACCTTCTCCGGATCGAATTGACCGAGCAAGACTGCGGCAAACTCCAGCGCTTGATCTGCCTGGTATCCGGCCAGCAGAGCGGTATCCAGTTGCTTCTTGGGATCGATGCCCACACGAGCGAGATCACTGAGCAGATCTGTTCCCGAGGACGGCAAGGCCTCCGGGTCCGTGACCGTCATGAAACGCTGTTCTATGTCGGTGAGTTTTTTGACATCCAGGTGGGCCAGCAGCAACAGATCATCGCTGGCCAAAGCCGCTTCTGCTCGCTGGAGCAAGGGGTGCTGGTGGGTTTGCCACAACGGCTGGGTATACCAGCCAGCAAATGCCCCGACGCCGGCCAGGAGCAACACTGAGGCGGCAATCCAAAGCCCGCGTTTTGACGCCGGCTTTTCGCTGGATGAGGTCATCAATGGTGCGGAAGTCTGTGCGACGGACTGCAACGTGACGATTGCACCAGCCTCTTCAAAGACCTGCTGTACCCGCTTTGCCTTGGCTTCGTTATCGGTGGCCAGCACCGTGACAGGCCAATGCTGAAAAAAGCGTGTCCGGATGGTGTCCGGCTCCGTCTTCAGTCTGACGGCCAACGCTTCAATGCAGTCCTGCTGATCCACACCTTCCGCCAGTTCCCCGCGGAAAATCAGCTCAAAATCAGACACGGCATTCCCCTTACCCTAATTTTTGCCCATAAGGGAAACAGGAATGAGGGACAAGCGCAATTGCGGTGAGATCTAGGTGCGGTCGTTCACGTTGCGGTTCTTTTGCAGCCAATGGCAAACCGCGCCCATTATCAACACGACGATGTTGGCCGCGATGACGATTTCGGTGGCCAGTTCAGGACGGAACAGGTCGACAATCCAGGGCATGAGTGACACCCCCATGATCAGGGTGGCCAATAGCGTGGTGATATACAGCAGCAGAAATGCCCAGGTCAGTTCCGCCAGCAACAGGAGTGCCGTCACCACCAGCAGAATGCCAAAGCCCTGCCGGATCAGCACGGCCTGTTCCAGGTTGTCCGGCAGTGTCGAAACGAATTGAACCAGGTCCGGCAGGAAGCCCGTCACGAAAACCGCAGCCAGCATCAGTATCAAAAACCAGCGCAGTGTTTTCTCCAGACCCGCCGCATCTTCTCGGTGCGGCCTTTCGATGGTTTCCATCACCATTGGCGTTGCCCTCCGGCTCATCCGTGAACCCGTTCTCCCATTCTGTGTGAGGCAGGACAAATTTCCAATAGGCACTTATTTGCTTATATGACTCCTTGCCGGGCCATTGCCTCGACCTGCCAAACCCTGTTCACTCAGCATGCTGAATCCCCCGCTAACAACAGGCTAAGCCTGACCCTGCAAAACGGGCAAAAAAAACGGCCCCCTTGCGGGAGCCGTTTTTCACACTAACCGAAGGTTAGATCGAGAGACTTATACGTTCTCGAACTGACCCATGGTGTTGTGCTTACCACCAGCTTTCAGAGCAGCTTCACCAGAGAAGTACTCTTTGTGGTCATCACCGATGTTGGAACCGGCCATGTCCTGGTGCTTCACGGTAGCGATACCGCGACGGATTTCCTGACGCTGTACGCCGGCAGCGTAGGCCAGCATGCCTTGCTCACCGAAGTAGCCTTCTACCAGGGTGTCGGTAGACAGAGCAGCGGTGTGGTAGGTCGGCAGAGTGATCAGGTGATGGAATACACCGGCTTCACGGGCAGCATCACGCTGGAAGTTCTGACACCACTTGTCAGCTTCAGCAGCCAGCTCGGAGTCGTCGTAGTCAGCGCTCATCAGACGGGTACGGTCGTAACCGGATACGTCTTTGCCTTCCTTCTCCCACGCATCAAATACCTGCTGACGGAAGTTCAGGGTCCAGTTGAAGGACGGGCTGTTGTTGTACACCAGCTTGGCAGACGGCTCTTGCTCGCGGATGCGATCAACCATGCCTTTGATGTGCTCGATGTTCGGGGTCGGGGTTTCGATCCACAGCAGGTCAGCGCCGTTCTGCAGGCTGGTAACACAGTCCAGAACAACACGGTCGATGTTGGAATCGCGACGGAACTGGAACAGGCCGGAAGCCAGTTTGGTCGGCTTGATCAGCTTGCCAGCAGTCTTGACCAGAACGTCACCGTGCTGAACGGTGGACGGATCAGTCACTTCTTCGCCTTCCAGGAAGGAGTTGTACTGATCAGCCAGGTCACCTTCTTCGGTGGACACAGCGATCTGCTTGGTCAGGCCAGCACCTTCAGAGTCGGTACGGGCAACGATCACACCATCGTCAACGCCCAGCTCGAGGAACGCGTAACGTACGGCATTGATCTTGGCCAGGAAGTCAGCGTGAGGAACGGTTACTTTACCGTCCTGGTGGCCACACTGCTTCTCGTCGGAAACCTGGTTTTCGATCTGGATACAGCAAGCGCCGGCTTCGATCATTTGCTTGGCCATCAGGTAGGTGGCTTCCGGGTTACCGAAACCAGCATCGATGTCAGCGATGATCGGAACAACGTGAGTTTCGAAGTTGTCGATCTTGGCAATGATTTCAGCCTGCTTGGCAGAATCGCCAGCTTCTTTGGCGTCGTCCAGAGCACGGTACAGGTGGTTCAGTTCCCAAGCATCAGCCTGCTTCAGGAAGGTGTACAGCTCACGGATCAGGTCAGCAACGGTGGTCTTCTCGTGCATGGACTGATCAGGCAGCGGACCAAACTGGGAGCGCAGGGCAGCAACCATCCAGCCGGACAGGTACAGGTAACGACGCTTGGTGGTGCCGAAGTGCTTCTTGATAGAGATCAGCTTCTGCTGACCGATGAAACCGTGCCAGCAACCCAGGGACTGGGTGTACAGGCTGTTGTCGGCATCATAGGCAGCCATGTCTTCACGCATGGTCTTGGCATTGAACTTGGCGATATCCAGATGCGTGTTGAAACGGTTTTGCAAACGCATGCGAACAGCAGATTCCGGATTGATATCTTTCCAGGTGCTGTTGGCACCAATCACGGAGCTAAGTGCTTCGATATCTTTGGTGTATGACATGGTGAACCTCTGATATATGAAATTGGTTTATCGAGGCCGGGGAGGAGCAACCCTGTTCATGTCATGACATGCCGGCCTACCGATGCAGCGCATTCTAGTCCCCGGCAACCCATAAACATAATCAATATGATCTATTTTCGGTATTCACAGTGTGAATACACAAGATCCAGTGATCTGACCACTGCGTCACCCCTAGTACAGGGCGTTTCGCTGAATTTCCTTCAATGACAGCGGCCACTGTGACAGCCAGAACCATTCACTCAAACGACGCCATTTTTACACCCCACACACAGTGACCCTCTTGCCCCTTTGCTACTATGATCCGCTCTGCACAGTGATGAAAAAGCCCTGCAGGGTTGGCATGGAGAGTGCATTTCACTCTTGAACACTGTAAACAGTTTGTAGATGGAATAACGATAAGTGAAAAGGAACCGGACTTTATGAAAGCGCTAAGCCCAGTGGATCAGTTGTTCTTGTGGCTCGAGAAACGCCAGCAGCCCATGCATGTAGGCGGTCTGCAATTGTTCCACTTCCCTGAAGGCGCCGGCCCCAAATATGTCAGTGAACTAGCAGAGCAGATGCGTGAGTACAGCAGCCCGGTAGCACCGTTCAACCAGAAACTGACCCGTCGCCTGGGTCAGTATTACTGGACTGAAGACAAGCAGTTCGATATCGACCATCACCTGCGCCACGAGGCCTTGCCAAAACCCGGTCGTATCCGTGAGCTGCTCTCGCTGGTTTCCGCAGAGCACTCCAACCTGATGGATCGCGAACGCCCGCTGTGGGAAACCCACCTGATTGAAGGTATCCGTGGCCGACAGTTCGCCCTTTATACCAAGATCCATCATTCCGTGGTGGACGGCATCTCGGCCATGCGCCTGGGTATGCGCGCATTGTCCACCGATCCTGAAGAGCGGGACCTGCCGCCGGTATGGGCATACCAAACGAAAAAGCGCGGACGCTCGCTGCCCAGCAATCCGGTGGATGTGGCCTCCAGCCTGGCCCGCCTGGGTGCAGGCCTGAGCAAACAGGCGGCCACCGTTCCTGCTCTGGCTCGCGAGATTTACAAGGTCAGCCAGAAAGCCAAGAAAGATGAGAATTATGTCTCCATCTTCCAGGCCCCCGACACCATCCTCAATGAAAGCATTACCGGTTCCCGCCGGTTTGCTGCCCAGAGCTACAGTCTCTCCCGCCTGAAAGCCATCGCCAATGCGTTCGGTTGCACCGTCAATACCGTGGTGCTGGCCATGTGTGGCCACGCCCTGCGCGAATACCTGATCAGCCAGAATGCCCTTCCTGACGAGCCATTGATTGCCATGGTGCCCATGAGCCTGCGTCAGGATGACAGTGCCGAAGGCAACCAGATCGGCATGATTCTGGCGAACCTGGGGACCCATATCTGTGATCCGGCCAACCGTATCCGTGTGGTGCACAACTCCATTGAAGAGGCCAAACAGCGCTTCTCCCAGATGAGCCCCGAGGAAATCCTCAACTTCACAGCCCTGACCATGGCCCCCACCGGCCTCAACCTGTTGACCGGTCTGGCCCCGAAGTGGCGTGCCTTTAATGTGGTCATCTCCAATGTTCCGGGCCCCAAGCAGCCCCTGTACTGGAACGGCGCAGAACTGAAGGGGATGTACCCGGTGTCCATCGCGCTGGACCGGATTGCCCTCAACATCACCCTGACCAGCTACGTAGACCAGCTGGAATTCGGTCTGATCGCCTGCCGCCGGACCCTGCCGTCCATGCAGCGTTTGCTGGACTACCTGGAGCAGTCCATCCGTGAGCTGGAGATTGCGGCGGGGATCAAGTAGGACGCTGGACGCCAGGCGCCTGAGGCTGGACGCCAAAAGCCATAGGCGCTCTTTGTACCCTTTGAGTATGCCTGCACGCATTGGAGCCTCAACACGCTCTGATCGCTTGCTGGCAAGCTCCCACAGTGAATGGCTCACATGCGTGTTTTGACTTTCGAAACTCGCAACTCGCAACTCGCACAGTGATGATCAAGGATGAACCATGCCGACCGGACTGACTCAAATCACTCGCGGCGAACTGGCCTGCTGGCAGGTGCGCCATCGTGGCCAGACCCTGGTGATTGCCGAGCAAGGCGCTCAGGTGCTGGAGTATCGTCTTGATAACGAACCGCCAGTGCTCTGGCTGAGTGAAAAGGCGCAGTACCATCACGGGCAGGGTATTCGAGGTGGCGTCCCGGTGTGCTGGCCGTGGTTTGGAGGGCTGGCCTTCAACCCGGAAACCGTCCGCCAGCAATACACTCAACCTGATCCACCAGCCCATGGGCTGGTGCGTGCCCTTCCCTGGACTCTGGTTCACACGCGACAAAGCCCGGAACAGATCGAACTGGCTTTTCAGCCGGATCCCGACTCGCTTCCAGAGAGCTGCCCTGCTGTCCAGCTTACTCTGAAGATCATTCTGGATAACGCCCTGACCCTGAGCCTGGAAAACCATAATCAGGGAGAGGAGCCGATGGCACTGACGCAGGCGCTGCACAGTTACTTCGCCGTCAGCGACATTCGTCAGGTCACGCTGCAGGGACTCGACCTCTGCCCCTATGTGGATGCCATGGATAACTGGCACAGCCATCGGCAAAGCGGCCCGCTCACCTTTCGCGAAGAAACGGACCGACTCTATCTGCAACTCGGTCACACCCTGCATATTGATGATCCGGAATGGCAGCGCCGCATCACGCTGTCTGTCTCCGGCAGCGAGTCTGCGGTGGTCTGGAATCCGTGGATTGATAAGAGCCAGCGACTCAGTCAGTTTGCCGACGATGCCTGGCAACGCATGGTGTGCATCGAAACGGCTCGCGTGCTTGATAATGCCCTTTTTTTGGCCGCCGGAGAGTGTCACGACATGTCTGTCAGATTTGTGACGAGTCCCTTATAAGCGCCTGATAACGGTCAATAAAAAGGGGTGGCGGTGGCCGAAAAAGGGGAGTAGAGTCAGAGGTGGCTGCGAATTATGGCCGGAGTTTGTGTTGGTAGTTGCCTTCCCTGCGTGAAGCTGAAGTTGTCTCCGAACACCCCCATCATGGTTTGCAAGCAACACCCTAAGTAATAGATTTTGAGGTATAGATTCACATGGCTACTGGTACTGTGAAGTGGTTCAACGAGTCCAAGGGTTTTGGTTTCATTTCCCAGGACGATGGTGGTGCGGACGTATTCGTTCATTTCAGTGCAATCACTGGCTCAGGCTTCAAAACCCTGGCCGAGGGTCAGAAGGTTTCCTTCGAGATCCAGCAGGGCCCGAAAGGTCCTCAGGCTGCCAACGTAGTTGCTGAATAAGCACTGCTCCGGCACACAAAAAAACCCGCTTCGGCGGGTTTTTTTGTGTCAGCCTCATCAACAAAGCATCCATCCTGCTGCAGGAGCGCCGCTCCTACAGCGGGTGTTATCCTCTCACGGCTGGAACAGGGGTTGCTCGAGGATGGCCTTTCGTTCGCGCCAGTCGGGCATGCGGGCGTCCATGAGCCCGTGAAAGCCAGGGCCGTGATCCATGTGCTTGAGATGGCAGAGCTCGTGCATCACCACATAGTCCAGCGCTTCAGGTGGGTAGTGCAGCAGAGCCATGTTGAGGTTGATATAGCCGCGGGCGGAGAGTGACCCCCAGCGAGTGCGCATCTTCTTGATACGCAACGTGGGCAGCGCGAAACCTTGTTGCTCGAACCAGTCAAACTGTCGCGCGATACTGTCTTCAAAAACGGGTTTGGCCTGTCGCCGCATCCAGCTTTCCACAGCAGCGCGCACTGCCGCTTCGTCCTCCGGGTCACTCACCCGAACAGACAGGTAAGGTCCACTGAGCGTCACCCGGGTGCGTCCTTCACACACATCCATCTGCAGGCATTCACCGCGCCAGGCCAGCTTCGCCCCGTCCTGCCAACGTTGGCGTGGCCGGCTGGCCTGGCGTTGCTGCTGATCCGCGATCCACTGACGACGACTATCCACAAATGCCTGCACCATGCGCACGGGTGCCCGCTGCGGCGCACGCACCTGCACCCGCCCATCTTCCAGGACGCGCAATTCCAGGCTACGACGTTTGCTGCGGATCAGTTGGTAATCAGTCATGAATTCAGCTGCAAGCCTCAAGCTACAAGCTTCATTGCGCGATAAACGTTTTCATCCCTTCCAGGGCCATGTCCGCGACCACACGCTTGGGTGCGGAATCGATGGATGTAGTGTAGCAACAACCTTGCCTCGCGTTGTAACTTGAAGCTTGCTGCTCGTAGATATCCGCAGCCATTTGCTCGGCAAGCTGAGTCTCCCACAAAAGCATCCACCTTCGCTGCGCTCCGTGACGGCACAGTGAACGCAGCGTCGAGTTGTGAGTAACGAGTTTCGAAAGGCAAAAGAGGCGCTAACACACCCTTTGGTTTTCGTAACCCGAAACTCCTGGCTTGCTTCTCTCTATCGGTGATCGCGCCAGTCACCGTGACAAGAGCATGAACAAGGCTTCTGCGACAACGTCATTGGTTATTCGGCAGTTCCTTGTCCAGTTGCTGCTTCACTGCATCTGCGGGCGACGCATAGGGTGCCAGCCACTGGTACAACACCGGAATCACGAACAGGGTGAGCACGGTGGCGAACAGCAGGCCGCCGAGGATAACAACACCAATGGTGAAACGGCTTTCCGCGCCGGCCCCCGTGGCCAGCACCAGAGGTATGGCTCCAAAGATGGTGGATACCCCGGTCATCAGTACCGGACGAAAACGCACGATGGCCCCTTCGTAGATCGCCTCTTTGACGCTGCGTCCCTGATCACGCAGCTGGTTGGCAAACTCCACGATCAGGATACCGTTCTTGGCCATCAATCCCAGCAACATGATCATGCCGATCTGGCTGTAGATGTTAAGGCTGTCACCGGTGACACTCATGGCCACCACCGCACCAGCCAGCGCCAGTGGTACGGTGAGCATGATTATCAGCGGATGAATCCAGCTTTCAAACTGGGCTGCCAGCACCAGAAAAACGATCACGATTGCCAGCGAGAACGTCACCAGAATCGCCGAGGAGGAGCGCTGCAATTCCTCCGCAGTGCCCTTGTAGCCAATACGAGCATCCAGCGGCAGCGTTTCCTCCGCCTTGCTCTCGATATAGTTCATGGCGCTGGCCATGTCGTACCCCTCCGCCAGATTGGCTGACAGGGTGATGGCCGGTAGCCGGTCAATCCTGCGCAATTCAGGCGAGTCGCCGGTGGTGGTCAATTCCACCACACTGGAGAACGGTACCAGCTGGCCACTGTCGCTACGCAGGTAAATCGGCAGCACATCTTCCGGCCCCTGACTGGCACCCTCTTCGGCCTCAAGAATCACGTCGTACTCCCGGCCGCGATCCACATAGGTGGACGCCGTCAGGGTGGCGAACATGGCCTGCAGGGTTTCCCCCACATCCGTGGCAGTGATACCCAGATCTGCCGCTCGCTCACGGTTAAGCGACACATCGAGCTGCGGCTGGGTCTGTTCAAAGTCCGTATCGATACTGGTCAGGTTGGGGTTGTCGCGCATCCCCTCCATGAGGATCTCGCTCCAGGCCTTCACCTGTTCGTAATCCGGCCCGGCCACCACCACTTCCAGCGACTGATTGAACGGGCTCTGCCCCAACCCAGGGGGATTCACCGGGAAGGCACGCAGTCCGGTCACTTGAGACACGGGCCCGCGGATACTGTTGACGATCTCCTGCTGGGTGCGATCACGCTCTTCCCAGTCTTTCAGACGCACAATGGTAAACGCTCGCTCCGCCACGCCGCGGAAGCCGATGATCGCCAACACGCGCTCAGCTTCTCCGTTTTCCACCAGCGGCATGAGGATTTTTTCCAGTGAACGGCTGTGGTGTTCTCCGTACTCGATGGTGGATCCCTGGGGCGCTGAGGCCGGAATGATGAACACACCGCGATCTTCTGTGGGCGCCAGCTCCTGGGGCAGCTGACGGAACAACAGGAAGGCGAAGACACACAGCAATACACAGCCAGCAATCAACGGCCAGGGTGTGTTCAACGCCTTCCCCAACACAGCAGCATAACCCTGGTTCAACCGGTAAAGACCTCGCTCCAGCCAGCTACCCTGGCCTTCCTTGTCCTTGATGCTGTGCCGGTGCAACCAGCGAGAGCACAACATCGGCGCCAGGCTCAAGGCCACTATGCTGGAGATGATCACCGCTGAGGCGAGCGTGAAACCGAACTCGCCAAACAAACGGCCCACATTGCCGCCCATGAACGAGATGGGCACAAACACTGCCACCAGCGTCAGGGTGGTCGCAACAACCGCAAAGGCAACCTGCCGTGCCCCCAGATAGGCCGCGACCAGACGGCTTTCCCCTTCATCGATACGTCGCTGGATGTTTTCCAGCATGACGATGGCATCATCCACCACCAGGCCAATGGCAAGAATCAACGCCAGCAGGGTAAGCACGTTCACGGAGAAATCCAGAGCACCGAAGCCGATAAAGGCCCCCACCACTGACACCGGGATGGTCACTGCCGGAATCAGGGTCGCGCGCAGATTGCCCAGGAAGGCAAAGATCACCGCGATCACCAGTGCCACGGAAATCCCCAGGGTGATCAGGACCTCACGGATGGAAGCCCGGATAAAAAGGGACTCGTCATAGTTGATGTCGAGGCTGATATCCGAGGGCAGGCTTTCTCGCACTGCTACAATTTCTTCGCGCACCCGGTCGGACACCGATACGGTATTGGCCTTGGACTGCCGGACCACTCCCAGCCCAATGGCGGTCTGACCATTGGCACGCAACACCGAGCTGTCGTTTTCCACCCCCAGGGTCACCCGCGCCACATCTTCGAGCCGCAATAAATAATCACCGGTGCGGCGCACCACCAGCTTTTCAAAGGCCGCCACGGTATCCAGACGATTGTCCGCCCGCACCGTAAACCCACGTGATTGGGATTCCAGTTTCCCGGCAGGAAGCTCCACGTTGTTACTGCGCAAGGCCTGTTCGATATCCGTAACGGTGACCTGATTGGCGGCCATCCGTTGACGATCCAGCCATACCCGCATGGCGTAACGACGCTCACCGCCGATGATGACTTCGGAGACGCCATCGAGCACGGCGAAACGATCCACCAGGGAACGCTCGGCAAAGTCGGTGAGTTCCTGCGGCGCCAGCGTGGTACTGGTCAGGGTCACCCAGATAATGGGGCGTGCATCAGCATCGGACTTGGCGATGACCGGCGTATCCGCTTCTTCTGGCAAACGGTTAAGCACACGGGAAACGGCATCGCGCACATCGTTGGCGGCGATATCCACGTCCCGATCCAGGGTAAATTCGGCGGTGGTTCTGGCGGAACCCAGCCGGCTGCGCGATTCGATCTTGCGCACCCCTTCCACCCCGGCCAGCGCGCCTTCAATCACCTGCACGATCTGGGTATCGATCACCTCCGGTGCCGCACCGGCATAATCCACCTGCACGGACACTTCCGGCGGATCAATATCCGGGTATTCACGCACTGGCAGTTTCATGAGTGCGCTGACACCAAATACCACAATCAACAAACTGATTACCGTGGCGAATACCGGGCGCTTGATCGACACATCAGAAAGAATCATGCGGCCGCACTCTCTTCCTGATCATCAGCCTGATTCTTTTCCAGAAGGGCCCGCTGCCCCGGCAACAACGCCTCAGGGTTATCGATCACGTTCACCGACTGACCGCTGCCAAGACGGCTGTGGCCATTCACAATCACATCCGGTTGACCACTCAGGCCACTGCTGATTTCCACCCAGCCATCGCGGCGCCCCCCCAGGGTCACCGGGTGGCGCACCGCCTTGTTGTCATTATCGACGGTAAATACATAGCTCTGCGCACCCTGGGTAATGATGGCCTGCTCCGGCACCAACAGGGCTGAGCGCCTGGCCAGCTGCACGGTAATACGAAGGAACTGCCCGGGGAGCATGCGGTCACCAGGATTGTTCAATCTTGCCCGGACCGTCAGGGTGCGGCTGTTGCTGTTGACCCGTGAATCCAGATGGCTGATCGCGCCTTCAAAGCGGGTACCCGCAAAGGCATCGTTGCTGGCCAGCACTGGCAGACCAACGGCCAATCTGGCCAGGTAACGTTCCGGTACCTGGAAATCCACTTCGATATGTCCTTGGCTATCCAGTGTGGTAATGGCATCACCGGTTTGCAGATAGGCACCGCCATCCACCTGACGAAGACCGACGACACCCGCAAAGGGCGCCCGAATGGCATGGTCGTTGAGGTTGGCTCTTGCCGCATCGCGGTTGGCGCGGGCGGATTCCAGGGTAGTGCGGAAAGTGTCCACTTCGGATTCGGAGATGGCGCGCTTTTCCACCAGCTGCTGACCACGGCGGAAGTCATCCTGGGCACGCTGATACTCGGCTTCCGAGCGCGCCAGTTCAGCACGGGCATTACGGTCATCCAGTGACACCAGCAAAGCGCCACGGGTCACCTGCTGGCCTTGCTGAAAGTGGATCTTCGCCACACGACCGGGCACTTCAGCCAACACCACCACCGCCTGGGCGGCGCGGGAGGTGCCGACGGCTTCCACCTGATCGACCAGGTCGCGCTCTATACTGGGGGCCAGATTCACGGCCGTGGGCGGACGCTGCCCGCGCTGTGTTTCCTGTGGGGCCAGCAGCCACCAGGCCGCTGCCGCTATTGCCAGAAGCACCACTGCCCCCGTTATCACCCGCCCCATGGAACTCTCCAAGTCATTCATGATTTGCCACTAGTCTTGATCCCAATTATGCAAGGATTACGTACAGATGGCGTTAGGATGACAGCAAAATGTGAAGATAATTCAATAGGACGCAACAAGCGGCATGCAACAACCCATGACAGACAGACACCAAGTCACTGAAGGTCATAATCTTGCACAGCGAATAAACCCAAAAACCACGCCAGGATTGCCTGACGCGGCTTTAGTATGATGCAGTTGGTAAACCATTCTTTCGCACATAGGGGCGTGGCAGGACACCCGGAACATTATCCGACTCCGGATGCCGCTGCGGTCAATGCAGGAGTGGCACAGATTCGTGAAATGTCATTGCGGAATCTTGGCGATGATTTCGCTATGCCAGACACCACCCGGTATCGCCATTTGACCATAGTTCTGATCACCAAAGCCGACACTGCCAACCAACGGATCCAGGTGATCAGGCGAGCCTTGTCCAAAGTTGGCACTTTGACCAAGGTAAAGATCATTTTCCAGCGTAAGACTGGGCAGACCGTCTGCAGTTTCATTCTCAGAGCGGATCGTAATACTGCCGTTAGCCCAGCCAATACTGCCTGTCACATCATAAATCCTGAACGCCGACTGAGGGCTCGAAATTTCCGCCAGTGACAGATACGAAGAACCATCCAGGTTCAGGAAACCATCGAAACCCAAAGCTTCTGAACCGTCAGCAGTCGTAGGATACAGAACAAATCTGAACTGGTTAGTGGAAAGATTGAAATCCCACAGCGCCACATTTGCCGCATTGCTATCAAGCGCAGTAGGTTGACCTGCTCCGAAGGCACCACGAACCTGATAACGGGAAAGTGCATTGGTGCCCAACATCATCCCGGAAGGTAATCCAGGGAATGTTGGATCGCTTTGACCCAACAAAAAATAAAGGTCGTCCGCCTCCCAGAGAATATCGGCATTCATCAAACCAATACCAACATCATTACTGATATCCGCCAGTAAAAAGTGTGTATTGGTCTCCCAGCCTGAAGCCGCAGCAGCGCGGGTTGCCGCATCTGAACTGTTCGCAGCAGCCCAGAAGCCAGGAGATTGAACCATCACTGCGGCATCCAGCCTTAACCCATCAGGTTCCGCATAAGGACCACCGGGATAGACCAGAATATCCGCTTCCAGTAACCCGAGAGTAAACAAGACACTCCAGTCATAAGGCGTTGCCGTATTCACATTGGCCAGGCTATCTACCGCAATATTCTGACTATAGGCATGCAGATAGCTGTCGCGTAACAGAATGGCAAACGCAGACTGGCCTGCATCTACCGTGGAGTTGTGATAATCGGGTGCAGCACAGGTTGTTCCTGTCATCCCAAAACACAGGCCCCCTGTGCCCGCCCCGTCTTGCAGAACATCCAGAGAAATATCCATGTTCAGCATCCGCCCGGTTCCACCACCCAGTATTCTCCAATCGCGAAGCTGAAGCTGGGTGTCATTGCCGCCGGCATGGCCCAGGTTGAGGATAAAGTCGGAATCGAAATCCCACTGTGCCAACACATGCAAACCTTGTGTCCTCGGGGTCAGTGTATTCACACCCACACCGCCGGCATCCACCCGAAACAGTGTATTCTTCAGCCCACCAATCCAGCCGGCATGCATCATGGCGGTACGCCCGGTGATATCGAAATCCGAAGCGCTGTCGTTGTACATCAAATCAAACTGCAAAACGGATTCAGTGAAATCGGAGGCAACCTTGATACCATCACTATCAACGGCGATGGTACCGACGCCATCGGCATGACCACCCGCAGCCCCCGTCGTAAACCGGTTGCTAAACACTAGATTACCCAGACTCATTTCAGCGCTACCAGATCCGCCCTGCCGGTAAACCCAGTCACCCGTCAGAGAAAAGTCCAGCCGGGCCTTGTTACCGGCGTTATCAAAGAGGCCCCTATTCACCATTGAAAGAGCACCCTGGGAATAGAACGCTGCTTGCCCCATTGACGCGGTAGCATTGGTAGGTGTGGTTATCGCCATGCCCCCCATGGTGAAGCGGCTTGGACCCCACTGGTAGTTAATGGCCAGCATCGGATCGACACCATCGTAGCCAACATCCAGATCAAGCTGGGCCGCCAGTGCCCCACCCACCCCTTCCAATGCCAAGGTATTCAGTTGAGTCAGTGCTTCTTGAGGCGTGGAAATATCGGTTTGCCATGTTATCTGCTGAGCCTGGATACCCGTATCACTTTGGAAATTTACAGTGATTCCGTCCTGGCCACTGATTCCCGCCAGGCCGTCATCATCCATTGGCGTGAGTGCCCAGAGACTGTATGAAGAAGATGCCAAACAGCCGATCAAAACAGTCTGCAGTAACGTTTTAGAAGCCATAGATCATTGCACTCCCGTCGAAACGCATTTGCATGGCGCCATTGGAAGAAGCAGAATCGCTGATACGAAATGCCAGGGCGCTACCGGAATTATTGTCGACCATGTATCCCGGTGTTGCGCCGTTATCAAACTCCAGGGCCATACGACCAATATTCAGAAAGGTCGTCATATCGCTATATTCACCAGCCGCTTTGGCATTGGGATAAGTCAGCATGATGGCTGTTAGTCCATTCGGGTTGCAGGCTGACAGCAGGCAGGCTCCATCTGAAGCTTCAAATCGGCTTGTATCACGATAACTGGAATTACTGTTCCTTAATGTTGCGCCCTGCAGGCGCATGTCCTCAATGGCGATGGTTCCGTAGAACTCTTTTAGCATTAACCATTTGCCTTCTCGATCCGTAAACTCCAGCCCCAACCGGCAAGGGTTCAGAGTGTCCGGCACGCAGCCTATCGGGTTATTGCTGGCATCCACATTGTTACGAAGACGCACTGTCAGCTGAATCGCGTCACCGCCACTGATTGATTGCAGCTCGATATCTTTCAAGGGCTCAAGGCCTGCGGCCTGAACCAGACATGAGATCGGCAATGAAATGACGAATAGCAGGCCAGGCAGTTTGTTTTTGAGGTGATTCTTGATCGCTTTCATCTCCACCTCCATCAACAAAAGTTTGAGCTGCCGTAGCAATTCTTTGCGGGGCTTAATTCGAACTCAGGATGCTCAATCAGATAGCCTGGTGCCGCCAGGAGATCCAGCGCATCTCCAATCGAAAGCAGTCCAAGATTGGCCGATTCGTTGAGTACATCCAGCAATTTCACTGAAGGCGCATTAAGCCACCAGCCTGTATTTGCAGGCACCGCATAGGCACTGTTACATCGAGCCGTTGCATAGCTTGTATTGCAGCCATCAAATTCATTTCCTGCCAGTTCGGAAATTGGTGGCAACTTCGAGTAGCGGGGGTAAGCAATTGGTTCACGCTGGAAAGAAATGAAGAAATCCGGCGTATCTTCAAACGTAAGTTTGTGAACAGACCTCAAATCTGTATTCAACTGAGCGTAAGCGCTGTCCAGTAACGTTGTGATTAGTGAGGAAAATCCGTTACCGTCGAGTTTGAGTTTTGCCGAACGCAGGCCCAGTGTTTGCATTCGTGTTCCGGCGATATCAACGAAGAGAGCATCAGAAAGACCTGTGCCACAAGGGTCACCAGTAAACTGGGTACGACCGGTACAGCCCCAGGCATCTAATGGGACAGGGATACCCAGGCACCCCCCAAACACCAGGGCTCCACCACAAATCCTCGCCTGCACTCGCATTGAGATAGAGAGTTCTGCCCCCAGGAAACCACTCACACTGTTAATACCCGAATGACAACCCAGGACGCCGTTACCCGTCGATGCTCCAGTGTTGCAGGTTGTCGCCAGTGCCGTGTTTTCCTGGTTGATGGCTCCGTTGGTAAAGTAGCGTCGACCGGCACTGATCGCCCCATCTGCGGACTGCGCACCAATCTTGATACCGGCAATTTCGCGTAGGGTCGGGCTATCATCATTTTTTACGGCAAACTCTATATAGGGACGCAACAGTTTAAAAGCACTGCCGGGTTCTCCCAGCGCAGTACCATTGCGCCCCATGAATGAGCCGTAATCAATATCGATATCGCAACCAGCATGGCCTGATAAGTGATCATTGATTCCGCCACATCCCAACTGTAATTTTGAAATATTCAAATTGAGAGCGAGCTCACCATCCAGCCCAATTCGGTAAAAGTCGAACGGTGTGGAGTACTCGTTAGGATTGGCAAGAGCATCGCCCTGAATATAATCCGAAACGATCAGGCCCTGTCCCACAACCTTGCGAAGGTCACTATCTTCCAGCGGCTGCATCCCGTTAGCAATCGCTGATGCTGACTGGCAACTCATCATTAACAGCGGCATCAAGATCAGGATCATTATTGTTTTTTTATTCATGATCACCCGACTCAATTCACGCCAAGGCTTGTGAATTTCAGATAGTTGACCTGCAGTCCCTCAGCACGAGAGTCACCAATATTCACTACATCGGTGCTGATCACGGTGGGTGTTCCCGCATTCGGAAAACCAATCAATGAGCTGGGATTGGTTGTTGTTAATGCAGAAGTAGAAGCAGACAGATTGTAGGTACCGCCATAACCACACTTGTAATCGGTACCGGAACTTGCGGTACAAGATGTGGCCCCGCGATAGTATCGATCCCCTGTATTACCCTGCCCACCGCGTGGAGTGAAATCCCCACAGTTGCTTCCCCCTGGACAGTGATAAGTAGTTGATCCCGCTCTCACATCTGCCCCCGTCAACATATAGGCAAAGGCAGGAATGTTGGCGCAGCTCGTGCATTTACGAAAAAAAATTCCGTCGCTGGTATCGTTGTATTCATTTCTGGAAACAGGCTCTGTCACCGGCACCGCCGGACACCCCACACCGCGACAAGGGAACCAGTCGCCCCAGCGAGAGTAGCCATGGGTTGTGTTATAGCTATCAGGTAAGTTGGTTGAGCCCACAATCGCTTGATAGGCCCCCAGATTCGAACCCGGGGTATTTGCCAGCAGCGCCACCCGAGCCGTGATATAACCTGCATCAGCACTCTCAGCCACAGCAAAGGAATAGAAATGTTCCATGGCTGCATTAAGGGCATTACCGTGGGGAACGGAAGGATCCCGTAAGCGAGGAACTTCCAGAGTGAAGTTGCCATCGTTTGCGGGTACGGAATCCAGGATCAAGGCCTGGTAATAAAGCTGGCCCAGAGGAACGTATGCCTCCACATTTTTAAAGTGCAGACCTTCGTTACCATCAAAGCGCACAGGAAGCCCCACCACATCGCTCGGTGCTGAGATATCTTGCGCGGCAGAGAATCTGAAATCGCCCCTGAGGTGACTGTGATACATCAGGGCGAAGGTTTCATTTCCTGGTTGGGTAAACTGAAATAACCGGAATACTGAACCTGCGGCATTGCCCCGAATAATGGTCTGGCTTTTCAGAATGTCGCCAGTTCCCACCGAAAGATTGGTGTTATCCCCGCTTCTTCCGACTTCGATTTCACCCCAGAACGACAGGGTATAATTCGGCTGATTCGTCGGTGCGACATACTCATAAATTGTCTTGTCCGGATTACTCGGATCCTGGTTCAGCAGGGTTCCGTCATAGGCTATGCCCTGCGGAGAAAATGCACGGAGTACATAGGGGTTGTCGTGGGGAGAAAAGTCGGCGATGAGACCACCCCGTGGACAAGCCAACGTTGAAGCATCACAGCTCGTCCCGAACCCGTTGCTCCCATTTTCATCCCAATGAAAGCCTGTCGTTCCAGCTCCAGAAATGTTCACGCCATACCAGCGTAAATCCCCCCGCTGGAAAACGGTCCCTCCTGTAGGGTCGGAACCCACCTGCTCAAAATAGCTGGTCGGTTTCACCAGCCAGCGGAAGTCATCAAGGGCTAAGGCAAGTCCCGCACCACTGACACCCGCCATAGCGTCGTCATCCAGACGCTCTAGCGCCGCCATCCCGCTGAGGGGCAGCAGGACCAGGGCACCCAGCAGGGCGGTTCGTGCTGTGTCGCACACTTTACGTATGCGGTGATGAAACAACGTCATCCCGCGCTCTCCCGTATATTTTTACGTTATTATTATTCCCTATTAGTTAACACTTGTTCATAACTGGTCACTATAGGTCTACACACGTTGGCGCGCTTGACCTCATCCGGCAATTCTCATTAAGCGTTATTTTGTATACGCATTTTTATGTGATTGTTTTTTAAACAAATTGAGTACCCCCTCCTGAATGAGCGAAAAGGTCAGATCTGGATTTTTTCAGGCAATCGGTCTGCTGAAGGTGGCTCGAAGCCAGCATTTTTGCGGGGGGTGGGCGAACCTATCTACAACATACCCGCACAGCCGAACGCCCTGCGCCCACCTTGTGCATTGGTTCTCGCAGGTACGAGGTTTGGCCTTGGAGTAAACGGGGAGTCTTTGATTGAAGCTGAAGTGACGCCGCTGGCTTGTCGGGTATCAGGCTCAGGTGTTGAGCTTCTGCCGGCTATTTGCCGATACAGAAAGACGAGAAGATGCGCCCCAGGAGATCATCGGCAGTAAAGGCACCGGTGATTTCTTCCAGGGCTTTTTGTGCGGCACGCAGATCTTCGGCCAGCAGTTCACCCGCCGCATGGCCATGGAGCTGGTCCTTGCCATTGTCGAGCGCGGCGAGTGCCTGTTCGAGTGCATTGATGTGGCGGCGACGGGCCGAAAAGCGACTTTGCCCTTCGCCCTGGTAGCCTGCCACTTCCTTGAGATGCGATTTCAGTTCCACCAGACCATCGCCTGTGGATGCCGACAATATATAGGCGCCGTTTTTCGTTGGCCCGGTTGGCAAGCCCGACAAATCCGCCTTGTTGAGAACCACCGTGACAGGAAGATCCAGGTTTTCCAGCTGCTGTTGGCTTTGTGGTAGCAAGCTGTGGATATCCTGTGGGTCAATATCCTGTTCCCGGGAATCCACCATCACCAGCAGCCGGTCCGCTTTTTTCATTTCAGCAAAGGCGCGACGGATCCCTTCCTGCTCCACCACATCGGCACTGTCACGCAATCCTGCGGTATCAATAAGATTCAGCGGCATGCCGTCCAGCTGAATGGCTTCGCGCAATACATCCCGGGTGGTCCCGGCAATATCGGTAACAATGGCAGCATCAAAGCCGGCCAGGGCATTCATCAGCGACGACTTGCCGGCATTGGGTTTGCCGGCAATCACCAACGTCATACCCTCGCGGACCAACCGCCCTTGCCGGGCCTCATCCAGCACCCGCTCAGCCTGTTGATAAACCGCGTTCAGATCACCCGCCACTTTGCCATCGGAGAGGAAGTCGATTTCTTCTTCCGGGAAGTCGATGGCCGCCTCCACATAGATGCGCAGGCCGATGAGATCCTCGACCAGTTGATTTACTTCTTTGGAAAACGCGCCTTGCAGGGAATGCAGCGCAGCACGGGCGGATGCCTCGGTACCCGCATCGATCAGGTCGGCAATGGCTTCGGCCTGGGTCAGGTCCATCTTGTCGTTGAGGAAGGCGCGCTGTGAGAACTCTCCCGCCAGCGCCTGCCGGGCACCGGCATCGATACAGGCTTTGACCAGCAGATCCAGAATGACCGGGCCACCGTGGCCCTGGAGTTCTACCACCTCTTCACCCGTGAAAGAATGGGGTGCCGGGAAATACAGCACCAGCCCCTCATCAATCACTTCACCACCGGCATCCCGGAAACGGGCAAAGTGCGCCATGCGAGGTATCAATTCCCGGCTGCCGCACACGGTTCTGGCAATGGGCAATGCCTGAGGGCCTGACAGGCGAACCACCCCCACCCCACCCCGACCGGGAGCGGTAGCAATGGCAACGATGGTGTCCTGGGAAGTATTCGACATGGCGTGATTATAGGGATGAGCCATAGCTTGTTACCAGCGATGCCCGGAAACAAAGAAGCCGGTCAGAGACCGGCTTCTTGTCGTGCGTCAGGCATCCGGCGTCAAACCGTCATTAACCCTTCTCGATGTTACGGGTAATCACCCACTGTTGGGCAATAGACAGGATGTTGTTGGTCAGCCAGTACAGCACCAGACCCGCCGGGAACCACAGCATGAACACGGAGAACGCCACCGGCATCCACTTCATGACCTGGGCCTGCATAGGGTCGGCCGGGGTCGGGTTGAGGCGGGTCTGCAGGAACATGGAAGCCCCCATCAGGATCGGCAGTACAAAGTACGGATCCATCACGGACAGGTCATTGATCCACAGGAAGAACGGCGCCTGGCGCAGTTCCACGGACTCCAGCAACACGTAGTACAGGGAAATGAACACCGGCATCTGCACCAGCATGGGCAAACAACCGCCCAGCGGGTTGATCTTCTCGCGCTGGAACAGCTTCATGGTTTCCATCTGAGCTTTCTGGCGGTCGTTCTTGTTCTGCTCCTTGATGCGCTGCATCTCGGGCGCCACCTTGCGCATCTTCGCCATGGAGCGATAGCTGGTCGCACTCAGCTTGAAGAAGATGGCCTTGATGATGAAGGTCAGCAGGATGATGGCCACCCCCCAGTTGACCACGCCGAAGCCCACGTCGATATCCATGCCAAACACAGACACCTGGCCGCTCTGCAGGAACACCAGCAGTGCAAAGATGGGCTGGGCAATGAACCACAGCCAGCCATAGTCCACAGTCATGTCCAGACCGCCCGAGATCGCAGCCAGATTGTCCTGTTGCTTGGGACCGGCATAGAACTCAGCGTAAAGGGCTTTTTCTTCTCCGGGCTCCACCGTCACAGTGGGGCTGACGAAGCGCAGCAGGTACTGGTCGCGCTTGGGCAGATAGACACTGGAGTAGTGGTTGCGCTGTTGCGGATCGGGAATCCAGGCAGACACGAAATAGTGCTGAACCATGGCCAGCCAGCCGCCATTGACCGTCAGGTTGAGAGGCTCTTCCTGCATGTCGTCAAAGTCGAGCTTGTTATAGGGCTTCTCGGAATCCCAATAAGCGGCACCAAGGTAGGTCGGCATGGGTACAAAGCCGCTTTTTGACGTGCCCGGATCTTCGCTGCCGTCACGCTTGATCTGACCATAGAGCGAGCCGCTCCAGTCACTGTTTCCGCGGTTACGGATAATGTGGCTGACGCGCACCAGGTAGCTACCCTGTTCGAAGGTATAACGCTTGATGATTTCAGCGCCATTGTCCTGCTTGAGGGTCAGGTCCACGTTCAGTTCGCTGTCACCGTCGCGCAGAGCGTAGTTGCCAGAGGCAGAGGACCAGAGGGGACGTCCGGCGCTGGAGTCGGTGCCGTTTTTACCCACCAGCCCGCTCTGGGCCACATAGGTCAGCCCGGCGGCCTCCTGCATCAGCACAAAGGGCTGATCCGGGGTTTCTACGTGATTGGGAAACTCAGGCAGAGCCAGGCGGACGATATCACCGCCCTGTGGATCGATTTCAACACGCAGCACATCGGTGCTGACTTCAATCAGGCGAGCCGACGGTGCCGCCGCTGGAGTGTCGTCCACGACCGGCGCCTGGGCTGTGTCCACGGGAGCGTCAGGAACGGTGCCTTCTTCAGCCTGAGGAGCAGGCAAATCATCGCCTGGCAGGCCAGAGGTATCGGCAACCTGTTCAACCGGGGTCGGTGTGGCAGGGTTGGCATAATCCCGTTGCCAGGCCTGAATCATCAGGTAGGAGACAACGGCGATGCCGGTGATCACGAGAGCGCGCTGGATTTCCATAAATGGCTAGTCAGTGGCGTGAAAAACGGGCCGCAGTTTCTCAAGCTTGACTGCACTTAGCAAGCAGCTTGTCGAATAACTGACCGAGCTGGAGAGTGACTTCGGCAGGATCCGGGTGATCAATGCGGCCACGAACCAGCAAAATAATGTCCAGGCCAGCCAACTGATCCTGCCGTAAACGGAACTGTTCACGGGCACGGCGCTTGACGCAGCCTCGATCAACTGCGCGCTTGGCACGCTTGCGACCAATCACCAGACCCAATCTGGGATAGGGTTGGTCACAGGGGGTCGCCAATAACAAAAACGCCGCATTGGCCACCTTCCATTTGGGGTGGTCAAACACGGTCTGAAATTGGGAACCGGTAAGAAGTCGGTGTTGGCGGGTAAAGGCCAAGGAGCCGGGCACTGTTACCGCTGCCGGAGGGACGGGTAAAACGGTTGGCTTAGGCAGCCAACCGCTTACGACCCTTGGCACGACGAGCGGCCAGAATCTTGCGACCGTTCTTGGTGGCCATGCGGGCACGGAATCCGTGGGCACGCTTGCGCTTGAGTACGCTGGGCTGGAATGTACGTTTCATGTTCGCTTACCTGTGCTAGCAACAGCATTTCAGAAGGGCGGCAAGTCTATGGAATAGGTGAGCCACTGTCAATGGACTTTTCCTGGAGCGGTGCGGGTGAATCCACCGTTTTTTACCCGGGCGTAACCGACGGAGATTACGCGGTGCTGAACCGGGGTTTCTGGATCGTTTTTTCGTTTTTTTGCGGAGCTTCAATCGGCATGGCATTTCTGAAACGGACACTGTTAATAGAATTAAATTATTTAAGTATTTATTGATTGTATTAGTAGTTATAAGGGAAGGCGTTTTTTGTGGATAAGCAATTTAAGTGCTTATTATTCAGTGGGTTACCTTGATGATAAGTTGCGTATCACTGTGTGTAACCCCTGGGGAGGAGTGGGGGACGGCCTGTCATTAAATGTGGGTATAACTCATCCACTGAGTTGTCCACCGGCTTGTCCCTGCATCCCCTAACAGGGTTATGGGTATAGTTATCCACAGCGCAAACACGGAAAAAAAAGACCGAGAGCCTGTGGATAGATATGCGATCGTAGGGGTAGAATGGCTGGCTCGATTCGGGTTCACTCCCACATCATTCATTTCTTTCTGAGCAAGGCGGTTTTGTGTCTGAAGAGCTCTGGCAACGCTGTTTGACGCGGCTTGAAGATGAGTTGCCGTCACAGCAGTACAACATGTGGATTCGCCCGCTCCAGGTGGCCGCATCCGCAGATGGCGCCGAGCTGACCCTGTTTGCTCCCAACCGCTTTGTAGTCGATTGGGTACGGGACAAATATCTGGAGCGCATTGGCGAGGTGCTCGGGGAAATGCAAACCGGAGCCCTGCCTCATTTGCGTCTGGAGGTGGGTTCCAGCCGAACTGTCCCGGTGGCCCCGGCTCCTGCTCCGCAGGCCGCTAACAGCTCCACAGCTGCCCCAGGCGGCCCTTTACTGACACCGGAGCTTCCTGAGTCCCGTACCGTTGCGCCCCAGGGGGAAGTGGGCGGTGCCCGCAAGCATCGCAGCAATCTCAATACCGGCTTTACCTTTGCGACCTTTGTGGAAGGCAAGTCCAACCGTATGGCCGCTGCTGCGGCCCAGCAGGTGGCCGAGAACCCGGCCAGCCACGGTTACAATCCCCTGCTTTTATATGGCGGTGTGGGCCTCGGCAAGACCCACCTGATGCATGCGGTGGGTAATGAGCTGATTCGCCGCAATCCCAATGCCAAGGTGGTCTATCTACACAGTGAGCGCTTTGTGGCAGACATGATCTCCGCATTGCGTAACAAGACCATCAACGAGTTCAAGCGCTTCTACCGTAGTGTGGATGCCCTGCTGATTGATGATATTCAATTCTTTGCAGGTAAAGAGCAGTCTCAGGAAGAGTTCTTCCATACGTTCAATGCCCTGCTCGAAAACGGCCAGCAGATCATCCTGACGTGCGACAAGTTCCCCAAGGAAGTGGATGGTCTGGAGGAGCGATTGAAAAGCCGGTTCGGTTGGGGCTTGTCCCAGCCGATGGAACCGCCGGAGCTGGAAACCCGCGTGGCGATCCTCAAGAAGAAGGCCGAGGAAGCCAAGGTGGATCTGCCCAATGATGCTGCTTTCTTTATTGCCCAGCGAATCCGTTCTAATGTACGGGAACTGGAAGGGGCATTGCGCCGGGTGATTGCCCATGTGCGATTCACTGGTGCACAGATCGATATCGGCCTGATCAAGGAAGCACTCAAGGACTTGATTGCCCTGCAGGCACGCCAGATCAGCATCGACAATATTCAGCGTGTGGTTGCCGAGTACTACAAGATCAAGATCAACGATCTGTTGTCGCCTCGTCGTACACGCTCTGTGGCACGCCCCCGCCAGGTGGCCATGGCGCTCTCCAAGGAGCTGACCAGCCACAGCCTGCCGGAGATCGGTGAGAACTTTGGCGGCCGGGATCACACCACGGTGTTGCATGCCTGCCGCAAGGTGTTGGAACTGCGTGAGTCCAACCCCGAGATTGAAGAAGATTACCAGAACCTGCTGCGGACACTGACGTCCTGAGTAGAGAAACACAGTGGAAGGGCAAGCCCTGATAACCAGAACGGGAACGCGCGATGAAATTCTCAATCAATAGAGAACAGCTCCTCAAGCCGCTGCAGCAAGTCGCTGCTGTGGTGGAAAAACGGCAGACCCTGCCCGTGCTGTCCAATGTCCTGCTGGAAGTGGGGGACGGCCAGCTTTCCATGACCGGTACTGACCTGGAGCTGGAGCTGGTCGCTCGCCTGCCGTTGGAAGGAGAGCTGCAGCCCGGAGAAACCACGGTCCCTGCCCGCAAGCTGGTGGACATCGCCAAGAGCCTGCCAGCGGAAGCCGAGATCCGCTTCGAGGTGGATGGTGAGCGCATGCTGGTTCGCTCTGGCCGCAGCCGTTTCACCCTGTCTACCCTGCCCGCCTCAGAGTTCCCGAGCCAGGATGAAGACGCAACGGGCTCTACTCTGGATATCCAGCCTGGCGTACTCCGCAGCCTGATTGATCGTACTGCTTTCTCCATGGCCCAGCAGGATGTCCGTTACTATCTCAACGGGATGCTGTTCGAGCTCAAGCCCGGCCGCCTGCGTGCGGTTGCCACCGACGGCCACCGTCTGGCCCTGTGCGATGCCGAGTTGGAAGCACCGGTAGAAGAGGCTTCGGTAATCCTGCCGCGCAAGGGGGTGATGGAGCTGTCACGGATTCTGGGTGATGCGGGTGAAGCCGCACGCCTGACCATTGGCCGCAATCACGTACGCATCGTGGTGGGCGCAATCACGTTCACCTCCAAGCTGGTGGATGGCAAGTTCCCGGAATACGACCGCGTGATCCCGAAGGAAGGTACTCGCCACGTGATCGCTGATCGCGAAACCCTGCGTCAGGCGCTGGCTCGTGTGGCGATTCTCTCCAACGAAAAATACCGGGGTGTGCGCGTTCAGCTGGCGGAAGGCAGCCTGCGTATCGTGGCGAACAACCCTGAGCAGGAAGAGGCGGAAGAAGAAGTGTCCGTGGACTTCAATGGCCAGCCCCTGGAGATTGGGTTTAACGTCAGCTACCTGCTGGATGTATTGAACACCATGAATGGTACCCAGGCGGAACTGGAGATGGGTGATAGCAACAGCAGTGCCCTGGTATTCGATCCTGAAAGCAAGGCTGCCCTGTACGTGGTCATGCCCATGCGCCTCTGATCGCCATTGCGCTGCATCATCACGAAAGCCCGGCTGATGCCGGGCTTTTTTGTGTGGCTTGGTCTCTGTGGCTTGCAACCTTAGCAAGCAACGGCCTCCCGGCAAGGTATCGCTAATTATCGACGCGCCAGGTCTGTTCGATTCTCCTTACCTGATGCGACCTGGCCCACACTTCCTTCCAGCTGCCCATTCTTGCAGGTCGGACATACCGTTTTGGTGAGCGTTTCTTCTCTCTTTACGGCTGTGGATAGCTCTGTGTGTAAGGTGTGTGCGGTTGTGGATGGTTTTGTTGTTGGGGTGGCGCTGTTGCTGGGGTTTTCAGGTCAAAAACAGGCAACTCCCCTCCCCCTGCGATACAATCGGGCTTCACTTCTTATGGTCTTTACGGCTGCCGACAGGATCCGGGATATATGCTGAGTCGTCTCCAGCTGGGAGATTTTCGCAACTATCGTCATGCTGACGTGAGCCTGTCCCCCTCTCTGAATGTGATCCTGGGTGATAACGGTAGTGGCAAGACCAGTCTATTGGAGGCGGTCTACTTTATTGGCAGTGGCGGTCGATCCTTTCGAGGGGGGCGATTGTCGCGCCTTGTTCGTGATGGAGCAGATGCGGCCACACTCTATGCGGAGGTGATGGCCGAGGAGCAGCTGCACCGCCTGGGGGTCCGCAGAACCCCGGGTGGTATTGATGCGATCAAGCTGGATGGTCAAACCCCAAAAGCCCTTAGTGAGGTCGCTACCCTTCTTCCTGTCCTCGCCCTCCACCCTACTTCCGTTGAGCTTGTGTTTGGTGCTTCCGCGCTACGCCGTCGTTTCATGGATTGGGGAATGTTCCACGTGGAACATCAATTCATGCCTCTCTGGCGGCATGCATCAGCGGCCCTGAAGCAAAGGAATGCATTATTGCGTTCAGGCTCAATAAACCCTCGAGAATTGGGCTTCTGGGATCAGCAACTGGCTGAGAGTTCTGATAGAATCGAAGGGTTACGCAGAGGCTATCTGGGTGCGCTGCAGAGCGGTTTGAATCAGGTGATGGAGGTACTGTCTCCGGAGCTCAAAGTCCGCATACAGCTGCAAACAGGACTGCAGAAAGACGAAACCACCCTGGATGCGTTACTGCGTTTAAGGCAGGACGATATTCGCCGGGGCTTCAGTCAGGCAGGCTTCCATCGTAGTGATATCCGTATTGCCATTGGTGATGTGGTGGCCCGGGATCGTGTTTCCCGTGGTCAGGCCAAACTAATGGCCTATGGATTGATGCTGGCGCAACTGCCTTTGATTAGTGATGCCGGCAAGGTATGTACCCTGCTGGTGGATGATCTGGCCGCAGAGCTGGACGAGGAACACCGTAATCGGTTGCTCGGCTATCTTGCCGGCACAGGACACCAGACATTGATTACAGCCCTGGATGAACCTTCCTGGGCTGCAGTGGTGAATGACAATAACGCACTACAGACGGTGGAAAGCAGAATGTTCCACGTGGAACATGGCCGAATCGGGCCGCTGACGCCAACCGGAAGTGAATAAGGAAAGAACATGGCGGAGAAAAATTACGATTCATCCAGCATTAAGGTGCTGAAAGGGTTGGATGCTGTTCGCAAACGCCCCGGCATGTATATCGGTGACACGGATGACGGCACCGGCCTCCATCACATGGTTTTTGAGGTGGTGGATAACTCTATCGATGAAGCTCTGGCGGGTTTCTGCTCCGAGATCAGGGTGGTGATTCACCCGGACGAGTCAGTATCCATTCAGGATAATGGCCGTGGTATTCCGGTGGATATCCACGAAGAAGAAGGCGTGTCCGCCGCTGAGGTTATCCTTACGGTCCTTCATGCCGGCGGTAAATTCGATGACAACACCTACAAGGTGTCCGGTGGTCTCCACGGTGTAGGGGTGTCCGTCGTCAATGCGCTCTCAGAAGAACTGAAACTCACGATTCGCCGTAACGGCCAAGTGCATGAGCAGATCTATCGCCACGGCGTACCCGACAAGCCTCTCGAAGTGGTAGGTACCACCGAGAGCAGCGGCACCAGCGTGCACTTCCGCCCTTCTTCCGAGACCTTCAGCAATATCAAGTTTCACTACGATATCCTGGCCAAGCGTCTGAGGGAATTGAGCTTCCTGAACTCCGGTGTTCGTATTCATCTCAAGGATGAGCGCAGCGGCGAAGAGGAAGTGTTTGAGTATGAAGGCGGCCTGAGCGCCTTTGTCAGCTACCTGAATGTGAACAAGACTCCGCTGAACCAGGTCTTCCACTTCCAGTATGACCGCGAAGAAGACGGTATCTCGGTGGAAGTGGCCATGCAGTGGAATGACTCCTACCAGGAGAACATTTTCTGCTTTACCAACAATATTCCCCAGCGGGATGGTGGTACACACCTGGCCGGTTTCCGCGGTGCCCTCACCCGCACCTTGAACAATTACATGGACAAGGAAGGGCTGCTCAAGAAGGAAAAAGCCAATCCATCTGGTGATGACGCCCGTGAAGGTCTTACTGCGGTGATCTCCGTGAAGGTGCCGGATCCCAAGTTTTCCAGCCAGACCAAGGACAAACTGGTGTCCTCGGAAGTGAAAGGCGCGGTAGAGCAGACCATGGGTGAGCTTTTCCAGGACTACCTGCTGGAAAACCCGGGTGAAGCCAAGGCCATTACCCAGAAAATTATTGATGCAGCACGTGCCCGTGATGCGGCGCGTAAAGCGCGTGAAATGACCCGTCGTAAGGGGGCACTGGATATTGCAGGTCTGCCCGGCAAACTAGCTGATTGCCAGCAGAAAGATCCGGCTCTGTCTGAACTCTACATTGTGGAGGGTGATTCTGCGGGTGGGTCTGCCAAGCAGGGCCGTGACCGCAAGAACCAGGCGATTCTACCGTTGAAGGGCAAGATCCTTAATGTGGAGAAGGCGCGCTTCGACAAGATGCTCTCTTCCCAGGAAGTGGGCACCCTGATCACTGCGCTGGGTTGCGGTATTGGCCGTGATGAATACAACATCGACAAGCTCCGCTATCACCGCATTATCATCATGACGGATGCGGACGTGGATGGTTCCCACATCCGCACCCTGCTCCTCACTTTCTTCTTCCGCCAGTTGCCGGAGCTGATTGAGCGAGGCTACATCTACATTGCTCAGCCTCCACTCTACAAGGTGAAGAAGGGTAAGCAGGAAACTTATATCAAGGATGATCCGGCCATGGAGGAGTACCTGACGGCTCTGGCGCTGGAAAAGACAGCCTTGTTCCCCGGGAACGACGCACCGCCGATCAGTGGTGAGCCGCTGGCTAACCTGATCGCGGAATACCGCAATGTTATGAAAATTGTTGATCGCCAGTCCCGCGTCTTCCCCGAGGAAGTTCTGGAGCAGATGATCTACATGCCGTCTTTGAGTGAAGACAGCCTGAGAGATCAGGCGGGCATGGAAAGCTGGTGCGAAACGCTGGGCAAGCGTGTGGATGCGATTACCGATGCAACTCAGACGTTTACCATTACCGCCATGAAGGATGAGGAGCGCGGTCTGTTCCTGCCACGTGTGCAAGTACTCGCTCACGGTGTACCCCGTGAATATCGTGTGACTATCGATTTTCTGCAGTCGCCTGACTACCAGAAGATCAAAGCGTTGGGGGAAACCCTGGAAGGCTTGCTGGAAGACGATGCCTACATCCAGCGCGGTGAAACCCAGCGTCCCATTCGACATTTCGCGGATGCTCTGGAATGGCTGATGGTACAGGCGCGTCGTGGTACTGCCATTCAGCGCTATAAAGGGCTGGGTGAGATGAACGCAGACCAGCTGTGGGAGACCACCATGGATCCCGAGAGCCGGCGCATGCTCCAGGTGACCATCGAGGATGCGATCGCGGCAGACCAGATCTTCACCTGTCTCATGGGTGATGACGTGGATCCTCGTCGTCAGTTCATTGAGTCCAATGCGCTGCAGGTATCCAACCTGGACGTATAAACGCCAGAGGCTGGATGCTTGACGCAGGACGCTTAAACAAAAAAAGCGAACCCATTGGGTTCGCTTTTTTATTGCCTTAAGCGTTTGGCCTCAGGCGTCTGGGGTCATGCGTAATTTATACCGCAAAATCTTCCAGCTTGGCGCCTTTGGACAGGGCGTCCTGCAGCCACAGGGGACGCTTGCCGCGGCCGGTCCAGGTGTTGCTGCTGTTCTTCGGATCACGGAATTTAACGGCAGCCGGTTTGCGTGCGCCTGCTTTTTTCTTGGTGGTGGTTTTCTTGCGAGTGGATTTCTTTTTCTCGCCGGTGCCCTTGAGCAGATCCTGAGGATCTACGCCCAGTTCCTTGGCCATCTTTTCCAGCACTGCCTGGGCATTTTTCAGCTCAGCCTTACGCTTTTTGTCCAGAGCAGCTTCCGCTTGCTTGATCAGTTTTTCCAGTTCGTCGATGGAAAGTGCATCAAGATTGATGGTCATTACTTTTCCCTTAATAAGTAGTCATTAAACTGCGCGGGTGACTCTAGTTATTTTAATAAGGGATAGCAATAAGGGCTTCGTTAAAATCGTGTTAGCTACGAGCTACGCTTGGATCAGGAAAACTAAAAAAGCTCCCGGGTTTTTATAGAAGAACGGTAATCCCTTCCAGATCGTCGAGTTCGGCGACCTAAAATAACCACTGTCCCTGTAGGAGCTATGCTTGCATGGCGATCCTCGTCTCAGCGAGGTAAGGATTCCAGAGCGTACGCCCTGTAGGAGAGCCAACTTGTTGGCCGAAAAGGCTTTCAGATCGCTACTGCCGCTGCAGAATGATCCAGGCCCCCTTCGGCCAACAAGCTGGCTTTATTCGCTGCGCTCACCCCTTCGGGGTCGCACTGCGTGCGTTACTCCGCTACGCCCCGTTCCTGCAACACCCTTCCTCGCCAAGGCTCGGATCGCCTGCAGGCAGGCTCCTACGGAGGGTGTTTCTAGCTGCCTTTATTCAGAAAGTTCGCCGGGGTAATTTCCCTGGATCCATTCCTTCACTTCCGCCGTTACCTGCTGGGCTTTTTTGCCTTCCGTTTCGATAAGAGGGCTGATGCGGATGGTGATGGTGCCGGGATACCGAACCCATGACCCTTTGGGCCAGCAATCGCCACTGTTGTGGCTGATGGCAACAATCGGGACGCCTGCCTGGCAGGCCAGCATGGTGCCACCATGGTTGAACTTGCCAAGCTTACCCGGGGGTTGCCGGGTGCCTTCCGGAAAAATCAGCACAGGCAGGCCTTGTTGCAGTCGCTCTTTACCTTGCTTGAGCAGCGACTTCAGTGCGGCATTGCCCTTGCTGCGGTCAATTCGAATCGGATTGAGCAAAGCGAGCCCCCAGCCAAAAAAAGGAACCCATAACAGCTCACGTTTGACGACGGTGGTCTGCGGGCAGATCACCGTTTGCAGATAGAAGGTTTCCCAGCTGCTTTGGTGATTGGCGAGGATCAGACAGGGCTGTGTCGGCAAATTCTCGGCGCCGACCAGATTGACCTGAACGCGATTGAGGTGCCGGTCCAGCCACATGGCGCAACGGGTCCAGCCGTTGATGAAACGGTGACGTGGCTTGAGCGGCAGAAAAGGGCCAATCAAGACACACAAAAAACTGTAGAAAATACCGGCAAGGTTATACAGCACGAAAAACAGCGCGCTGCGAACCTTGATCGACAGCGACGGTGCGTCGTGCTGCATACCTAGTCCTTCAAGGTGTAATCAACAAAGTCTGCCAGGGAATCAAACACGGCCACTTCGCCAAGGGATGCAGGTAGTCCCTTGTCTAGCGTTTTCTGTCCTTTGCCAGTGCGTACCAGCACCGGTTGACAGTGGCGAGCCATCCCCGCTTCCAGATCCCTAAGGCTATCACCAATCAGGGGGGTGCCGGACACATCGCCATACTCGGTAACAATCTGGTCGATCAGACCCGGCAGGGGCTTGCGGCAATCACAGCCGTCGTCCGGTGCGTGGGGACAGTGGAAAATCTTGCCTAGCTCACCACCCTGCTCTGCCACCAGTGCCCGCAGGCGATCGTGCATGGCCTTCAACGTCGCCTCATCATAGTAACCGCGACCAATACCGGATTGGTTGGTAGCCACCACCACCGTGTAACCGGCCTTGCTGAGACGGGCAATGGCCTCAATGCTACCGGGAATCGGGATCCATTCATCCACGGTCTTGATGTAGGCATCGGAGTCTTCGTTGATGACCCCGTCGCGGTCGAGGATGATGAGTTTGTTCATGGGTAAAGACTACCAGATAGCAGTGAAGACACTCTTGTGCTCGTTATGGCAATGCCCTGTAAGGGATGGCCTGCTTGCGAGTACCGAGTTTCGAGTTGCGAAAACCTTGAAGCAGTACGATATGCAGGTTTTGCCTTTCGAAACTCGCTTCTCGTCACTCGAAACTGAGGTATCGCGCCGCCAGCGACGCTCCTACGGTGGCGACTTGTAACAACAAAGGCCGCAGTTAACTGCGGCCCCGTTTAAGCGTGTTGCGTGCAGCGTCTTTTATTCCTGCAACAGGCTGATATCGGCCACGTTGAGGAACAGATCGCGCAGGAACACCAGAATGGCCAGGCGGTTATTACGTACCGCTTCGTCATCTGCCATCACCATCACGGTATCGAAGAACGCATCCACCGGTTCACGCAGTTCGGCCAGCATTTCCAGCACACCCTGATAATCACCCTGCTCCAGCAGCGGTTCGGACTGCTCGTAGCTGGCCACCACCAGGTTGGTGAGGGTCTGTTCGGCCTCATCTTCCAGCAAGGCACCGTCGATTTCTTCCGGTGGCTCACCGTCGAGCTTGGCCAGGATGTTGGATACACGCTTGTTGGCGGCAGCCAATGCAGCGGCTTCGTCACGTTGCTGGAAAGCGGCCACTGCTTTGACACGGCGATCGAAATCCAGCGGTTTGCGACAGGCATCGTCGATGGCCAGTACCGACAGGATCACCGGAGTGGCAATGCCCTGCTCCTGGTACATGGCGCGGTAACGGCCCTTGATGAAATCGAACGCTTCATCTACCTGGGCAGCATCAATGCGATCACCCAGTTGCTGGGCTGCCTGATCGAGAAGATCGCGCAGGTCTACCGCCAGGCCATTCTCGATGATGATGCGCAGCACGCCCAGGGTGGCGCGACGCAGGGCGTAGGGGTCCTTGGTACCGCTGGGCTTCTGGCCGATGCCAAAGATGCCCACCAGGGTATCGATCTTGTCGGCCAGGGACACGGCCATGCCGGTCTTGCTCTGCGGCAGGCTATCGCCAGCAAAGCGCGGCAGGTACTGCTCGTAAAGGGCCTTGGCCACTTCTTCCGGTTGGCCTTCTCGTTGGGCCAGGTAGTAACCCATGATGCCCTGCATGGTATCGAACTCGTACACCATCTCACTGTTCAGATCAGCCTTGCTGAGCTCACCCGCTAGTTTGGCCTGGGCGGCATCGCCACCAATCTGTTCGGCAATGGTGGCTGCCAGGCCGCCGATACGCTGGCATTTGTCGGCCACGGTACCCAGCTGCTGCTGGAATACCACATTGGCCAGACCCTCACTGTGCTGGGCCAGGGTCTTCTTGCAGTCGTTGTCGTAGAAGAAGGCGGCATCGGCAAGACGAGGGCGGATGACCTTCTCGTTGCCGGAGATCACCTGCTGGGCATCCTTGGACTGGATGTTGCTGATGGTGATGAACTTCGGCATCAGCTTGCCACTGCCATCCAGTACGGAGAAGTACTTCTGGTGTTCTTCCATGGCACTGATCAGCGCTTCCTGGGGAACGCGCAGGAAGTCGTCATCAAAGCTGCCGGTGAGGGCTTCCGGCCATTCCACCAGCGCGGTCACTTCATTGAGCAGATCAGGATCAATCTGGGCAACGCCACCCGCGGCTTTACCGGCGGCAATGGCCTGCTCTTCAATCATGGCCTTGCGACGGTTGAAGTCGGCGATCACGTGGCCGTCGTTTTCCATGCGCGCCAGATACTCGCCGGCATTGGCCAGCTCGATAGCGCCGGGGGCGTGGAAACGGTGGCCATAGCTGGTGCGACCGGATTGCAGATCGAGCAGCTCGAACGGAATCACGTCGTCACCGAACAACGCCACCAGCCAGTGTGCCGGGCGCACGAATTGCACCTTGCGCTTGCCCCAGCGCATCCGCTTGGGGATGGGTAATTTCTGAATCGCCTGGGCAAAGAATTCCGGCACCAGCTCTACGGTGGGTTTGCCCTGCTCGGTGATCTTGGCTACCAGACGCTCGCCCTTGCCTGTGTCCTGACGACCCAGCTGGTCAACGGTAAGCCCCAGAGAAGCGGCAAAGCCTTGAGCGGCCTTGGTGGCATTACCGTCCTTGTCGAAGGCGGCCTGAACTGCCGGGCCCTGACGTTCGATATCACGGTCGGCCTGCTTGTCGTCCAGACCCCGGACCAGTACGGCCAGTCGACGGGGCGCGGCAAAGCTTTCCACGTCGCCATGGTTCAGACCGGCTTCATCCAGCTGGCGTACAAATTCTTCGGTGAGCGCCGCGCTCAGGGTCGGCAGTGCTTTCGGTGGCAGCTCTTCGGTGCCCAGTTCAATCAGCAAATCCCGGGACATTATTTCTCCCCCTTCTTGTTCGCCTGCTTGGCGGCTTTCTCATCCTGCTTTTGCAGCTCAGCCATCACTTCCTCACGAATCGCCTCATCGGCCATGGGGAAGCCCAGCTTGCGGCGCGCATCGAAGTAGGCCTGGGCTACGGCCCGGGCCAGGGTACGTACGCGCAGGATAAAGCGCTGGCGTTCGGTGACGGAGATGGCCTTGCGGGCATCCAGCAGGTTAAAGGTATGGGAGGCCTTCAATACGTATTCGTAGGCAGGCAGCGGCAGGCCGGCCTCGATCAGCTTGGTGGACTCGGACTCGAACAGGTCGAATTGCTTGAACAGCTCATCCACATTGGCGTGCTCGAAGTTGAAGGTGGACATCTCCACCTCATTCTGCAGGAACACATCACCGTAGGTGACCTTGCCAAAGGGACCATCGGACCACACCAGATCGTAGACCGAATCCACGCCCTGAATGTACATGGCCAGACGCTCCAGGCCATAGGTGATTTCGCCGGTGACCGGGTAGCAGTCGATGCCGCCCACTTGCTGGAAGTAAGTGAACTGGGTGACTTCCATCCCGTTCAGCCATACTTCCCAGCCCAGACCCCAGGCGCCCAGGGTCGGCGATTCCCAGTTGTCTTCCACAAAACGGATATCGTGCACCAGCGGATCAAAGCCGAGCATGCGCAGGGAACCGAGGTAGAGTTCCTGGATATTGTCCGGCGACGGTTTCAGGACCACCTGGAACTGGTAGTAGTGCTGCAGCCGGTTGGGGTTTTCCCCGTAACGGCCGTCGGTGGGACGACGGGAGGGCTGCACATAGGCGCTGTTCCAGTTCTCCGGGCCGATGGCACGCAGGAAGGTGGAGGGGTGAAATGTGCCCGCGCCCACTTCCATGTCCAGGGGCTGCACAACCACGCAACCCTGCTCTGCCCAGTACTGCTGCAGGGCCAGAATCAGGCCCTGGAAAGTCATGATGTCCGTCTGCGGTTTTTCCGCCATGGTGAATCCTGTTGTTCGAGTTCGTTTTGCCGCCAAAAATCAGGCGCCAAGTATACCGGGCTGAGGGAGCCGGTGATACCGTATGGGCTGCCTCAAACCTGATAAGGAATGTCAGCCGATGGAACGCTGTCCCTGGTGTGGAACCGATCCACTCTATCAGCACTATCACGACCACGAGTGGGGAGTGCCGGAATACGATGAACAGGCCCTGTTCGAGTGTCTGAATCTGGAAGGCGCCCAGGCCGGCTTGAGCTGGATTACGGTGCTGCGCAAGCGCGATCGCTACCGACAGGTGTTTGATGGCTTCGATGCGGAACGCATCGTCCGCTACGGCGAAGTCAAGGTGGCAGAGCTGTTGGCGGATCCGGGCATTATCCGTAACCGGCTGAAGGTACGGGCGACCATTGGCAACGCCCGGGCCTATCTGGAGTTACGCGAAGAAGGGCGCAGTTTCAGCGATTTTCTATGGGGTTTTGTCGATGGTACGCCGCAGATCAATCACTTTTCCAGCATGAAGGAGGTGCCTGCCGCCACTCCCCAGGCTGAGGCGATGAGCAAGGCACTGAAGAAACGGGGCTTCAAGTTTGTGGGCCCGACCATTGTGTATGCCTTCATGCAGGCTACTGGCATGGTCAACGATCACCTCACCAGCTGCCCGAGGCACAAGGCGCTCTCCTGACTTTCCACCGGGGGAGCATCGTTTGCAGGGCCATGGCGAGCAACGAGTTTCGAGTGACGAAAACCTTCCGCTTCCGCCAGGTTGTTTTTGATTTTCGCAACTCGTTACTCGCAACTCGACCCTGTTTGCGTGGCGCCGCCAATATTCCTTTTGTCACCGTTGATCTTGCTGACGGAAAAGTTGGTATACCCCTTGCTCTGTTTCTCATTGGAGAGTGGAAAAAATGAGACAGGATGTCTGAAGGGTGCAACGTCATGAATAACAGCAAGCCCATCGCCATCATCAAGACGGGGTCAACCTACCCGCACATCAGCAATCACTATGGCGATTTTGAACAGTGGATCAGCCATGGTCTGGGCACCGCTGCCCCGGTCTGGGTCGTGGATGTACCGGAGGGGGATGCCATGCCTGAGGCGTCGGATCTGGCTGGTGTAGTGATTACCGGCTCCCACGCCATGGTGACTGACCAGGCGGACTGGATGAACACCTTGATTCACTGGTGTTATCGCACGATCCATCAACACCCAGCCTTGCCCGTGCTGGGGCTGTGCTTTGGCCACCAGTTACTGGCTCAGGCACTGGGCGGTGAAGTGGCCGATAACCCCATGGGGATCGAAGTGGGCACGGTGCCCCTGCGGCTGACGCAAGCCGGTCATCAGGACGCCCTGTTAAGTGCCATCGAGAACCACCCGTGGGCACAAGTGGTGCACACACAGTCAGTACTCACTCCGCCCCCGGGTGCCGCCGTGCTGGCCAGCAATGTTCATGACGCCTGCCAGGCCTTCCGGTACGGAGACTGCGTCTGGGGGGTGCAATTCCATCCTGAATTCAGCGCCGATGTGATGCGAGCTTACCTGCAGGCGCTCAGCGGCGAGAGCCTGACACAACAGCAGGTGGATACCTATCTGCAGGAAGTGCGTGAGTGCGAGGATGCCAGCAGCATCCTCAGCAGCTTCGCGAGACTGATCCTGCCCCAGGTGGCGTAAGTACCAACATTGTAGGAGCCCATGCTTGCATGGCGATAATCGGGCTGACTCAGTATGTCGGCCCGACCACTGACGCGACATTTACTGCTCCGGGCAGAACCGCTTTGCAGCTGGAGGCTTGTAGTCCGCGGCCAGCTAGTGATCGCCATGCAAGCATGGGCTCCTACAAAGGATTCCATTTTTCTATTCTTCGTGAAGCTGCTCGCCGGTGATGCAGTCGATGCCTTGATGGGGGCCTAAAGGCCATAGATAGAAGAGGATTCGGCAGCCGTCTTTATAACGGAAATACCTGAGTGAAGGACCGGAAAGACCCCAAACGCGCGGACTTTCCTGAGTGAAGTCGTCCGGGAATTTGCCTTCACGGCCATGCTTAGCAAGCAGGTGGATCCGGGTTTCCCGCAGCATCCGATCCCCGGCATCCTCCCATGCCTGACTGTATTCCAAAATGCCAAATCGCAGCATCAGGGCCAACAGGAATAAACCTGTCAGGCCCATCAGGAATCTGGACATCGAGATTACTGAGCCGGTTGGCTGTTCCCGCCGAACACCGCACCGATCAGGGCGCTGCCCTGCTGCATGGGGTTGTTGCGGATCAGGGTTTCCTGCTCGCCAATGCGGGTGTAGAGCTGGTCCATGCTGTTGTCGATCACATACCCTTCCAGGTCCAGGCTGGGTTTGTCAGTGAGTGGTAACTTATCGTAGGCGGCAAGGAACGTCTTGTACTGGTCGTAGAAGCCGGTCTTCTGGAGGTTCTCTTCCACGATGGGCTGGAAGCGCTGGCGCAGGCTGGTTTCGGTCTCGCCCCGGAAGTAGGTGGTGGCTGCAGTGTCGTCGCCCTGAATGATGCCCAGTGCATCATCCACACTCATGGCGTTGATGGCATTCTTGAAGACCGGGGCACCCGCGGCTACGGCCTTTTCGGCACCACGGTTCATGGCGGTTTCTACCTTGTCCACATAGCTGCCCATGCCGAACTGGCGCAGGGTGTTGGCGATGGGCTGTGCGGCCTGCGGCAGTTGCAGGTTCATGGCGCCTTCCTGTGACAGCTGGGCGGCTGCAGCATCAGTGCCCTTCACCAGCGCTTCCTTGATCCCGGCAGCCAGCTTCTCATCGGTGTTGTAGCCGGCACTCTTGGCCATATTGTTACCCATGCTCACCCAGGGCATCACGGCTTCCATGTTCTGACAGCCGGCCAGCACCAGGCCCAGCGAGAGAGGGACGATCGGCAGAAGTTTCTTCACAGCAGGTCTCCTTGTTTTGGATGTTCATGCTACTGCATAGGAGGTGGGCTGCTAAACTCCTAATTTTCTGTAGGAGCGTCGCTGGCGGCGGGATTATTAGCACGAGAGGCGAGTGACGAGTTTCGAGTACCGAAAACCTGCAAGCGGTGCCGATTGTTGTTTTTGCCTTTCGAAACTCGCTTCTCGAAACTCCAAACTAGCTTCATTGTGCCGCGAGCGCCGCTCCAACAGCAGGGGTTGAAATGACCGAAGACGATTACCGCGAACAACACAAACAGCGCCTTGCCTACATGCCATGGCTGTACGGACGGTTGAAGCCGAAACACCTGGCCTGGGCCGCGCCGTGGCAAGCCGGGATTCAGCAGCGGCTCAGTCAGCTGGAGACGGTACATTTTGGCGAGCACTGCTTTGTGGCGCCGCAGGCCGTTCTGTTGGCTGAACCGGGTCGCGACATTATCGTGGGTGATGGCAGCCAGATCGCCGCAGATTGCGTTATTCATGGTCCAGTCAGTCTGGGTTCCCGGGTCAGCATCAATCACCATGTGAGCCTGGATGGCGGTGCCAGCGGCATCCATATTGGTGATGACAGCCGCATTGCCGCTTACTGCACCCTCTATGCCTTCAATCACGGCATGGCGGCGGATCGCACGGTGCGCGAGCAGCCGGTGACCTCCCGGGGAATCCATATTGGTCGTGATGTCTGGGTTGGCGCCCGCGCGGGCATCGTCGATGGGGTGACCATCGGGGATCATGCCGTAGTGGGCATGGGGGCAGTGGTCACCCGGGATGTACCGGCCTGGACCATCGTGGCGGGCAACCCTGCCCGGCCCATCGGGCGTCGCCCCGGGGCTCCTGAACAGGCTGAGACATAAGCCGTAACATCCTCTTTGTTGAACATCGTTTAAGTAATGTGGTCCACTGACGCCAGTTAATTAAACAGTGTTTAATGAATAACAACACAAAGGGGTTTCCCATGGACGAAAGTACGATCCAGCGCCATTCCAGCGGATGGCTGTTCTATGTAAAGGCGTCCTTCGCCATCAGTCTCGGCTTGATGGTACTGGGCATTGTCTGGCTGCCCACGGACTTGTGGATCAAGGGGTATCTGGTGATGGGCTGCATGTTCGTGGTGGGTTCCACCAT